>NZ_JAVRFJ010000050.1:0-72856 GCF_031845845.1 Streptomyces gottesmaniae
CTCCCACCCCGCCCCGCGCCCCGATCACCCCCGCCCCGCGTCTCGTCAAGGGCGAGGAGCAGTTGCCGGTGGACATGCGCAAGCGGTTCTCCCTGCGCAAGGAGCAGGTGGCCGTCAGTCTGCGCAAGCACGGGGCGGCGGGAGTGACCGCGCGCGTCATCTTGGTCCTGGACGCCTCCGGGTCGATGTCGTTCCTGTATTCGAAGGGTGTCGTGGCCGACGTCGTGGAGCGGATGGCCGCGGTGGCCGCGCAGCTCGACGACGACGGTGAGATGCAGGCATGGACGTTCGCGTCGAATCCGGCCCGGCTGCCGGACCTCACCCTAGGTGACCTGCCGGAGTGGCTGCAGCGTCATGTCCGGGTCGGTGAACTGACGTTGTTCCGGCGCAAGAAGCCGCGGAAGGGCCTGCTGCCGGGGCAGGTGGACATGCGCGCGGTCGGAATTCAGAACGAGGAGCAGAAGCTGATCGCCGAGGTGCGGACGTACGTCCGTGAGCACCCGGCGGCAGCCCCCACGCTGGTGCTCTTCTTCTCCGACGGCGGCGTCTACCGAAACAAGGAGATAGAGGCCGAGCTGCGGGAGGCGGTGGACGAACCGGTCTTCTGGCAGTTCGTCGGACTGGGGCGCTCCGACTACGGCGTGCTGGAGCGGTTCGACACCCTGCCGGGCCGGCGCGTCGACAACGTGGGGTTCTTCGCCGTCGACGACATCAGCGGCGTACCCGATGCGGAGCTCTACGACAGGCTGCTGTCCGAGTTCCCTTCGTGGATGCGCGAGGCACGGCGGCTGAACATCATCTGAGCCAGCCGGCCCGGAGCAGGGACAAGATTCTGAGCTGCGACCGGTCCAAGACGGGAGCACGACCACCGCGAACTCAAACACGATCTCGACCCGGACCATGTGAGAGCCGCTCCTGGAAGGGCCGGCACCACCACATCACCCTGGCCACCGCCGCCCACGCATTCCTCACCGAACAGCGCCTGGCCCCGAAAGCCGCTACACCGGACTCACCCACTACCAGGGTGGAAGGGAACCAGCGGCCGTCGGGCCCCAGCCGGATCTGGATGCCGACAGTCGCATCGGTCAGCGCGTCGCCTCGAAGTCGAAGATGCCGAGGGTGGCGGCCCGGGAGGTGCGAATGGCCTCTCGGGCCTGTTCCAGCGTGCCCGGCAGGGCTCGGGCTGCGGCGACATGCGCGCTGCCCGGCCCGTCATGGCGATGGCCGATCATCATGGCGCGCGGAGCGCTATGTGTATGGCCGGTGGCGTCGGCGGCGGCCGGGAGCCGGGAGCCGGTCGACGCCATCGGGGCTGGCGAGGATCCGCACCGTGTCGGCGAGGTCGTCGTGGTGTTGGGCTGGGCTTCCTCGTGGAACAGGGCGGTCAAGCCCTGGGCGCGGCCCCGGAGGCGATCCTCACCGCCGTACGCGAGGCGTTGGGGCTGGCACGGCCGGGCCCGTCATGAGCGCGGGTCACCGGTGCAGGGCCGTCCAGAAGCGCGGGCCGAGAATCCCGTCGTAGCCGATTCCCTCGGCGCGGCAGAACTCAAGCACCGCCTGGTGGGTCCGCGCGTCGTAGACACCGTGGTCCGGAACGGAGTAGCCGCGCCGGACGAGCAGGCACTGCAGATGGGCGACGCCGGGACCGGAGTCACCGATCCGGAAGCCGGTGGGATGCGACGAACTGCTCCACGGACATTCGGCGGGCTCGGCGTAGGAGGCCCCCGCGGGGGTGCCGGCGAGCGCCGGTGCGGTGCCCGGGCCCAGCGCGAGGCCCGTCACGACCGCGAGGAGAGCGGCGAGTCCGGGACCCGCGCGGCCCGGACGGCCCGCGCGCCCCGGACGGAGACGGGGCCCGTGCAGCATGCGGAACGTACCGGACATGATTCCCTCCCGCTGATGTGCGAGGTGCGTGGCCTGGAGATCAGGTGTCGGCCCGCGGTCGGGGACCGCGGGGCCGACACTGAGGCACGGATGCGGTCAGCAGCCGTTGCGGAGGCGGTTCCAGGTGATGGGTCCGATGCGGCCGTCGACGCCTATGCGGCAGGTGGCCTGGAAGTCGCGGGTGGCCGCTCGGGTGTTGCTGCCGAAGTCTCCGTCGATACCGCTCGGGCCGACGTAGAAGCCCCAGTACTGGAGCAGACACTGGGCCTCGCGCACGGCGTTTCCGGTGCTGCCGTACGCGATCTCGGGCGGGGTCACGGCACCGTGGTACCCGCAGTAGAGGGCGGTGGGGGCGAATTCCTTTGCCGGGGCAGCCGGGGCCGCCGTCGCGCTGGTCATGGAGATGGCGCTGGTACCGGCCATCAACGCGGCCACGACCGCGGCGGATGCGGCGAGCCTTCGGATGCGTGTCATTTCTGTTCACTCCTGCACTGGGTGACAGTTCGGACAACTCGTAAGCTATGAGTCGCCGCGCTCCAGCGTGAAGGAGCGTTCCGGCCGGGCCACCCCTTTCTCCACCGCCACAGCTGACCTGCGAGTCACTCCATGCGGGTAACTATGGGCGCAACTCCACCAGGGACAACGGCAGTACCGGAATGTCCAATACCCGCATGAATTTGCGAAGCCAGACATTCCGCAAGACGTCGGCGGCGTTCACCCTCACCGTCGCCACAGGGGGCACCTCCCCCAGCGGCTCCGGCATCGTGCAGTCCCCGAAGCTCCGCCGACAGCGCAGATGCCGGGTCTCCTGGGTGTCCTCGCGCAGCCACTCCTCCACCGCCACCGGATCACTCCGTACGCCCGACTCCGCTGCGCACTCCGGCTCGTCGCACGAGAGCGCACCGCAGCGAGGGCGACCCGACGGAGGTGTGGGGCGGTGGTAGTTGTAGTGGATGTTCCAGACCCCGAGGGCTTCTGCCCGTTGGGCTTCTGCCCGTTGGGCTTCTGACAACCAAGGCTGGGCGTTCAGGAACTCTTCGGCCGGGATCCGGTTGCACCTCTCGACCTTGCCGTTGTGCCTGGGTGTGTACGGCGTGCTCCGCTGATGACGCGACGGCAGAAGGGCACGCGCGAATGCGTCAGCGGTAGCAGGCGCCGTTGTCGGTCATGATGCGCTCGATCCGGGCGATTCCCTGGGCAGCCAACGATGTCCGGTCCCGGTACAGGAACGCGATCGCCGTCGCGGTCTTCTCATCCGGGAGGGCTTCGGTGTAGGAGAGTCGGCTGAAGCCATCGACGGCGAAGTGGAGGTAGACGTAGCCGCCGCGCTCGGTCTTCTTCTTGTTCCTGGCGACTGCTCGGGCGTGGTCGCTGTCGCAGCCTTGCGCACGCCAGCCGCCGCCGTCGGGGATTCGGCCGATCTTCTTCACGTCAACGTGCACCATGTGACCAGGCCGTCGGCCACGATTCGACGGGGCTCGTGGGTTGAGTCACCGTTGGGATCGATGAACCGTCGACGATTCAGGCCAAGGTGGGCGAGGTGGGCGAGGTGCCGGCTTACGGTGCGACGGCTGACCGGTGTCCCGGCTTGGGTGAGCTCGAAGTCGATCCGGGTGGCTGACCACTGGTGACTACGCCGGAGTCCGTCGATCCTCGCGACCAGGGCGTCCGGGGTAGCGGTCGGCTGATTGTGCAGGGCGGAGGATCGGTCGAGGGAGAGCGAGTTCCCCATGCCGGTGGTAGCGGTTGACCCACTTCGATGCACTGGCTCGGGAGATTCCCATCTCGGCTGCGACATGGGCGATCGGCCGGGTTCGGCCGGGTTCGGCAAGACGACGTCACCCCTCGATGGACACGGGCGCGTTGGCGTGGAGCACACGGTTTCCCACCAACTACTTGAGCGCGGTGGGCTCAGACGGTCGCGCTGCCTGAGCCCACCGACTTGGGGCGGCGTGGCGGCGGACGCTACCGGAGCGGGAAGTCGACTCCGTGCTCGTCCGTGGGTCGAGGGCCGCGGATCCGCCGATCGGCCTCAGGGATGGAGACGTCGTTGATGCTCGCCTCGCGGCGCCGCATGAGACCGCCCTCGTCGAACTCCCACAGTTCGTTGCCGTAACTGCGCCACCACTGGCCTTCCGCGTCGTGCCACTCGTACTGGAAGCGGACGGCTATCCGGTCCTCGTGGAACGCCCAGAGGCTCTTGCGCAGCGCGTAATCCAGTTCGCGCTCCCACTTCTGCGTCAAGAAAGCGACGATCTCATCGCGGCCATGGACGAACGTGTCCCGGTTCCGCCACGTCGAGTCCGGCGTGTACGCCCGTGCCACTCGGAGGGGATCGCGGGTGTTCCAGGCATCTTCAGCCGCCTGGACCTTCTGCAGGGCCGTCTCCTGTGTGAACGGTGGGTAGGGCGGGCGACCTTCCGGCACTGTGACCTCCTCATATCGAGAACGTGCGTTCTCTATCGGCGGGGTCTAAGGTAGGGAACGATCGTTCTCGACGTCAAGGAGCCCCCCATGCCAGCCCCGATCAGTGACGAGCAGAACCGCCTGGACCGCGAAGCACTGCTCGATGCAGCGGAGAGGCTCTTCTACGAGCGAGGCATCCAGGCGGTCGGGATGGACGAGATCCGTGCGGCATCCGGTCTGCCGCTGAAGCGGATCTACCGGTTCTTCGCGGCGAAGGAGGACCTCGTCGTGGCGATGCTCAAACGTCGCGACCAGCGATGGAGGGGAAACCTGGCCGCCCACGTGGAGCGGGTCCTGGATCCCCGCGAGCGCGTACTCGCGATCTTCGACTGGCTTGCCGAGTGGTTCGCAGAACCCGGCTTCCGCGGATGCGCCTGGATCAACGCCTACGGCGAGCTCGGCCCATCGTCCGAGGCGGTGTTCGCCGAAGTCCGGTCGCACAAGCAGGGATTCCACGATCAGATCGCGCGGTGGGTCCACGCCATCGGGCTGCCAGTGGCTGAACCGGTTTTCCTACTTGCCGAAGGAGCCATCGTGACAGCCGGCATCAGTGGCGACCCGACTCCAGCCCGTCATGCACGGGCAGCCGTCGCGACGCTGCTCGGGACACCTTGATCCCTGGCCACACCGTCAACAACCTCATGGCCCGCAACAGCTAGGACTTTGTCCGGCTGTGCGACCCTCTGCGCAGTCGGGTTGCCTGACTGTCGGTCTTCTCCGGAATCGTGTGCCGGATACCCCGGCGCCGCAGGTACTCACGGCAAGGGCCATTGCTGTACGCCTTGTCCGCCGCGAGGCTGTCAGGCTTCCTGCGCGGTCTACCCGGGCCCGATGCGCGGACACGCATCTCCTCCAACACGGGCTTGAACTGGGTACAGTCCGCGCGCTGTCCTGGTGTGATGATCAGAGAGAGCGGGCGGCAGCGGCCGTCCGCGCTCAGGTGAGGCTTGCTGGCGCACCCACCCCGTGAACGGCCCAGGCCCTCACCTCCTGCACCATCTCCATCAGGCGGGCGACGAGGCTCTGCCACGGTGTTCCGCCCTGGTTCTGCTGCTGCGTCCCCCTTTGAGGCGGGTACCGGTGGTGGTTCGGTGCGGGCGCCGGGGCGCGCTGATGTGCTCGCACGATGGTGGAGTCGACCGAGATGTTCCAGTCGATCTCTCCGGCAGCGTCGGCCTCGGCCTGGACCTGCTGGAGCAGGCGTTCCCAGGTTCCATCGGCCGACCACAGGCGATGGCGTTCATAGACCGTTTTCCATGGCCCGAACCGCTCGGGAAGGTGACGCCACTGCACGCCGGTCCACACCAGGGGAACGGCCGTAGCCGTTCCCACTCGGCATCCGTCAGATCGCCCCGCCCCATGTCCACATCAACGACACGGCCACGCGGAGTCACATGATCAACCAGGCATGTCCTAGGAGTTCTGGAACCCCTGAGGACGTCGGAGCTGATAGATCCTGCGCACCCCATCGACGAGCAAGCCTGTTCCGGCCAGGACGGCGAAGATCGAGTAAGGGGACGCAAGGACCTCGAGCAGATAAAGGCCGAGTAGCACTGCCCCCGCTGCGATGGCCCCACAGGCTGTCCATTTGTTCACGATTACTCCTGCGGCACTTGAGGGCACCAAGGGTGCATAGCGCTGTCCGGGTGCCTACCGCCAGAGCAAAGTTGGCGCGGGCAGCCTCCAAGAGGCGGAACCGAATGTACAGCCGAACAGGGACACCACTGCCAGCTGCACCCTCACCAACCGGTTTCGCGGGGGTGAAAACTCATTCCGACGCCGAAGCCGGGAACCGTGCCGGCGAACGGACGCAGCTATTCCTACTCGACGTCCATTAGAAGATCACCCCGCTCCCTGTCCAGCGAAACAGCGGCAGAGCCCGATCCAAATAGACCAGCGCCATCGGTCGGCAGCGCCGGTCGGCGGCCAGGTGGATTTTGCTGGTCAGTCCGCCGCGGGACCGGCCGAGCAGTGCGGCCTTCAGCCGGGACCGCCGTCTTCGGCGGATGCGTCGCCGTTGGTCCTGGACCGGATCGTTTGCGCCGTCTGGCCCGCCTTGTCCTTCGGGCGCTCCCCCTTTTGAGAGGCTGCCTCCTCGATCGCGGCCAGGGTCTCCTCGCTGACCCACAGGCCCGCCGCATCGTGATGAGCCCACGTGGTGGTGGAATCAACGCTGACCAGGGACATGTCGGTCTCGTCCCTCTGGGAGTACGAGACCGGCCCCGGCATCTGGACAGCTGGGCTTCCCCACCCGGCCGGCTGCCTCACGCTCGATGGCGCGCACCCACGCCCTCACCGGCACGACCCGCGTACGGTGGAACCCCACGAGGGCAACCCCCGCTCGGGTAGGGGAGGGAGGTTCGCGCCTTCCTCACCGCACGCGAGGTCCACCAGCCCTACGACCAGACCAGCCACGCCACCTGAGAAGCCGTATCTCAACCGACGTGATGCGTGGATTCCTTCTGGTCAGGCGTGGTTTCGCTCTGGTTGTGGGAGCGTCGCGACGTCTTGTGTCCGCTTCATGGTCGGGGGTGCGCGGCGGCGTCGGTGCTGGGAACGCTGAAGGAGCGGGTGGCGGCTGCCCGGGCGTGGAGGGCTTGCGGAAGGAAGTCGCGCGGCTGGCTGAGGTGTTGGAGGCCGCGGAGATCGAGCTGGACCGGCGGTGATCGCGCGGGAGGAACTGGTCGCAGCCCTTGCAGTTGCTGCGGCCGACTCCACTGCCGTGACCACGACCGAGGCGGAGGAGGAAGCGGCGCCGTCGCTCGCGCCGGTGCCGGGCTCGATGGTGCCGCCCTGGCGGGAAGGACTGCCGGTGACGGTTCTGGCGCCGGACTGTCAGCGGATTCTGGGCGTGCTGGAACACCGGCGGTCCACGGGGCAGGGGCCGCTTCGGACCAAGGAGATCGCGGTAGAGCTGGACCTTGTTGCGACGTCGGCGAAGTTGGAGTCGACGGGCTCGGGGGCGTACAACAACGGCAACAGGGCCTCGGGGAACCGCTCGGAATGGGATCGCACCCCCGAGCTACCGGGAGGCCCTGCCTTCATGCGCGTATCGCCGGAAGATCACCCGCTCAGGAACTCTGTTCGTTCCACACGTTCCAAAATCGGTTGAGGGGCGGCTCCTCAGTCGGCATGAGGCCACATCTGGACAACCCACACCTCAAGGGGATCCTCGTGCGGCCCTTCCGGCGGGAAGGGATCGAGTGCCAGCGAAGCCTCAACATGATCTCGCCCTCGGCAGAGTAAACGCAGGTGATAGCGCCCCGGCCGCAGCTGGATCTCGCCGTAGCAGACCCCGCCCAAGTCGACCACCGCGAGGTGATCTGCCATCGGAGAATGAAAAGCCCGTTCATACTCCCAAGAGCCTGATGGCTCAGCAGCGGGCCCGTTCCACACCTCTAAACGCACCAAAGGGTAAAAGTCGTTGTCGCTGGAGGTAAGCCTCCAGCCTTCCCCCGGGATCTGGACAATGTCGTCCTCCGCCGGCGCTTGTTCGAAGAAGATGGGGCCGATCTGGATGGTCCTGTAGGACACGCGTGGACGGACATCAACAGCGTTGATCAGAGTGGGCACTTACTCTCCTCACCATCGAGCGAGCAGGGCCCGTCAGGCTAGCCCCGATCTGAACTGAAAGCCCCCTCAACTCATCTCGCAACGATCACAAACGGGCACTCGCCCCCGACTTCATGCGCGTATCGCCGATAGGACACCCGACAAGGATCTCTGTTCGATCCACACGTTCCAAGAGCGGAGAGATGCGGCTTCTGAGCTCGCGCCACTTCGGCAAGCTGATCACCGCGTTGCGGCGCGAGGGAGCGGACCCCGTCCGCGAGGGCCGGCCGTGGAGCCTGCCGCTGGAAGACCGGGTCCTGCTGGTCGCGGCATACTGGCGCGGGCCAACCTGTGGGGCTGGAAGATGCTTCGCGACTGCCGACTGAAAAGCGATGGCGTTCACCCCGCCATGCTCGGCATCGCCCGCCTGGCCGACCTCGTCCTCGCAGGGTGACTCGGAAACCGGCAGGTCACCCACCCTGTCAGAGAAGTGCCGAGCCGACCGCGGCCGTGATCGACGCGCAGAGCGTGAAGACCTCGACCAACGTGGCCGAGACCAGCCAGGGCATCGACGCCGGCAAGAAGATCAAGGGATGCAAACGGCACCTGATCACGGACACGCTCGACCTCGTGCCGACCGTCGTCATCACCACCGCGAACGCGCAGGACACCACCGGCGGCAAGCTCCTGCTCAACGACGTGGCTGCGAACCACCCAAGCATGTCCAAGGTCTGGGCCGACGGCGGATAAGCGTGTGACGCTTCCCGCGCACGCTCACGGGCGCCGCCAGCCGTCGTCGGGGAGATGGCTGCCGGCCTGCGGTCCCATCCGCAGCATCCCTCCGTCCACCGCCCAGGAGGCGCCCGTGACATACGACGCGTCCTCTCCGGCGAGGAAGGCGATCACGGCCGCGACCTCACGGGCATCGCCCGGGCGGCCCAGTGGCACGCCGGGCCGCCGTTCGGAGGTGACGTCCGTGTCCTCCTGGCCGGTCATCGGGGTGGCGATCTCTCCCGGAGCGACGGAGTTGACCGTGATCCCGTGCTCGGCCAGTTCGAGCGCCATGACCTGGGTGAGGAGCCCGAGGCCGCCCTTGGCCGCGCAGTACGGTGCCGCGCCCACCCGCGGCTGGTGCTCGTGGACGCTGGTCACGTTGATGATCCGACCGCCGCCCCCTTGGGCGATCATGCGGCGGGCGGCGCGCTGGGCACACAGGAAAGGCCCCAGCAGATCCACATCGATGACTTGGCGCACCGTACTGAGATCCAGGTCGAGGAAGGGCGTCATGGTGCCGATCCCCGAGTTGTTGACCAGCACGTCGACCCTGCCGAGCCGCTCGGCCAGCCGGTCGATCACGTCCGCGGCCTCCGGAAGTCGAGTGAGGTCCAGATGCTCCGTCTCCGCATGGCGCCCGGTCCGGCGTACCTCTTCCGCCGTCTGCCGTGCCCCTTCCTGATCGCTGTGCCACGTGATGCCGATGTCCATGCCGGCCTCGGCCAGCCGAACGGCGGTCGCGCGGCCGATCCCGGAGTCGGATCCGGTGATCAGGGCCACGGGGACGGTGTCATGGCCTGGGGCAGCGTCGTGCGGTTCCATGGCAGCTCCCTGTGATGGACGATCGACGGCTCGCTGGACGTCGTTCCGCTCGACGGCGGGTACCCGGACACAGGGGTACGAAAGAACTCCCGCCTTGAACGAGGGTTTCCGGGACCGGCTTCGGACGTCCGCGCCGGTCCCGGAAACCCTCGCCGACGTCCTCCGACGCGGTGAGGACCAGCGCGTCTACCTCTTCCCCCCTCGCCGCCGCGCACCTGCGCGGGGACAGCGGACGTCACCCCGACAGCCCCTGACTGTGGACGCTCGTGGAGCAACTGCCCGCCTTGTGGAATGGCCGAACGACCGCGACCGGCCATGTACCGGTCCGACGCAGTCAGCAGTCAGCTGAGTGGTTGCGAGGGGAACAGGCGCTGGTCGGTGGCCCAGGAGGCAAGGATGCGCAGCCGTTCGTGGGCGGGTGCTTTCCCTGGACCGACTTTGCTACCGGCCGCCATCAGGTCCCGTACCAAGGGTGTCCACGATGGCCGCCACGCGCCCGCAGGAGGGCACGCAACTGCCACCGAGCCATCGGAGCGGTCTCCCTCGCGCGGGCGTCGGCTGACGCTTGGAGAGGGGGCTGGAGCCGACGCTGCAGTTGTAACGGGCCTTCAGAGATGAACATGGGTCTGGTCGCCAGAACCGGTAGGCACACGGCCAAGGACGCGGACTTCGTCCGCCACGAGTCCAGGCACGGTCTGACAAACCGGCTGGTCGGCGGCCTGCACGATGCCAACGGTCTGCGCGAGAAGCAGTCCCGGACGACGGGCGAGGCATTGTCGGACTACCTCGCCGCATTGTCGGACTACCTCGCACTCACCAATCCCCCACTACTTCCGGGAGTGGGAACATACCGTCGTCGGCTCCCGGGTCGCCGACGACCCAGGCGGCATCCGCCGGCGGCCGTACGACGACCGCTACCCCGGTGGTTTCGGGGACTTCGGGCAGGCCACGGGCGGGCTCGATCATCCAGGTCGGCTGCCGTCCGCTGTCGGTCCATGACGACTGACCGACAACCGCGTCCGAACCACGAGCCGCGAAGCTCGGCTCGGCTCGGCTCGCCCCACCTGGCCGAGGCCCTGAACCAGTACGCACAACTGGCTGACGGCCCGCTGGTACCGCGCCCGGCCCGGCCTCTCCCCCGGCGGCGTCGCGCTCTTCGGCAACCCCGGACCGCCTGCCGCGCCCAGTAGGCCACAGGGCGCCGTGGTGCATGCGCACGTGGACATCCGTTCGGGGCGCTGGACAGGCGCCCCGAACGAACGATGATCAGACGCTGGGGACGACGCCGCTCTCCTCAATGACGATCTTCTTCTTGGTAGCGCCGGAGGAGCTGCCGAGCGCCTCGATCGTCTTGACGATGTCCGTGCCCTCGACGACCTCGCCGAAGACGACGTGCTTGCCGTCGAGCCACGGGGTCACCACAGTGGTGATGAAGAACTGCGAGCCGTTGGAGTTCGGACCCGCGTTGGCCATGCTCAGCAGGAACGGCCGGTCGTGCTTGAGCTGGAAGTTCTCGTCGGCGAACTTCTCACCGTAGATGCTCTTGCCACCCGTGCCGTTGCCGTGGGTGAAGTCGCCACCCTGCAGCATGAACTCGGTGATGACCCGGTGGAAGGGCGCACCCTTGTAGCCGAACCCGTTCTGGCCGGTGGCCAGCTCACGGAAGTTGCGGGCGGTCTTCGGCACGACGTCGTCGAACAGCCGGAAGACGATGCGGCCGAGATCCTCACCGTTCGCGGAAACCTGGAAATAGACGTTCTCACTCATGGCCGCCATTCTCCACTATGGCTCCCGACCCGCGGGATGCGGCATCGGCTCCGTCATCTCCGGTAACCACCTTCGCCGCCCGCACCGGCCGGGGGCAGCCGGAAGAGCCTGAACGGTCACGCTGGTACGGCTCGAGCCAGTGGTGATGGCTCAGAGCCTCCGCGACGACCCGGGCGGGCATCTCCAGCACGTGCGGAGGTCTGCTGCCACCGGGCCGAACACGCCGCCGACGCCCTCCACGCTCCCGCCGTCCGCTCCGCTGTGCGCGCGGTCCGTCTCGCCGCCCGGCTCGGACAGCGGGCCACGGCCGACGAATCGGCCGAACTTGTCGCCGCCCCAGGCGGAGTTCTGCCCCTGTCCCAGGAGGATTCCTTGAACAACCGTGTCCAGGGCTACTACGGGTTCACCCGCGTCCCCTTCGGCCGGGACCTGGCCCCTCGATGCTCTACCAGCACAATTCCCACCACCGATCGGCACGGCGTAATAACGCCCGGCGCGCTCCACGATGAGCCGCAGGCCCTCGTAGCGGCGGCGAAGGTGGACGCCCACGCACCACGAGACGGCTGCTCCCGCCCCTGGGTCAGGTGTCACCCGGATCCGGCTCCGACTCCGGCTCCGACTCCGGCTCCGGCTCCGGCTCCGGCTCCGGCTCCGGCTCCGGCTCCGGCTCCGGCTCCGCAACGGCCGCCGGACGGCGCGGAGCACGGCCCTGTAGAGGGCATCATGCTCGGGCGAGGCGGGCAGGGGTTCGCGGGCCGGGGCCCTCGTAGGACTGGACCAGCAGGACGACGACGCGGCGCCAGCCGTCGGGGCGGCGTCGCCGGTGGCGTTGAGGACACCGGCGTTGGCCATGTGCAGCAGTACCAGGTCCGAGGAGTCGAAGTTCTCGCGCAGCCGGCCCGTCGCCTTGGCCCGGTGGATGAGTTCCACCATGCCCTGGTAGGCCTCGTTGCGGCGGCGCTCCAGGGCCTTGGCAGGGGGGAAAGTCGTGATCAGGACGTCGACGAAACCGCTGTCAACGGCCCGCATCGCCCAGGCAGCCTCGATGTAATCGACGTACCCGCGCCAGGGGTCGGAGTCCTCCAGGGCGACGGCGACGGCATCGCCGTAGACGTCCACGTGGTCGATGAAGACGGCGTCGACCAGCTCCTCCTTCACGGGGAAGCGCCGGAACATGGTCGCGATCCCCACCCCCGCCTCACCGGCCACGGACGCCATCGAGGCACCCAGACCATCACGCGCGAAACCTTGCGCGCCGCGGCGGCGATCCGCTCCCGGTTGCGCTCGGCGTCGCTGCAAGGGCTGGGCGGCGGGGCCGTCAGGCTGCTGGACGGCAGGGGCATACCGGAGAGCCCAGCAATCGGATTGCCCTATCCATTTTCGGTGGTACGGTGGCGGCAGTGAACCGGAGCGACCTATCCTGATCTCGATGTGGATAGGGCTATCCGGATAGCTGTCTTCCTTACTACGACCAGCTTTTGGAGAGGATCGCTGTGACCAGCATCGCCATCGTCGGAGCCGGCCCCCAGATGGGCCTGGCCATCGCCCGCACCTTCGGCTCCCAGGGCTTCGACGTCGCCCTGATCTCCCGTAACCGCGAGAAGCTCGACGGTCTTGTCGGCACGCTCACTGCCGAGGGCATCACCGCCGCCGCGTTCCCCGCGGACGTGCTCGACCGCGACGCGCTCACCCAGGCGCTCAAGGACGCCGCCGCGCGGTTCGGCGGGATCGATGTCCTGGAGTACTCTCCGGTGGGGTCGTTCGGGGTCATCAAGCTGACCGCTCCGGCCGAGACCGAGCCGTCTCATGTGGAGTTCGAGATGAACTTCCAGCTCTACGGAGCCATCGCTGCCACTCAGGCGGTACTGCCGGCGATGCGGGAGGCCGGCGCGGGCACCCTGCTCTACACAACTGGCGCCGGTTCGATCTGGCCCGACCCGCGGGTCGCCAACGTCAACGCCGCCGCAGCGGCGCTGCGCAACTGGGTGATGAACCTGCACCAGGAGCTGGACGGCACCGGCATCCAGGCCGCCCACGTCGGCATCGACTCGTCGATCGGCGTCTCCGTCATCCCCGGCGTCGAGGCGGCCAAGCCCGAGCAGATCACGCCCCTCTACTGGCAGCTGCACACCACCAAGCGCGACGAGGCCGAGCTCGTCTTCCGCCTCGATGCCGAGGGCTTCCCCCGCGCCTGACACCGCGCCGGCTCTGCCGACCCGGCCCCTCGCCGGACCCCGATCGCGTCGCGGCGTCCCAGCGCCGCGACGCGCCCCGAAGAAGGCTCCGCTCCGACGAACGCGTATCTGTGGCCCTCGGGCTGATCCTCCCATTGCTCAGCGTCTTCCTGGTGCCGTTCATCGTGCCCATGCTGAGCGTCTCGGTCCGCCGGTTGCACGACACCGGCAAGTCCGGGTGGAGAATGCTCGTCGCCCTGATTCCGGCCGTCGGGCCCATCCTGTACCTCGTGAGCATGACGGTGGACAGCTCCCCGGGCGCCAACCGGTACGGCCCCTCCCTCAAAGCCGCTGACCAGACCCTCGTCTGAGCCGACGACGTGGACGGCGCCTGGTCCGGACCGCAGCCCGAAGCCGGTCACTCCGCCACCGTGGCACCACATGGCTGACCAGCTCGGACACCACCAGCCGTGCTGGGCATCGGAGATTCTTGAGGAATCGTTCGCAGCCACGGGATGGATCTTGTTGGTTGCTCAGGTTACTGTCATCACAGCTAGAGTAACCGAGCGGTTCGGTTCGAAAGCGCAGTACTGAAGAAATCGGAGCCCCCCTCTGTGAGCACCCAGCCCGCCCCCGGCACCACCCGATCCGGCCTGCGGCCCCTCGACGGCAAGACCGCCCTGGTCACGGGCGGCTCCCGGGGCATCGGCGCCGCGATCGTGCGCCGTCTGACCGCCGACGGCGCCCAGGTCGCCTTCACCTACGCCAGCGCCAAGGACCAGGCCGACGCCGTGGCCGAGGCGACGGGCGCCCTGGCCGTGCGGGCGGACAACGCGGACCACGAGGCCGTCCGGGCCGCGGTCAGCCGCACCACACAGCATTTCGGCGCACTGGACATCCTCGTCAACAACGCCGGCACCTCCCACGCCGCGCCGATCGAGGACTTCCCGCTGGAGGAGTTCGACCGGCTCATCGCGGTCAACGTCCGGGGCGTGTTCAGCGCCGTCCAGGCCGCCGCCCCCCACCTCGGCCAGGGCGGTCGCATCATCACCATCGGCAGCGTCATCGTCGACCGCGTCCACTTCCCCGGCGCGACCGTCTACGCCCTGACCAAGGCCGCCGTCGCCGGTCTCACCCGCGGCCTGGCCCGCGAACTCGGCCCGCGCGGCATCACCGTCAACAACGTGCAACCCGGCCCCACCACTACGGACATGACCCCCGACTCCGGCCCGTACGCGGAATCCCTGAAGCAGCTCATGCCGCTCGACCACTTCGCCCAGCCCGCCGACATCGCCAGCGCCGTCGCCTATCTCGCCGGCCCCGAAGCCCACTTCATCACCGGCACCAGCTGGAACGTCGACGGCGGCATCGCTGTCTGACCGCCCGCTCCAGGCGGAGTCAATTCACCTGACCACCCTGAACAACCTGCGACAAAGGACGTAATCCGGTTCCCGGCGGCAGAGATGGACATGGTTCGGCCGCCGGTGAGCCGGAGTCTCTCGTGGCCCACCCCCACACAGCCGCCGTCCGCCCACTCCGGACGAAAGAGAAAGAGCACAGCGATGCTGAGCGAACTTCAGGTACTCAGAGCCGGGAATGTCTTCGACGGCGTCCAGACCAGAGGGCCTGGCATGGTGCTGATCGAGCACGGTCTGATCCGGGACGTGGACTTCACGGGAGCGGCCCCACCCGAGTACGCCACCGTCACCGATTTCGGGGCGGAGGCATGGTTGCTTCCGGGATTGGTGGACACGCACGTCCACCTGTGCTGGGACGCGAGCACGGATGCCGTGGCCCACGTCACGAACGGCGACCCCGGCACCATCCTCGACACCGCCCGCAATGCGGCGGCGACCGCACTGCGGACCGGCGTCACCACGGTCCGGGATCTCGGCGACCGCGACTACCTCGCCCTCGCCCTCCGCGACCAGGTGCCGCCCAGCCGGCGCCCCGAGATCATCGCCGCCGGTCCGCCGATCACCACCCGCGGCGGCCACTGCCACTTCCTCGGCGGCGAGGCCGAGGGAGCCGACGCGCTGCTGGCCGCGGTACGCGAGCGGGCCGAGCGTGGATGTGACGTGGTGAAGGTGATGGCCGGCGGTGGCAGCATGACACCCGGCTCCAGCCCCCTGCACCAGCAGTACGGTCCGGCAGATCTGCGGCTGATCGTCGAGGAGGCGCATCGTCTCGGGCTCACCGCGGCCGCGCACGTCCATGCCGCCGACGCGATCGGGGATGTGATCGACGCCGGCTTCGACACCATCGAGCACTTCACCTTCATGACCCACGACGGTGCCGGACTGCGGGACGACCTGCTCGACCGGGTTGTGGAGCAGGGGATCTTCGCCAGTCTCACGTTGGGAGGGGTGCCGGGGGCACCGCCGCCCCCACCTGCCGTGGCCGCCCGGATCGACGCCCTGATCGACGTCTTGACCAAGGTGATCGCCTCGGGCGCACGGGTCGTCGTCGGCACCGACGCAGGCATCGAGCCGGGAAAGCCGCACCACGTCCTTCCGTACGCGCTGATGCAGCTCGCTGAGTTGGGCATGCCCAATCGCGACGTGTTGCGGTCCGCGACGACCGAGGCCGCCGAAGCGGTGGGCCGGGCCGGCCGCAAGGGCGTGCTGGGGCCCGGCGCGGACGCGGACCTGGTGGTCGTCGGCAGCTCCCCCGTCGCTGACCTCTCCGCCCTCACCGACATCCGGGCTGTGTACCGGGCCGGCCACCGCCTGCCCGGGAACTAGTCTCCGCCCAGCCCCGGTTGGCTTGTCATGGGAACGCCCCTTGCCAAGCCAGCCGTCGCGGGTGGAGACGTCCCTCACCGGCACCACCCTGCGCGTCGCCGTGACCGACCCGCGAGGCGGGCGGCTCACGGGCGAGCTCCGGGTTGGACGTGCCCCTGGCGCCGCGGGCCGGCACCTCGCGCTCGCGGGCGGAGAGGGGCTCGTCTCGCCAGGAGCCCCGGGACTGCGAACCACGCAGACCGGGCGGGGGGCGGCCTTGAGCAGTTGACCCGTTGCGCCCGCCTCGACGGCCGGCAGGGTGCCGTACGGTGCCCACGGATCGGTCGAGACCACGGCGTCCGACGACGTGAGCGATCCATGGGTTCTTCTCGATGTCGCGGTGAGGGAAGCGATTCTGGCCGCGGCGGTCGGGCAGGTCGTGCGCGTCGACACGGGTCGTCCCCGAGTCGACGGCGAAGCCGACCATGACGGGAACCACGTGGGGCCGTCCTTTCGGCGTGCCGGCGGCGGGGCAGGCGGGTTCCTGGCCACGGGAGCGCGCTCTCGTTCTCGCTGAACGCGGAGCCCGTCACGAGGCTTCGGCGAGGCTGTCGAGCACGCGTGCGTCGAAGTATTCCTCGAGCCGTGCCATGAGTCCGTCGGAGTCGATCTCCAGCCGCATCATCGCCGGCACCCGGAAGCGCTCTCCGGAGTGGAGCGCCGCGGTCAGCGTGTGCTGTAGGAACGCCTGTGAACCGACTGCAGTGATGCGACTCAGCCGGGCGTTCAGGTGATGGCCGGGTGGTCGGGCCAGGCGCTCGGCCAGGTGCTGAGTGCCTGGTCGGCGACGCGGTGCAGGTCTTCTCGGCTGGCGCCGCCGGCGGCCTGTACGGCGAGGCCCTGCCCGACCGTGTGCACATAGCGGGCGAGGGTTTCCGGGTCGGCGGTGGCGGGCAGGTCGCCCTCGGCCTGGGCTTGTTCGAACCGTTTCCGCAGGGCGCCCACTCCGGCCTCGCGGCGTTCGGCCAGGTCGCGGCGGACCGGTTCGCTTTCCGGGCCGGCGGCCAGCGCGGACTGCACCAGCAGGCAGCCGCGCGGACAGTCAGGGAGGGTGTGGGCGTTGACGGCTCCGTGCAGCATCGCCTCGGCCACCTGCCGGGCGGTGGGCAGCTCAAGTGCCGGGGCCACAAAGGCTCCCGGGCCCTGCACATAGCGGTCGGCGGCCTTGCGGAACAGCTCCTCCTTGTTGCCGAAGGCGGCGTAGACGCTGCGCCGGTTGATCCCCATGGCCTCGGTCAGCGCGGCGAGCGAGGCACCCTCGTACCCCTCGGCCCAGAACACCCGCATCGCCACCTCCAGCGCCTCGTCGGTGTCGAAGGACCGGGGCCGTCCCATGCTGGGCATCGAAGCCTCCTTGAGAAAAAGTCCGCCGCCACGGAATGACTCCCGCGGTTGCTCAGATTGATGTCATCATGGATATAGTAACCGAGTGGTTCGGTTCGCAAGTGAAGCGCTGAAGAAGTCGGAGACCCCATGAGTAGCCAGATCGTCCCCGGCACCACCCAGACCGGCCCACTACCGATGGAGCCGACAGTGACGCAGTACCCGCTCTACGAGAACCCCTACGACAACCTCCAGGTCGACAGCGACACCGAGTTCGAGTTGCACGGCGTGACGCTCGGCGGGAGCGAGTTGGCGGCCTACATGACGAGCCTGTCGCCGTACGTCGCGAAGCTGGAGGCGTACTTCCGCCTCTTCGACGTCAAGCACAAGGTCGTCGCCGAGCCCATCCCCGACGTCGGGCCGCGTGGGAAGGTGCCGTACATCACCGTCGGGGAGACCAGGATCTCCGACTCCCAGCTCATCATCGACTGGCTGAAGCGGACGGTCTCCGACCCCGACACGCAGCTCACCGAGGAGCAGAAGGCCATCGGCCACGCCGTGAAGCGCGCGCTGGAGGACCACCTCTACTGGATCATCATCTACTTCGAGTTCTTCGACCAGCAGGGCTTCGACTTCCTGGTCAGCAACACGCTCGGCGACACGTCGGTGCTGCCGGCCGACGTCCAGGAGGCCGTCCGGGTGCGCCGCGACGACTTCCGCAAGCGCTGCTACGACCAGGGCATCGCGCGGTACACCCATGCGGAGATCGTCGACAAGGCCAAGAAGGACTTCGAGTCCATCTCGGTCATCCTGGGCGAGAAACGCTTCCTCCTCGGCAACGGCGCCCCGAGCTCCTACGACGCAACGCTGTTCGGCTTCACGCAGGCGTTCTTCCAGGCCCGCGGCATGCACCCGGAGATCACCGACTTCGTGCGGACGATCCCGAACCTGGGTCGCTACATCCAGAACATCCAGGAGACCTGGTACCCCGAGCTCAAGCTGGCCTTCGACCCTGCCTGAGGCGCTACGAGCTCACCCATCCCGATGGGCCGGGGGCACGGCGACGTACACGCCCGCCCACCGGAGCCCCCGGACACGTCAGGGTGTCCCCATGAACAGGAAGGTGCCATGCCGCTCGCCGTCGCCGTCATCTCCGAGAAGCTGGGGACCTACGCCTCCCAGGACACGACCAGGATCGCCGACGAGGCGCTCGCGCGAGGCCACACGGTCCACGAGGTCTTTCCCGCCGCCGTGAGCCAGGTCGAGGGGCGCCTGATCGCCAAAGCGCGCCGGTACACGGGCGCCGCAGCGGCCGGCACTCAGGAACGCATCCGCGTCGACCTCGCGGACATGGACGTGATCCACTTCCGGCCCAACCCGCCGGTCGACATGTCCTACCTCACGACTCTGTACCTGCTGGACCGGATAAAGGACCAGGTCCTCGTCATCAACGACCCGGAGAGCATCATCAGCTTCCCGGAGAAGATCTTCCCCCTCGAGTTCCCCGAGTTCCTGCCGCCCACCCTGATCAGCCGCGACGTCGACGAGATCCGCGACTTCACCGACCGTCACCGGGACGTCGTCATCAAGCCGCTCTACGAGTACGGCGGACGCGGGATCGCGAGGGTGACCTCGACGGCGTTCGACGGGGAGCTCGTCAGGGCTCGACTGGCCGAGGGCAGCCCCCCGCTCGTGTCACAGGCATTCCTGCCCGGCATCACCGCGGGCGACAAGCGCATCTTCTTCATCGGTGGCGACGTGGCCGGAGCCTTCGTCCGGATCCCGAAGCACGGCAGCTACATCGCCAACATCGCGCAGGGCGGTTCGATCCACCGGACCACCATCACCCCGCGCGAGGAGGAGCTCGCACGACTGCTGGGGCCGAAGCTGGTCGAGCGGGGGATCTACATCTGCGGCATCGACGTCATCGACGATCACGTCACCGAGATCAACATCACCTCGTCCGTGGGGTTCTCCCAGATCGAGGAGCTGTACGGCGAGAAGCCTCAGGTCGCCCTCTGGGACCTGATCGAGAAGACGGCGTAGGGGCGGCCGCCTCGTACGCAGGTCGTCACACCAGTCATTCACCACGGACTCCGAAAGGAGCCGGCCATGTCGGCAGCCCGTCTCGGACGCGATCCGCGCCGTGGACACCGACGCCGCCGTGCTCGAGCAGAGGCTGTCGCGGCTCGGCCTTCAGGCTGAGAGCGACGAGCACTTCGACCGCCAAGGGATTGCGGGCCGGTGGATGATGCCCAACACCTCGGCGGCGCAGGTCAACATCAGCAGCGAC
Organism: Streptomyces gottesmaniae; assembly: GCF_031845845.1. Taxonomy (NCBI): domain Bacteria; kingdom Bacillati; phylum Actinomycetota; class Actinomycetes; order Kitasatosporales; family Streptomycetaceae; genus Streptomyces; species Streptomyces gottesmaniae. The sequence goes on from NZ_JAVRFJ010000050.1 coordinate 19,839, forward strand.
CCCCGGACCCGCTCGGTCGGTGGCGGGCCCTCAACCTGACCGCACTTGCTCAGGTCAATGTCATCATGGATATAGTAACCGAGTGGTTCGGTTCGTAAATGAAGTGTTGAAGAAATCGGAGACCCCATGAGTAGCCAGACCCTCCCCGGCACCACTCAGGTCGGCGTACGGCCCCTTGACGGCAAGACCGCCCTGGTCACGGGCGGATCCCGGGGCATCGGCGCCGCGATCGTGCGCCGTCTGACCGCCGACGGCGCCCAGGTCGCCTTCACGTACACCAGCGCCAAGGACCAGGCCGACGCCGTCGCCGAGGCGACGGGCGCCCTGGCCATACAGGCGGACAACGCGGACCACGAAGCCGTCCGGGCCGCGGTCAGCCGCACCACACAGCATTTGGGCGGACTGGACATCCTCGTCAACAACGCCGCCGTCACCCTCGCCGCGCCGATCGAGGACTTCACGCTCGAGGAGTTCGACCGGATCATCGCGGTCAACGTCCGGGGCGTGTTCAGCGCCGTCCAGGCCGCCGCCGCCCACCTCGGCCAAGGGGGTCGCATCATCACCGTCGGCAGCGTCAGCGCCGACCGCGCCCCCCAGCCCGGCATAAGCGTCTACGCCCTGACCAAGGCCGCCGTCGCCGGTTTCACCCGCGGCCTGGCCCGCGAACTCGGTCCGCGCGGCATCACCGTCAACACCGTGCAGCCCGGCCCCACCGACACAGACATGAACCCCGACTCGGGCCCTGCCGCGGAATGGATGAGGCAGCTCACCACGGTCGGCCACTACGGCAAGCCCGCCGACATCGCCAGCGCCGTCGCCTACCTCGCCGGCCCCGAAGCCCACTTCGTCACCGGCAGCACCTGGAACATCGACGGTGGCTCCTCCGTCTGACCACCCACCCCCGGCGGCCACAAACCACCCGAACCTCCCGGTGCCCGCGCTCGACGGAGCGTTCTCGGCCAGCGCCGGCCTCCGGTCGCACCGCCGCGCACGACGGCATCCGCTACCGCACCCCCTGCAAACAAAGGACGTACCACGACCATGAACGCCTTCACCACAGCCTCCACAACCACCGCAGCCATCGGGTCGGAGGAGCCGCTCAGCCCCGGCTACGACACGGCGACCAAGGACGACGCCGAGTTCAACAAGCTCTTCCGGCACGGCTTCACCACCATCGACGACGTACAGATGCACTACGTCATCGGCGGCGACGGCCCGCAGGTCATGGTGCTGCTGCACGGCTGGCCGCAGAGCTGGTACGAGTACCGCCAGATCATGCCCTCGCTGCTGCCCGGCCGCACCGTCATCGCCATCGACCTGCCGGGCCTGGGCGACTCGACCGGGAACCCGCCCTCCCGGGCCAAGACGGTCCTGGCCACCTACGTCCACAAGCTGCTCGACCACCTCGGCCACCACGAGAACGTGCAGGTCGTCGCCCACGACTTCGGCGTCAGCGTCGCCTACCCGCTGGCCGCCCAGTACCGCGAGCAGATATCGGGCCTGTTCCTCATGGACTACGGCCTGACCGGCAAGAACCTGAAGTTCGCCGCCATCGAGTCGATGTTCTGGCACTTCTCCTTCAACAAGCAGCGCCCCCTCGCGGAGGAACTGGTCACCGGCCGGGTCGAGACCTTCCTCACCCACTTCTTCCAGGGCATGAAGACCGCCGGCGAGAACATCTCCGCCGACGAACTGGCCGAGTTCGTCCGGCTCTACTCCCGCTCCCAGGTCCTGCACGCCGGCTTCGAGCTCTACCGGACCGAGACCCAGGACGAGGCCGACAACACCAGACTCCAGCAGACGCCGTTGACCATCCCGGTCCGCATGATCACCCAGGCCGGCCTCGCCGACATGGTCCTGCCGCCCCTCCAGGACGCCGCCCCCCACGCCACCTCCGCCGACGTCCCCGGCGCCGGACACTTCCTCCTCCACGAAGCACCCGACCGCATCCTGGCCGAGATCAACGCCTTCTACCCCACCCACCCCACAGCCTGACCGCCCTCGAGAGCCGGCACACCGAAACGAGAGGAAAACCCCCGATGAACAGCCGACCCACTTCCGCCCGCGACGTCCCCACCCGCGTATTCGCCGCCTTCGACGCGGGCGACACCGCCGCACTGGACACCCTGGTCTCGCCCGACCTCGTCGACCACAACCTGCCCCCCGGGGCTCCCTCGGCGATCGAGGGGATGAAGGGAATGGTCGCCGCCATGCGCGACGGGTTCACCAACCCTCACCACGAGATCGTCTACCAGGCCGAGACGGACGACGGCTGGGTCGTCTCCCAGTGGGTGATCACAGCGACCCACACCGGCCCCTGGTTCGGACTGCCCGCGACAGGCCGTGAGGTGACCTGCTCCGGCATCGACCTCGCGCGAGTGGTCGACGGCCGGATCGTCGAGATCCGGCACGTCGAGGAACTGCTGCAACTGCAGATGCAGATGCAACTCACCGACTGAGGCAGCAGCAAAGACGCACCAGCCCGGCGTGATCTGACCCAGACAAGGGACCCCCGGCGAAGAGTCGAAGTTGATCGCCCCTTCGACCCGTCGCCGGGGGCTCTCATGCCTCACGCCAGCGGTTCGCCGAGTGCCGCGCCGAGCGAGCCCGCACAGGCCGGGTGACCGAGGCTCGGCGCCGAGCCCGAGCCGCATGCGGAGCTGGACCCAAGTCGGTGGCACGGATCGAGGAGTACGTCGACTCGCGCGTGCTCGACAGCCTCGCCGCGGTCTCCTGACGGCCTCCTCGTTCAGCGAGAACGAGAGCGTGTTCCTCGGGACCAGAAGCTCGCCCGCCTCGCCACCGTCACACCGAAGGGACGACCCCACGTCGTGCCCGTCATTTTCTGCTTCGCCGCCGACTCCACGACGATCAGCTCCGGCGCGCACGACCTTCCCGACCACCGCGGCCAGAATCGCTTCCACCACCGCAACATCGAGGACAACCCATGGACCGCTCTCGTCGTCGCCGACGTGGCCTCGACGGACCCTTGGACACCATGCGGCACCGAGTTCCGCGGCCGCGCCGAGGTGAACAAGCAGGGCGGCGAACGGCTGGCTCCGAGCCTGGGCCAGTCGACGTGAACCAGGCCTGAGCAGGCTGACGGGATGATCTCGATCTGATCGGCCTCGACACGGCAGGAAAAAGAACCCGCGACGCGAACAGAGAGGCACCGCCCGTGAGCCCGCCGACGACCGCAACTGCCTTGCCGAGCGACACGAAAGTACTGGCCATCGGCCTGCATCCCAGTGCGCCCGACTACAGCAGGATGTTCGACAGTTTCGACAACGAGGCGATTCTCACCGCTCGGATAGAGGCCGGGATCGCGGCGCTGCGCGAGGCGGGGTTCGACGCGGTCCCCTGTCTGATCGACACCTCTCCGGACCGCGCCGAGGCCACCGTCCGGGAGCTTCTCCAGGAGCATGCGTTCGGCCTGGCGGTGATCGGCGCGGGCGTACGTATGGTGCCGGAGAACACCCTGCTGTTCGAACGGCTGGTCAACCTCCTCACCAGGGAGGCGCCCGGGATCCGGCTGTGCTTCAACACGTCGCCGGACAACACAGTCGACGCCCTGAGGCGGTGGATCCAGGCGTAGGCGACCCTTCGTCCTGCACCGGGCGATGACACCGCATCAGCCAACATGTCCCGGCCACCTCGGAAGGGGAACGCGTACGGCGCTCCTTCCCCCATGGCCTCCGCCGACTGGGCCCGGAGAAGGGCGTCCTCCACATGGCCAGTGGCACGGTCGTCAACAGGACGTCACCACCGTCACGTGGTCCGTCTGATGTGTGCCTGACCGGAGACCAGGCCAAGGCGGGCCGATCGGCCCGCCGTACCGGTCAGCCTCCTGTCGACTCCCTTACCACCAGGGAGAAGTGGCTGACGAATTCCTCGCGGTCCTTCGAGGGCTCGGCCTCCTCGATCCGTCGGGCGAGGAGCGCGACTGCCCGGTCGGCCATCGTGCCGTGATCCGGATCGACGGTGGACAGTGAGGGGACGAGGAACTCGCTCTCCTCGACGTTGTCGAAGCCGATCACCTTGACCTGTTCCGGGACCCGTACGCCGACGTCGGCGAGACCACGCAGCACACCCATCGCCACGGTGTCCGTCACACAGAACACGCCGTCGAAGTCGAGCCCGCTCTCCACCATCTCCCGGGCGCGCTGCGCACCCGCGCGCAGAGTGAGCCTCTCCACCATCTGCGTCAGGGCGGGATCCACGGGCAGACCGGCACCCTCCAGTGCCTGCCGGTATCCGCTGTGGCGCAGGCTGGACACATCCACTTCCTCGCCCACCGCCCCGCAGAGGATCGCGATGCGCCGGCAGCCCTGCTCGATCAGGTGACCGGTGGCCGCCCGGGACGCGTCCACGTTCGGCATGGCGATGTGGTCCACGGGACCGCCGAAGATCCGCTCTCCCAGGATGACCACCGGGTAGTCCACCTTGAGCCACTCGATGTCGGCCGGCCCCATGCCCACGGTACTGAGGAGGAGTCCGTCGTACAGCCGGTTGCGCGACAGGGACAGCGCCTCCAGTTCGTTCTCGCGCAGCGCACCGGTCTGCTCGATGCTCACCCTCAGGTCGTACTGCTCGGCCGCGGTGATGATGGCGGAGGCCAACTGGCCGTAGTACGGGCTGTTCACGACGGGAACGGCGAGACCGATGGTGCCGGTCCGGCCCTTGCGCAGATTGCGGGCGGCCACGTTGACGCGGTAGTCGAGCCGGGCCATGGCTTCGAGGACCTTCTCCCGCGTGGCTCTGCGCACGTTCGGATGATCGTTGATGACGTTGGAGACGGTCATCGCCGAAACCCCGGCGGCCTTCGCCACGTCCTGGATCGTTGCCACGTTCACCCCCTGTCCGCTGTTGCGTGCCCCACCCGTGACCATTACACCTCAGCCCTGCCTCCCCTCGGGGAAGAGGGAAGGCCCAGCGCTGCTCAGCCGGTGGTTCAGGTGGGGTGCGGCGGTAGGAGGCTGCGCCGCGCGCAGGCGCGTCGTCGGCCGCGCCGTCGCGGACGGCCGGGACCGTGTCGTCGTCTCCGTCAGACCGAGAGCGGTGCCTGAACGGTGAGGAAGGAGTGCGGCGGCAGCGTCAGGACCAGACCCGGGTCGGTGACCTTGAGACCATCGAAGGACAGGGGCGCGACCGCTGCGGACGCCTCCGGGGTGTTGTGGGCCTGGAGCCTGTCGGCCGTCAGCAGCCGGGCGGTCGGCTCCCCGATGGACCCGCCGCGCAGGTCGAGCGTCACCTCGACGGGCTTCTCCGCGTCCAGGTTCGTCAGCGAGACCAGGACCGTGCCGTCCTTGACACTGGCCGAGGCGGACAGGGTGACCAGTTCGGCGTCCCCCACGAGGCGCCGTGTGTCGTCCGTCCGCAGGTGGACGTCGAGCGAGGTGGCGTCCTGGTGCCCCTTGTTCATCTCGAAGACGTGGTAGGTCGGGGTCAGGACCAGCGCGTCGCCGTCGGTGAGGAGCATCGCCTGGAGGACGTTGACGGTCTGGGCGATGTTGGCCATGTACAGGCGTGAGGCGTGCCGGTGGAAGATGTCGAAGTGCGTGCTCGCCACCAGCGCGTCGCGCAGCGTGTTCTGCTGGAACAGGAAGCCGGGGTTGGTGCCCGGTTCGACGTCCCACCAGGTGCCCCACTCGTCGAGGACGAGGCCGACTGTCCGACGGGGGTCGTACATATCCATGACCGTGGAGTGGCCGGTGAGGATGCGGTCGATCTTCCGGGCGGACAGCATCGTCCGGTAGTAGTCGTCCGTGTCGAAGACCGTGGCGCTTCCCTTCGCCTCCCAGGGACCGGACAACGTGTAGTGGTGGACGGTGATCCCCTGGAAGAAAGTGCGGGGCGTGGCCTCGCAGCCGAAGCAGCTGATCTGCTGCATCAGCGTCTCGGTCCACTTGTAGTCGTCACCGTTCGCGCCCGAGGCGATGCGGTAGAGCTTGTTGTCGCCGTGGTCCCGGCAGTACGTGGCGTACTGCCGGGCCAGGTCGGCGGAGTACTCGGCACGCATGTTGCCGCCGCAGCCCCACGTCTCGTTGCCGATGCCCCAGAACTTCACACGCCAGGGCTCCTCCCGGCCGTTGGCCTTGCGCAGTCGCACCATGGGGCTGTCGCCGTCGCGGGTGAGGTACTCGACCCACTCGCTCATCTCCTGCACGGTGCCGCTGCCCACGTTGCCGCTGATGTACGGCTCGGCCCCGAGCAGTTCGCACAGGGCCATGAACTCGTGGGTGCCGAAGTGGTTGTTCTCCTCCACGTTGCCCCAGTGGGTGTTGACCATGCGGGGTCGCTGGTCCCTGGGGCCGATGCCGTCCTTCCAGTGGTACTCGTCGGCGAAACACCCGCCCGGCCAGCGCAGGTTGGGGATCTCCAGGGCGCGTAGGGCCCGCACGACATCGAGGCGGATACCGCCCTCGTGGGGTATCGGCGAGTCCTCGCCCACCCAGAATCCGCCGTAGATGCAGCGGCCGAGGTGTTCGGCGAAGTGACCGTAGATGTGGCGGCTGATGGTCGGGCCCTCGATGTCGAGGTCGATGACCGCGGTGGCGGTGGCGGTGGTGGAGGCGGTGGGCACAGGCGTACTCCCGAGTGGTGTTTGTATCGATAAAAAAAGTCGCATCGCATCTTTGATGTGTCAAGAGTGGTGCGCTTGCGTGTGCCTACTGGCTGGCCGTAGGGCGCGTTCCCGCATCATGAGCTGGCCCGCCTACCGGGCGTGCAGTGGCGATCGCCGACTCCGCCCCGGTTCCCCGTGGTCCTGCCGGACGCAGAGGAATTCCAGGGGGCGGCTGCGTGGCCGGTGCCAGTTCGCCGGGCGGGTGGCCGGCTTGCGAGGTACGACCGCGCTGACCTGCCGTGGTCGGGGCCGTGGAGGGGGTGGGGGTGTTCCCCAGTCGTGGTGGGGCCTGCGGTGGGCCTATCCGTTGGTGTGTCCGTTGGTGTGGTGGGGGTCTGGGAGGTCCGAGCGGGCGGCACCGCCCTCCTCCTTGCTCGCGCACCCTGCTGAGCAGCACAGTCGCCCACGGCTGCTTCCCAGGAGGAGGCGTCGGTGCTCTCAGCCGTCGCCGTCGGCGGATTCGTCCTCGCTGTGGGCGATCCGCCAGAACAGGACGGCGACGGCGGCGCGTTGGCGTCCGCCAGGCTTCGTGACCGCGTAGCCGAGCTGGGTCGACAGCCACGACAGGCGTTCCTGGAGCGTCGAGTGGTGGACGTGGAGGACGGACGCGGCCCGCCGCAAACTGGCCTGGTCGAGCACCGCCTGGAGAGTGTCGATCACCCAGGCATGGGTGACCAGCACCTGGTCCAGGCGGTGCACGTCGGTGGTGATGGCCGCCTCCCGCGGTGTGATCCGCTCGGCGAGCACGGCGAGGGCTCCGAGATCGTCGTATGCCACCAGGGACGGGCCGGGGCCGTCCGCGCGGTCGGACAGCCGCAGCGCGACACGGGCCCGCTCCAGGGCGGTCGGCAGGTGGGACGGCCGCCGGGCGACGGCCGTCCCGGCCCGCAGGTCCTGGGGCAGGTCCGCTGCTTCCGGGACCAGGGCGACGGCGTCGGCCCCGATCCGGGTGGTGTGCGGTGTGGACGGTCCGGGGGAAACCGTGACGACGACGGTCACGGGGCAGGTGAGCCCCAGCATGCCGACCGCGTCGAGCCGATCGGTCTCGGAGACATCGGGGTCACAGGCGATCCTCACCGCGGTATCGGCATCGCGGCGGACGGAGTCGCCCGTGAGCGTCTGGATCGCGAGGACCGAGCGCTCGAGGATGAGGGCGTCCAGCGGCCTCGCCTCGGCGGCCCGCTCCAGCCAGACCCACGAGCCGGGCCTGTCCGGTACCGCCACGCGTGCCCAGGAGCGACTCTCCGCCTCGGGCAGCGGGTGCCCCTGGGAGTCGTAGCGACGGGCGATCCCCCGGCCGGCGTCGTGCAGGCCGGCGGGGCATCCCGCCAGCGCTGCCGTCGCCCGCACCACGGCCGCGACCGAGGCCCGCTCCTCGATCAGGCTGTCGAAGTGGCCGATGACGCGCAGCGCGCCGGCCGTCGCGTCGTCGGTGACTTCCAGCCTGCCGATGAGTTCACGCATGCGGACCTCCCAGGCCACTATCGCTTCCGTGGCGTGGCCGGAGCCAGCCCGCAGCTCAGTACTCCAGGGCCCGCCGGATGAACTCGTCGCGGGTAGCGGCGGAGGCCCGCGACACCGCGGCGTGGGGCGCCAGCCCGTCGAACCCGTGGAAGCCGCCGCCCCACATGTGGAGGTCGACGCTCACACCCGCCTCGGACAGGCGGCCGGCGTAGTTGAGGACCTCGTCGCGGAAGACCTCGACCGAGCCGGTGTCGATGTAGGTGCGGGGCAGGCCGCTGAGGTCCTCCGCCCGGGCCGGCGCGGCGTACGCGGACACGTCCGGTCCGCCGCGGCGCTCGCCCAGCAGGGCGGTCCAGCCGTACAGGTTGTCGTTGCGGTCCCAGAATCCCTCGCCATCCAGCATGCGGCTGCTGTGCGTCTGGAAGCGGTCGTCGAGCATGGGGCAGACCAGTACCTGGTGGCTCAGCCTGGGGAAGGCCCGGTCGCGGGCGAGGAGCGCGGTGCCGGCCGCGAGTCCGCCACCGGCGCTGCCCCCGGCGACGAGGAGACGCTCGGGGTCGATGCCCAGCTCGTCCGCGTGCTTGGCCGTCCACACCAGCCCGGCGTAGCAGTCCTCCACGGGCGCCGGGTCGGGGTGTTCCGGAGCCAGGCGGTACTCGACCGACACCACGACCGCACTGCCCTCGACCACGAACGGGAGGAACAACTCGACGATCGACTTGCGGTTCCCGGCGATCATCCCACCGCCGTGGATGTGGAAGATGCCCCCCTTGGGGCCCCGGTCCTCGACCGGGCTGAGGATCAGCAGCGTGATGTCCGGCGCGCCCTCCGGCCCGGGAACCTGGCGTTCCTCCACCCGCACCCTGCCGCCCGCCGTCAGGTCCACCGGCTCCAGGCCGGGCATCCCCTCGGCCAGGGCCTGTCGGTTCACTGTGAGGCTCTCGTCGGACCAGGCCGGCAGGGCGGCCAGCGCTTCCGCCACGGGCGCGAGTTCGGGGTCGAAGGGCGGCCGGGTGGTTGCGGCGCCGAGGATGTCTGCTGTCGTCTGGTCGGTCATCGCACTCTTCCTTCGCGGGTGGCGAGCGAGGTGCATCCACTCTCGGCAGCGGTTGCGGACGAAGGAACCCGCAGATGGCGGGGAGACCTGGCGCTCACCCCGCCATCTGGCGGGAGGCTGAGGATACTAAGCGAGCGCAACGAGGATCAGCTCTTGTACGTCCGCGGGCTGTGATGCCGGTCCTTCGAGGACAGCGCCGTTCAGCGCGAGGTGAGCCGGTGCCGGGGGAGGTGGGCTTGCGTCTGCTCGTGGACCGTGTCGATGACGCGGCTCGGCGGGTCGGCCGCCAGAAGCAGAGCGACCCAGGTGATGCGGCCCGCGACCAGACGTACGGCTTCTCCTTTGCCTCTGGGGGGCGATGAGGCCGACCAGGCCGAGGCGGAAGAGCGCCGTTTCCAGCTGGGTGGGTGTCACTGCGGCGCCGGGACAGCCCGTCGAACGTCAGCGGCCCGGCGGTTCGGGAGACCCGCCTCACCGACCAGGTCGCGCCGTCCTGGCCGGCGTCGACGCGGGCGCCGACGCCGACTCCGAGCGGTCGCCCAGGCGGAGCAGACGCCGACCGCCCAGTTCACCGGCGAGGAGAGTGCGGCGCCGGTCGGGCCGCTGTCACCCCTGCATGGACGTACCGGAGCAGGAACGGAACCTGCCAGGCCATGCCGATGTCGGCTGCTTGCCGGGCGGCACCCCACGGAGACTCCCAGCGAGGTGCGGCCCGTCCTCGGTCAGCCGTCTTGGCCCTGCGGTCCGACGAACTGCATGTCCAGGTGAAGCTTGACGACATCGCCGAGGAGCCCGGTACCGAAGTCCAGCGCGAAGTCGCTGCGCCGGATCTCCCCCGTCGCCTCGAACCCGGCGTGCTTCCTCTGGTCCACAGGGTGGTCGACCACCCCGCCGAACTCGACGGCGAGCGTGACCGGGCGGGTCACGTCCCCGATGGTCAGATCCCCTGCCATCGTCCAGTCCTCGCCCTCTCCGGACACCCGAGTCGAGCGGAACGTCATCGTCGGTCGCTTCTCCACGTCGAGCAGCTCGGCGGAGCGGGTGTGCGCGTCGCGGTCGGAGTTCCCGGTGTCGATGGAGGCGAGAGCGATCTCGGCGCTCACCCGCACGTCGTCGAGGGTCTCACCGATGTACAGCCCGGTCTCGAAGTCGGTGAACCGGCCGCGGACCTTGGCGATGCCGAGGTGGCGGATGGTGAAGTTGACCGCCGAGTGAAGGGGGTCGAGTTCCCAGTCACCCGGGGAGAGGGGCAGCGCGGCGACGGAAGCGGCGGTGTTGTTCGCGGAGTTGTCATTGCTCATGACTACATCGTGCGAGCCCCGAGGCGGGCGAGGGAGGCCGGGCGAAGGGTGGTAGTGACAGGGACACCCTTCGCGACGGCACGCGCTGTACGGTTCGACAGGTGAACGACAACGAGTTGGGCACCTTCCTGCGCTCCCGTCGTGAAGCTGTCACCCCCGCCGACGTGGGCCTGCCCACGGGCCTGCGCCGCCGCACGCCAGGGCTGCGCCGGGCCGAGCTCGCCACCCTCGCCGGCATCAGCGTCGAGTACCTCACCCGGCTCGAACAGGGCCGCGACCGCAACCCCTCGCCCCCGGTTCTCGGCGCCCTCGGCGACGCCCTGCGCCTGTCGCACGCGGATCGTCTCCTGCTGCACCGGCTGGCCAAGGACCACGGCGAGGCCAAGGCGGTGTGCCAGTCAGTCACCGTCCCGCCGGTACGCACGGTGCGTGCCACCGTCCAGGCCCTTCTCGACCGCCTGGAGCCCGCACCGGCCGTCCTGCTCAACTGGATCGGTGACATCGTGGCCTGCACCCAGGGCTACGAGCGGTATGTCCGCCCGCTCGGCCTGCTCGATGGCGACGCGCCCAACATGATGCGGTATCTGTTCACCGATGCCCGGGCACGCGCGGTGTACCCGGGATGGGACAGGCTGGCCGACGAGCAGGTCGCCCATCTGCGCAACGCGGCCTCGCCGCACGACCCTCATGTAGTCGCCCTGACCGAGGAGTTGACCGCGACGGCGGGCGCGCCGTTCAGCGACCGGCTCGCCGTTCCGGCCCCGCCCACCCGGTTCGGGACCGAACTCGTCGACCACCCGGAGGTGGGCCGCCTCCGCCTGTCGTACGAGACGCTCACGCTCTCGGACGAGGGCCTGCGCCTGGTGGTGCACATCCCGGCCGACGAGGCCACGGCCACCGCGCTCGACCGTCTCAACGGCCGCAGGCCCGGAGCCCTGCGGGCGGTGAGAGGCTGACACCACGGGCTCGCCCCGGGTCGGCCCGACCCCGCCGCCCTCCGTCACGCCGCACCGTCGTTCACCCAGCTCACCAGCTTGCGCGGCCGCCATTCCCTCCAGGAGTCGGGCAGCGCCCGCGAAGAAGCGCAGTTGGTCAGGCATGGGAGGGACCTCTTCCTCCCGGACCTGGCACCTCGGCTCCCGTAGTGCGGGACTGCACCTCGGCGATATCGTCCGATCAACCTCCACACCACTCACCGCGACCAGCCCGAACGCATCTTCAGGGCCTGACGCTGCGCCGGCTGGCCAAACGGGGTGGACGTGCAGGTGGTGACCGACCCGGTCGGGCGGCTGCTGTGGATCTCGCCGACGCTGCCGGGCAGCGCGCACGACCTCACTGCGGCCCGCGCCCACCAGATCATCCGGATCTGCGAACGCGGTGCATCAGGTGCAGCCGGAACAGGACGTCCTTGGCCGCGTTGTGCGGAGCCGCAGCCGTGGCCTGAGCGCCGTGTTCGCGCGGACTGGTGCTCATGTGCGGATCGGCCGCCGTCGCTTGTGGTCAGGTCGTGGTCTCGCCGGCGCGGCAGAAGTCGGGGCCCTCCATCCGACGGTGGCCTGGAGAGTGTCAGTGGCCGGGCCCACTCGCGCGCATCTGCCACTGGGTCACCGCGCCGAAGGCCAGAACGTTGGCTCGGCGGGTGGTGAAGCGCGAGGTCAGGGTCATCACCCAGTTGAAGGTGCCGGAGACGACGCTGGGCGGCGGGTTGCGCCGGTCCAGTGTGCGCAGCGCGGTCGTGACCACCTGACCCGGGGTCTGCAGCCGGACACCGCGGGCCATGTCGTCGGAGCCGGCCGCGTCGAAGAACTCGGTGCGGGTCGGACCCGGGGAGAGAGCGAGCACGCGCAGCCCGGTCCCCCGCGATTCCTGCCACAGTGCCTCGGTGAAGCTCAGCACGAAGGCCTTGGTCGCCCCGTAGACGGCGGCGTTCGGCCACGGCTGGTACCCCAGGGAGCTGGCGACGTTGACCAGGACTCCGGTCAGCTGGCCGATGAACGCCCTGGTGACGTCGACCAGGCTGGCCACGTTCAGGCCGATCTCCTGCTGGACGCGTGCCGCGTCCTCCTGGCGGAACGGGCTGTGGGTGCCGAAGCCGGCATTGTTGACGAGACTGGTGACGGTGATCCCGCGCCGGGCCACCTCCCTGGCCAGCGCCTCGCCCGCGGCCGGCACGGTGAGGTCGAACGGCACCACCGTGACGGTGACCTGGTACTTCGCGGACAGCTCGTCGGCCAGCGCCTGAAGCCGGTCCGCGCGGCGGGCGACCAGCACGAGGTTCGAGCCGCGCTCGGCGAACTGGCGGGCGAACTCCGCGCCGAGTCCGGCACTCGCCCCGGTGATCAATGTGGTCTGGGTACGGTAGTCGATCTTCTTCATGGCGGTCGGGGTGCGGCGCCCTCGCGGGTGCCTCTCCCCCTGCTCCCTTCAGTCTCTGCGACGGTCGGCGACCGTCATCTGGTGCTCATCTGTTGCCGAGGCGGGCTCGGAGCCCGCCTGGGCGATGGTCGTGACGTTGAGGTGTCCCGGTGACGACCTCGGCGCCCCATGCCCGCACCTCGGCCGCGCGGTCGTCCTCGCGGCGGATCCACGCGGACCGGCACGTTCTGCGCGCGTGTGCTGACTCCTTTAGGTAGGGGGTCGGCTGGAAACCCAGCAGGCTCGCGACGTCGGTAGCCCTAGATTCGCGCCGCGGCGGGCCAGCTGGGGGGCGAATTCGGCGCCGGGGCCGGAGCCGGCGCCGGTGACGATGACGGTCTGGCGGTGGTAGTCGATGTCGCTCATGGCATTCACTCTACGCATGCTCTTGCACTAAGTGCAAGTGACTGCATCGCATGAACCCACGTACCATTGGTGCATGACTCAGAAACCGACACCTCTTCGGGAACAGACCCGCTCCGTGGTCCGCTCCCTGCTGGCCCGGACCGCCATCGAGTTGTTCGCCGCCAAAGGCTTCGACAACACGACCCTCGACGAGGTCGCCGCCGCCGCGGGCGTCTCCCGGCGGACCCTGTTCAACTACTTCCGCAACAAGGAGGACCTCGCCCTCAGCGGCCTGGACGAACAGGGCGAACTGATCGCCGCGCGGCTCGCCGAACGCCCGGCCGACGAGGACGCCTGGACAGCGCTGCGCACGGCGTTCCAGGTGCTCGAGGAGATCGACATGCCGGCCGAAGGGCGCCTGGAGTTCATCACCCTGCTGTTCGGCAACGATTCCCTGCGCGCCGGACACGCCGAGAAGCAGGCCCGCTGGCAAGACCTGTTCGCACCGCTGATCGAGCCGCGACTGCCCGACTCCGACCGCCGCACCCTGCAAGCCCGCGCGATCGCGGCCACGGCGATCGTCTGCCTCCAGGCAGCCAACGAGGAATGGGTACGCCTGGCCGGACAGGCCGACATGTTCGACCTCTACGACACCGCCGTACACGCCATCCGCCGACCTGCCTGAAACCGCCCGCATCCAGCCCCACCACGCTCGTCGGCGTGGGGACATGGGACCGACCCGCGCAACCGCTCCCGGCAGGACCGGACGATCCGGCCACCGTAGGCCGCGCAGCCAGAGGTCAGCCCTGGGCGGGTAGCCGCACAGGCCGGTAGCCGCACAGGCCGGTAGCCGCTCTCCAGGCGCGGCACCGAGATGGGACCGGCGTCTCGGGATGTGGTGGCCGGGGCCATGCAGCTGCCGGACGCGACCGCACTGGACGACGAGCTGGTCGTATGGGACGACGCGGGCCGCCTCGCGTTCGAGCGGCTGCAGAACCGGCTTGCCCGGCGCGGCGCCGGTGCGGCCCGGGCGGCGGAGGAGTGGCCGGCGCGCTTCATCGCGTTCGATCTCGTGCGGCTGTCCGGGACGGATACGACCGGGTGGCCGTACCGGCGGCGCAGGGCCGCGCTCGAGTCGGTGTTCGCCCGCGCGGAGTTTGCGTCGGCGCCGTGGGCGCTGTGCCCGTCGACCACCGAGGCCGACGTCGTGCGCGAGTTGCTGACGTGGGCGTCGGTCGGCATGGAGGGGGTTGTCTACAAGCGGCTGGACGGCGCCTACGAGCCGTCGGTCAGGGGCTGACTGAAGTACAGATGCGCGAGACGGCCGAGGCGATCGTCGGCGCGGTCACCGGCTCCCTGGCCGCTCCCAGCAGTCTGCGGCCCGGCGCGGTCCCCCGTGGACGGGCTGGTCGCTGTCCGCCGGATGGGGCAACCGGGAAAAGCTGGACGTCACCCTGGTGGAACCCGAGCCGGTGGTGGAAGCCGGCGTCGACATCGCCCGCGACGCCGCCGGCCGGTGGCGACACCCCACACGCCTGCGCCGCGCACGCCCTGACCTCTCCCCCGCCGACGTTCCCCTCATGACGGGGCCACCGCATTGACGGCCGATCTCGGGATGCGAGCGGCCGACTGCCTTTCGACCAACCTGGGTAGCCCTAGTTGCAATTAATATGCAACAGCTCTCAACTATCAATAAGGGTGTGGGGTGCATGACGGTCCGACGGATACGGACAGCCGCTGCCACGGCGGCCATACTGACCGGTGTCGCCGCCTGCTCGGCTCCCGGCAGCAGCGCGGGCAGCGGTGACGCGGTGGACTCCGTCGTGATCGGGGTGGCCTCCGAGCCGGACACGCTCAGTCCGCTGCTCGGGTACGGCAAGGACGGCAACTCGAAGATCTTCGACGGCCTGCTGGCCAGGGACGTCGATCTGAACCTCAGACCGGCGCTGGCGAAGGCGCTGCCCGAGGTCGCCGCCGACGGTCTGACCTACACCTTCACTCTGCGCGACGGCGTGAAGTTCAGCGACGGCGAGCCGCTGACCTCGGCCGATGTCGTCTTCACGTACGACACCGTCCTCGACGCCAACACCAACAACACCTCCCGCAACGAGCTGGACGCCATCAAGGACGTGCGGGCGGACGGCGGCGACAAGGTGATATTCACCCTCAAGTACCCGTACGCGCCCTTCGCCGGGCGCACGGTGCTGCCCATCGTCCCCGCGCACGTGGCCAGGGGGCAGGACCCCAACACCGGCTCCTTCAACACCAAGCCGGTCGGCACCGGCCCGTACGTCCTCGCCGCCTGGAGCAAGGGGGAGAAGCTCACCTTCAAGGCCAACCCTGGCTACTGGGGCGGCGCGCCGAAGGTCAAGAAGGTGACCATGGCGATCATCGAGGACGACAACGTGCGCGCCACCCGGCTGCGCTCCGGCGACCTCGACGGCGCGATCCTGCCGCCCAACCTCGCCGCCACCTTCAAGAACGACAAGGCGAAGAAGACGCACGACGCGAAGACGTACGACTTCCGCACGGTCACCCTCCCGCAGGAGAACAAGGTCACGGGCGACCGCGCCATCCGCCGGGCTCTCGATGCCGCCGTGGACCGCCAGGCCATGGTCGACAAGATCCTTGACGGGGCCGGGCGTCCGGCGTACGGGCCGCTGCCGGTCGACGACCCCTGGTTCGCCAAGGGCATCGAGCGCGAGCAGGACCTTGCCAAGGCCAGGCGGATCCTGGATCAGGCGGGCTGGAAGACCGGTGAGGGCGGCATCCGCGCCAAGGACGGACAGCGGGCCTCCTTCACCCTCCTTTACCCGTCCGGTGACAAGGTCCGCCAGGAGCACGCCCTCGCCTTCGCCTCCGACGCCAAGAAGGCCGGCATCGAGGTGAAGGTGGAGACGGGCACGTGGGAAGTCATCGAGCCGCGGATGAAGAACGACGCGGTCCTGGCCGGCTTCGGCAGCAACGGTGACCCTGACTACGGCCTGTACACCCTCCTGCATTCCTCCCTCGCCGGCGATGGCTTCAACAACATGGGCCGCTACGACGATGCGATCGTGGACAGGGCACTCGACACCGGTCGGCGCAGCTCGGACCAGGCGACCCGCGAGGCTGCCTACGACACCCTGCAGCAGGAACTGGTGAAGAACCCCGGCTACACCTTCCTCACCCACATCGACCACGTCTACGTCCTCGCCGACCGCTGGGACGGATTGACCACGCAGGTCGAACCGCACGAGCACGGCTTCGCCTCCGGCCCGTGGTGGAACCTCGAAGCCTGGCAGCCGAAGAAGTGAGGCCCTCCCTGCCCTGGGGAGCGATGGCACGGCTGGCGGGGCGGCGGCTGCTGTTCGCCGCCCCCGTCCTCCTCGTCGTGACCTTCGGCGTCTTCGCGATCGCCGCGGCCTCCCCGTTCGATCCGGTCAAGGCGTACGCCGGCACAGCGGCCCTCGGCGCCGACGCGCAAACCCTGGAGCGGCTGCGGGAGAACCTGGGCGTGGACCAGCCGTTCACTTCCCGCTGGTGGCACTGGCTGACCTCCGCGCTCGGCGGCGACCTCGGTCAGTCCAGCGTGACGCGGCAGCCGGTCTCCCAGGTCATCGGCGAACGCCTGGTCTGGTCGAGCCTGTTGTGCGCGGTCGCGTTCGTGGTGGCGGTGGTGACGGGCACGGTGCTCGGCGTGCTGGCGGCCCGCCGCCCAGGTTCCGTACTCGACCGGCTGGTCACCTCCCTCGCGTACTCCCTGGAGGCGGCGCCCGTCTTCTGGCTCGCCCTGCTGGCCGTCTGGCTGTTCGCCCTCCAACTGGGCGTGCTCCCGGCCGGCGGTCTCACCGATACCGCGAGCGAGCAGGTCACGCTCTCCGAGGTGGCGAGTCATCTTGTGCTGCCGGCCGGGGTGCTCGCCGTCTCCCAGCTCCCCTGGTTCACCTTGTATGTCCGTCAGGGTGTCGCTGACGCGCTCGCCGAGGATCCCGTACGCGGCGCGCGGGCCAGGGGGTTGAGCGAGCGCACCGTCCTGCTCGGCCACGCCCTGCGCTCCGGACTACTGCCGGTCCTCACACTGGTCGGCTCCCGGCTGCCCGAACTCATCACCGGCGCCCTGCTGGTGGAGAGCGTCTTCAGCTGGCCCGGCATCGCGGCGGCCACCGTGGAGGCGGCCATCGCCGTCGATTTCCCGCTGCTCGCCGCCCTGACGACCCTGGCCACCGCCGCGGTGCTCGTCGGCAACCTTTTTGCCGACCTGCTCTACGGCCTCTTCGACCCGAGGGTGAAGTTCAGTGACATGTGAACCTACGGCCGCGCCCGCCTGGCGGTCCTACGGCACGAGCCGCCGCTTCACCAGGACCGTGCGGGTGCGCGTCTCGGTGGCTCTCCTCACCATCACCGTCCTCGCCGTCCTCCTCGTGCCGCCGCTGGTGCAACTCGACCAGCAGGCCGTCGACCTGGGAGCGAAGTTGCTGCCCCCCGGTCGGTCGCACCCCTTCGGCACCGACGGCCTCGGCCGGGACCTGCTTGTGCGCTGCGTGTACGGCCTGAGGGTCTCCCTGCTGGTGGGCGTCGCAGCCGCCCTGACGGCCACCGTGATCGGCACGGCCGTCGGGGCGACCGCCGGAGCACTGGGCGGCTGGGTCGACCGGGGCGTCATGCGGGTGGTCGACACGGTCGCGTCCGTGCCGCACCTGCTGCTGGGCATCTTCATCGTGGCCATGTTCCGGCCCGGCCTCTGGCCGGTGATCGTCTCCGTGGCGCTCACCCACTGGCTGTCCACCGCCCGCATCGTGCGCGCCGAGGTGCTGTCCCTGCGCTCCCGCCCGTACATCGACGCCGCCGTCTCCGGGGGCGCCTCCCGGTGGCGGGTTGCGGTACGGCATCTGCTGCCCGCTGTGCTGCCGCAGGCGGCGCTGGCCGCCGTGCTGATGGTGCCGCACGCCATGTGGCACGAGTCGGCGCTGTCCTTCCTCGGGCTCGGTCTGCCCACCCACATGGCCAGCCTCGGCAACCTCATCCAGGACGCCAGGGGTTCGCTCCTCGCGGGGCAGTGGTGGCCCACCCTCTTCCCGGGGCTGTTCATCATCGCCCCCACCCTCGCCATCGCCGGCCTCGCCGGAGCCTGGCGGGAACGGATCAACCCGCGCCGTCGATCGGAGCTGATGCTGTGACGGTCACTGACCGACCTCCCGTCCTCTCGGTGCGCGGGCTGTCCGTGCGCTTCCTCATGCCCGGTGGCCGCCGGATCGCCGCCGTCACCGACGCCCACTTCGACGTGTCGGCCGGCGAGTGTCTCGCCCTGATCGGCGAGAGCGGCTGCGGCAAGTCGGTCCTCGCCTCCGCCCTGCTCGGTCTGCTCCCCTCCAACGCCCAGAGTGCGGGCCAGGCGCGCCTCGGCGAGCTGGACCTGCTCACGGCCGACGAACGGACTCTCACGCGGACGGTGCGGGGCCGCCTGATCGGGCTCATCCCGCAAAGCCCCGCCGCGCACCTGACACCCGTACGCACGGTGCGCTCCCAGCTGGAGGAGACGGTCGGCGCGCTGACCGACGCACGAGGGCGTACCGCCGTGCGGGCCGCAGCCGAGAGCGCTGCCGAACGCGCAGCCTTCCCCGCCGACCATCTCGACCGCCACCCGCACCAGCTCTCCGGCGGGCTGGCCCAGCGCGCCGCCACCGCCCTGGCCCTCGTCGGCGACGCGCCCCTTCTGCTCGCCGACGAACCGACGACCGGACTTGACCGCGACCTGGTGGACCACACGGTCGACGAACTACGACGCCACGTCGACGACGGCGACCGGGCCCTGCTGATGATCACCCACGACCTGGCCGCCGCCGAACGCATCGCCGACCGTGTGGCCGTGATGTACGCGGGCCGGATCGTCGAACTCGCCGACGCCGACGTGTTCTTCGGCCCTCCCGGCCCCCGCCACCCCTACAGCCGCGGCCTTCTCCAGGCCCTCCCCGAGCGCGCCTTCACTCCGATTCCCGGTATGCCACCCGAACTCGGCGACCTTCCCGACGGCTGCGCCTTCGCCCCGCGCTGCGAGCAGGCCACCGCCGCCTGCGCCGCCCTCCCACCGACGACCAGCCACATCGCCTGCCACCACCCGCACGTGCCGGAGAACCTCAATGCTTGAACTGCATGACATCACCGCCGGATACGACAGGAAAGCCCCCGTCGTCCGCGACGCCTCCCTGACCGTCGCACCCCGTGAAGCCGTCGGCCTGCTCGGCCCCAGCGGCTGCGGCAAATCCACCCTCGCCCGCGTCGCGGCCCTGCTGCACCGCCCCGAGGCGGGCGCCCTTCTCCTGGACGGCGAGCATGTACGGCGCTGGAGGCACCGCGCCCCGCGTGACCTGCGCACCGCCATCGGCATCGTCTTCCAGCAGCCCCGGCTCTCCGCCGATCCCCGGCTGCGGCTCACCGACCTGATCGCCGAGCCCCTGCGCGCCACCGGCCGCCGCGACGAAGTACCGGACCGCATGACCGAACTGACCTCGGCCGTCGGCCTGACCTCTGACCTCCTGGACCGCCGCCCCCACGAGGTCAGCGACGGCCAGCTGCAACGCGCCTGCCTGGCCCGCGCCCTGGTCCTGCGGCCGCGCTGGCTGATCTGTGACGAGATGACCGCGATGCTGGACGCCTCCACCACAGCCGCACTGGTGGCGGCCGTCGAGAACTACCGCGCCGCCACCGGTGCCAGTCTGCTCGCCGTGGGCCACGACCACGCCCTCCTGCGCCGCTGGTGTGACCGCGTCCTGCACTGGAACGAGGTCACCGGCCAGGCCCCGTCGGGCACAGGAAAGCTCCCGGAGACATCCCGCCTGCGGAAGCCGTCCGTTGTACCGCCTGCCACGTGAAGGGTGAGAAGACGATCACGGGGAGGACGTCTGTGCGGCGCTGCTACGGCGCCACGGGGCAAGCAGGAGGTCGTCGCCGCCGCTCCTTGTTGGCGGTGTAGCGCCGGGCCACGTCCTGCCAGTTGACGACGGCCCACCTGGCGTCGATGAAGTCGACCTTCTGGTTCTTGTACGACGATCAGCCGGCCGCTGACCGGCTCGTAGGCAAGGGCGCCCCAGCCGGAGCCCTGAGTGGTGGCAGCGGCTTTGGCGAGCTGGGCCTTGAAGCCGGCGAAGGAGCCGCAGGACTCGGCGATCGCGTCAGCGAGGTCGCCCACGCCGTCGGCGGCCAGGGGCTCGCCTCCGCCGTTCTTCGGGCCGGTCATGTTCTGCCAGTGGATGCTGTGCAGGAGGTGGCCGGAATGCCCAGGCCGGAGCCGTGGGGCTGGCCGCGTTCGGCGATGACCCGGCGGATGCCGCGGGCTCAGAGCAGGCGTCGGTACCTCGGTTCACCACGCGTCACACCGCAGTTCTACCGGGCCGTGATCGCCCGGCGTCGGCGATCTGAACTCGGAACAGTCCCATGGGCTACCCGTGCAATCACCGTTGTCCTCGCCCAAGCGACCTGCCCCTATGGTCAAACCCCGCACCTCTTGCGTAAGGTTCATTTTGCGCTATCACCTATTACCATTCAAGGGGGGCGGGTGGCGATGCCGGACACCAGAATCAGTGAGCTCGTGCAGATGTGGATCAACGGCTGGGCCGTCTCGCGCGGCAGCTCGGACCCGGTCGACGAGTCGTGGGGGTGGACGATCGACGTAGGGCAGCCCCGGCACGTCGCCCGGCACGTGCTGCCGGAACCCTGCGAGGCCGATGTGCGCAAGATCGTCGCCGCGACGAGCGCGCCCGGGACATGGCTGAAGCTCTTCGCCGAGGACCAGGCGGTCCTGCCCTGGGTCGGGCCGGGCTGGCGGCGCGACAGTCCCGGTTTCCTGATGACCTGTCACCTAGTACCGGAGCGCCCGGAGGTCCCGTCCGGTTACACGCTCACCAGTTGGACCCGGGGCGGCGTCAGTCGAGTACTGGTCCGCACGTGTGCCGGGCACTTCGCCGCCCGTGGACAGATCGCGCAGGTAGGCGCCCATGTCGTGGTCGACCAGGTCGAGACCGCCGCCGAGCACCGGCGCAAGGGCCTCGGCGGCCTGGTGATGCGCACGCTGCAGAACGCCGCGCACGAGGCAGGCGCAAAGGTTGGTCTCCTGGTCGGCACGCCCGAGGGTCGGGCCCTTTACTCCTCGCTGGGCTGGACCGTGCACTCCCCGATGACGAGCCTCTGGTACGAGCCATCCGATGCCGCCCGGTGAGCTGCGTATGACACCACTGGCCCACCTCGCCGGACTCCACCTTCGCGGCGCCATCCTGTGGCTTCGAAACCTTCAACCCACCACGTGATCCGAACTCAGAACAGTCCCGCCTCGGACACCGGCGACCGCATCGCCGCCCAGGTGCTGCTCGGGCAGGTCGCCGCCGTGCACCACGGGCTGGAACGGGTCTGGGTCTACGGCGGCCACACCGGTGGCCTCGCCGGGTACTGCCAGGCCACGCTCGCGCTGGTCCTGGCGATCGTGAAACGCAGCGATGACATGCGCGGCTTCGTGGTGTTGCCCACGCGGTGGATCGTCGAGGCGCGCCACACGAGGCCAGGCCAGCACGGCTGGGCCTGTTCCAGGTCGAACTGTCGCACGTCTCACACAGCCCGCCGTCGCCTCCTCTTGGCAGGCGTACGTGGGTCAGTGGCGTGTCCAGCCCGTCACGGCTGATGGCCGGCGCACGACGCTCAGCCCGGGAGCGTGGGAAGTCCGACCCGATCGACGCCGAGGCAGTAGCCTGGGTCGCTCTGCGCGAGCCCGACCTGCCCAAGGCATGCCCGGACGGGCCGAGTCGGGACATCAAACTGTTGGTCGACCACCGGCGCACGCTGGTGGCCCAGCGCACCGCGATCGGCGACAAGCTGCGCTGGTTCCTGCACGAGCTCGACCCGGAGCTGGCCGTCGCCTCGCGCGGCCTGCGCCGCCTGTGCGTCCTGGACCACCTGGCCCAAGCCTTGATCCAGCCTCACGGCACACTCGCGGCCATCGCCGCTGAACTCGCCGCCGACTGCCGCCGCCCAGCTCCTTCGCCGTCGCCTCGCACTTGGGTCACGGCGATCAGGTGGAGAGCATGGTCAACGGTGGATTGCCGCCGCGGTCGAGTCGAACGCGGCCCCTGTTACCTGACCGGACGGGGCCATCGGCAAGACCAGGACGAAGGCCCTGCGTCTGCTGCGGCTCGCATCTCCGACCGCGTCTATCGGGCCTTGTTTCGCCGACCAAGCCGACCTCGGCCAACCCCACGACCCGCTTCCCGAAACGCCCATCACCCTGGCTGCTCGACATAGGAGCATCGCCGAGCTCGACCGGCCGTCGAAACGCTCGTAGCGTTCATCGACGTACACCGCCAGGTGTTCGGAGTCGAGCCGATCTGCCGTGTCCTGACCAGCCACGGACTGGAGATCGCAACGAGCACCTACTACGCCGCCAAGAAGCGCACCCCCAGCGTCCGGTCGATCCGCGACGTCGAGCTGAAGACGCGGATCAGCCGTGTCCACACGGACAACTACAGCCTCTACGGGGTGCGGAAGGTCCGGCGGCAACTGCACCGCGAAGGCGTACGGGCGGCCCGCTGCACCATCGCCCGGTTGATGCGCGACCTCGGCCTGGAGGGCGCCCGACACGGGAACAAGATCCGCACCACGATCCGGGACGACGGCCAGGAGCGGGCCGGTGACCTGCTGCAACGCGACTTCACCGCGTCCCGTCCGGACGGACGGTGGGTGGCCGACTTCACCTACGTGGCCACGCGCTCCGGGACCGTCTACGTCGCGTTCGTCGTGGACATGTTCTCCCGCGCGATCATGGGCCGGTCCGCCGCCACCGGCAAACGGGCCGAGCTCGTCCTCGACGCCCTCGACATGCTCGTGTGGCGCCGGGACCTCCTTCTCCCGGATGGCCGCGTTCGCACGCGCGGACCGAGCGCGCAGGGAAGTCTTCGCAGCTCAAGGGGTGCAGCAGAGGAAGTCTCACCGTCATGGGCGGTTATGGGGTGTGGACGCGTGAAAATCGAACTGGCCGGTTTCATTGACGTGCTTCCGACTGAGACCTATCTTCTGATCGAATTTGCGAACAACGTTCGATTCTTCGAACATGGCCGTCAAAGGGGACAGCCCGTGTTACGCACCCGTCTCCGGCGTACTTCTGAGCCGGCTCCGGCGGCCCTCTCCGCTGCCTTCGTCACCCGACCCGCCACGGCGCGGTCCCCGGTCGCTGCCATGCTCACGCGGAACCCCCGCCACGTCGGCCGCTGACCATCGCGACGCGGCGCCCCCACCCACACATCGTGCGGAGCGGGTCCTGCCCCAACGGTACGGAGGCCGGACCTCATCCTCACCCTCGACCTCACCTGCACCTGCACCTGCACCTGCACCTGCACCTGATCACGGCACCCAGAAAGACAGGAACGCACATGCCCGCGGTTCTCTCACGGCTGGCGGCGATACTTGTCGCCGCCTGCCTGCTCTTCACCGCCCAAGTCGTGACCACACCTCAGCGGGCCGCCGCCGCCGACCCGGGTTACCTGATGACGCACTTCATCGGGGAGGGGGCGACCGGTCAGCAGATGTACTTCTCGTACAGCGCGGACGGTCTGAACTGGACCGACCTCAACGGCGGCGGGATGACCCTGCGCTCCACCGTGGGCACGCGCGGCGTGCGCGACCCCGCACTGGTCCGCTCACCCGACGGCAGCAAGTACTGGATCATCGCGACCGACCTGTGCATCGACTGCGGGCAGACGTGGAGCCAGTCCATCAACGACGGCAGCCGCAACCTCGTGGTGTGGGAGTCGACAGACCTGGTCA
This sequence comes from Streptomyces gottesmaniae, assembly GCF_031845845.1. NCBI lineage: Bacteria > Bacillati > Actinomycetota > Actinomycetes > Kitasatosporales > Streptomycetaceae > Streptomyces > Streptomyces gottesmaniae. Next base: position 43,831 of record NZ_JAVRFJ010000050.1, read on the forward strand.
CCTGGTCGCAGCCCTGGCTGCTCAACGTAGCCGGCCAGATCCCCGACGGACGCAACGCGTGGGCGCCGGAGGCCATCTGGGACCCGGCCAGCAACGACTACGTCCTGTACTGGGCGACGAACAAGCCCCTCAACGGCGCGACGAAGCACCGCATCTACTACGCCCGCACCACCGACTTCCGCACCATCACCACCCCGCAGCTCTACATCGACCGCCCCGGCACCCAGGAGATCATCGACACCCAGATCGTCGAGGTCCCCTCCGGCGTCGGCAACTACCGCTACGTACGGGCCTCCGGCGACGGCCAGATCACCCTTGAGGGCAGCAACTCGATCCTCGGCACCTGGACCAACCTCGGCAACCTCTCCGGCATCGGCCTGACCGGCTCCCAGGTCGAGGGTCCGATGTGGATGAAGTTCCGCGACCGCAACGAGTGGACGCTCTACCTCGACCAGTACGCGGCCGGAAAGGGATACATGCCGGTCACGACGACCAACCCGTCCGCCTCCGGCACCTACAAGCTCCCGACGTCGGGAACCTTCTCCCTGGGCGGCACCAAGAAGCGCCACGGCTCGATCCTGAACCTGACGGCCGCCGAGGACGCCCGGATCCAGGCGCGCTGGGCGAACACCCCGGCCCAGCGGCTGCAGTCCTTCAACTTCCAGGACCGCTACGTGCGGCACGCCAACTTCGACGTGCGCATCGACCAGAACGTCACCAACGACGACGCCAAGTTCCGGCCGCGACCGGGCCTGGCCGGCTCCGGCACCGTCTCCTTCGAGTCGGTCAACTTCCCCGGCTACTACCTGCGGCACTCCAACTACGACTTCCAGTTGGCCTACAACGACGGCACCGCCCAGTTCGCCGCGGACGCGACCTTCCGTCAGGTCGCCGGACTCGCCGACTCGTCCTGGTCCTCGTTCCAGTCGTACAACCACCCCGACCGCTACATCCGCCACTACGCCTACCAGCTGAAGCTCGAACCGATCACCACCGCGACGGGACGCGGCGACGCCACCTTCCGTCTGACGAGCTGACCTGACAGGAGTACCGGCGTCCTCGGGCGACGCCCCACCTGCCGCCCGCCCTCAGCGCCGGCGTCCCACCCGCAAGCGCAACACGACACCAGATGTCATTCGGGGCGGGACGCGGCACCTCAGACCGAGGCGTCGCGTCCCGCCCCTCCTCATGCATGTCTTCTTCAGGGGATGTGAACCATGCACAGCGTGCGACTTCAGTGCCGCCAAAGAATCAGGCAGGGCGCTCTGGCCGCCGTGGCCGCCGCCACGCTCATGGCCGGCGTCGTCGGCCCGGCGGCCCCCGCCCAGGCGGCGGAGATCACCGACGGCCTGGCTCTCTGGTACAAACTCGACGCCACCTCGGGCACCGTGGCGGCGGACGCGTCCGGCAACGGCCGCAACGGCACCGTCAACGGCACCGCAAGCTGGTCGGGCAACGGGGAGGGGCTCACGTTCAACGGGTCCAGCACCTACATCAAGGTGCCGGACAACATCATGAGCGGCATGAACTCGATCACCGTCTCGATGGACGTGCAGATCGACGCCACCCAGGCCACGCCGTACTTCATCTACGGCTTCGGCAACACCGCGAGCAGCGGCACCGGCAACGGGTACCTGTTCACCACCGGTGACACGTTCAGGACCGCGATCGCCTCCGGGAACTCGTCCACCGAGCAGAACACCCGGACCTCCGCTGCGCTGCAGCGCTCGGTCTGGAAACACGTCACCTACACCCAGACCGGCACCACGGGTGTCCTGTACGAGGACGGCGTCGAGAAGGCCCGCAACACCTCGGTCACCCTCACCCCCGGTTCCATCGGGTCCGGCGTCACCACGGCCAACTACATCGGCAAGTCGCTCTACACCAGTGACAAGCTCTTCAAGGGCAAGATCCGCGACTTCCGGGTCTACAACCGTGCGCTGGCACCCGGTGAGGTTCTCGATCTCAGCGGGAACACCACGGGCATCGGCGCGGCCACCCACCCCAGGCTGAAGATCGATGCGATCGTCGACGACGCCAACAGCAAAATCACCCTCCCGCTGACCGAGGGCACCGACCTCACCACGCTCGCCCCGCAGTTCACCATCGCCCAGGGCTCGTCCATCAGCCCGCCTTCCGGCACTCCGCGCGACTTCAGCGCGCCCGTGACGTACGAGGTGACCGGCCCGGACGGCGAGAAGCGCAGCTGGACGGTCGAGGCGCTGGAAATGAAGAGCCCAGTACTTCCCGGGCTCACCGCCGACCCGAACATCGTGCGGTTCGGCGACGCCTTCTACATGTACCCGACCACCGACGGCTTCGCGGGCTGGAGCGGCACGCAGTTCAAGGCCTACTCCTCCAAGGACCTGGTCCACTGGACGGACCACGGCGTCATCCTGGACCTCGGACCCGACGTCAGCTGGGCCGACGCCCGGGCCTGGGCGCCGACGATGGCCGAGAAGAACGGGAAGTACTACTTCTACTACTCCGCCGACGCGAACATCGGTGTCGCGGTCTCCGACTCGCCCACCGGCCCGTTCACGGACCCCCTGGGCAAGCCGCTGATCGCCAGCGGCGCCTACACCGGCCAGATGATCGACCCGGCGGTCTTCACCGACGACGACGGCAAGAGGTACCTCTACTGGGGCAACGGCAGGGCGTACGTAGTCCCTCTGAACGACGACATGGTCTCCTTCGACGCCTCGAAGGTCACCGACATCACCCCCAGCGGCTTCCGCGAGGGCGCCTTCGTCGTCAAGCGCGACGGCACCTACTACTTCATGTGGTCGGAGAACGACACACGTGACGAGAACTACCGCGTCGCCTACGCCACCGGCTCCTCCCCCACCGGGCCCTGGACCAAGCGAGGCGTGATCCTGGAGAAACGCCTCGACCTGGGCATCAAGGGACCCGGCCACCACTCCGTGGTCCACGTCCCGAACACCGACAACTGGTACATCGCCTACCACCGCTTCGCCATCCCCGGCGGAGACGGCACCCACCGCGAAACCACCATCGACAAGCTGGAGTTCGACGCCGACGGCCTGATCAAGAAGGTCGTCCCCACACTGAGCAGCATCGACCCGGTCTCCGTCGGCGCCACCCTGCCGACGCACACCAACCGCTCGCTCCAGTCGGTCAACTTCACCGGCCGCTACACCGCCGTCCGCTCCGACAGCCTCGGCTACCTCGACCCGGTGACCTCCTCCAGCACCACGGCGGTCAAGCAGAGCGCCACCTTCACCATCGTCCCCGGCCTGGCCGACGCCACCTGCTACTCGTTCCGCGACTCCGCCGGCCGCTACCTGCGCCACAAGGACTTCCGGATCCGCTTCGACGCGAGCAACGGCACGGCCACCTTCCTCAAGGACGCCACCTTCTGCGCCCGGCCGGGCTCGGCCACCGGCTCGGTCAGCCTGGAGTCCTACAACTACCCCGGCCGCTACCTCCGCCACTACAACTACGAGCTGCGCATCGACCCCTTCCAGGACAACGCCACCTTCCGCGCCGACAGTTCCTTCAGGGCGGTCAACCCCTGGGCCTGACCGCATTCCCTCACTCGCCGGCTGCCCCGCACGGCTTTACCGTGCGGGGCTGCCGGCATCGTGGCGCACCGAGCCTCACGCCGGGCGGTCAGCCGCGTGGCGAACTCGCCGTCCGCTGGCCGGGACCGAGGTGTTCATCCGCTCCTTCTTCAGGTCCACCGGCGAGGTCACCGGACCGTCCGCGCACAGCAACGCGTCGACGAGGTCGAACAGTTCGTCCCCGCGGGCGATCAGACAGTCAAATAGGTCCTCCCGGAAGCGTGACGCTTGCGCGAACGCCTCACCGGGGCCGGCATCAGGGCAGCAGACTCACCCTCACGGCCTTCATCTCGATCGATGCACCTTGTTCGGAGCCCATGATTTGAGCGAAGGCCGCCTCGATGTCCGGTGAATGCCCAGGTGAGTGAGCTTCTTCGATGGGGCCACCGATCGGGTGACGGTCCGTGAAGCGAAACGAGCGAGGCCCCCGGGCTGTTGATCGAGGTGTCTGACGTCTCAATTACGTTGCTTCAGCGTCTTACGGACTCCCCAACCGGAACGGGCCACTTCCCCCCGTTCCGGTTGGGGAGTTCTCGTGTGTCAGGCGGCCGTTCGCCCCGATGGCGCTAACGTCGTGCGCGGCTCCGGTGTCTTTGAGCGGTGACACCGCTCGGCCGGCCCGGGCCTGCTCCTACGTACGTGTTCCGCACCCAGAACCGACGACGCAAGGGGAATTGATTCCATGACCGTCACAGCAGCACGCCGCACCATGTCACCGCGTCGCTCCGCCGCCCGCACGGCGGCCGTGGCGGCCCTGTCCGCCGCCGCGGTCCTCGGCGGCGGTCTCACGGCCCAGGCCGCCGCACCCGCCCGCACGACGGGCGCGGCCGTGGAGCTCGCGCCGGCCGGTGTGCTCGCCACCCAGTGCTACTACAGGGTCAACGCCAGCGGCGGTCTGCTGATCCGCAGCGGTCCCGGCACCGGCTATTCGGTCGTCGGGTCCTACGCCAACGGCTCCACGATCCTCGCGTCGGCGTCCACCACCAACGGTTTCCGCAAGGTGGGCACCAACCGCTGGATCTCCTCGGCGTACACCGTCCGCATCACCAGCTATCCCTGCGAGTGACAGGGACCCGCGCCGAGGACACCGTTCCCCAGCCCTTCAACAGGCCGGCGGCCTGTCCGCTGCCTCCGACCGGCCTCCGAACTCATCACTGAGCTTCCTCAGCGTTGCAGCTCCAGTGTGAGGACAGCCTTGGCGATTGAGGTCATGCGGTTGGGACTGCATCGGGACCTGCGGAAGATCCGCCAGGACTTCAGGCGGGCGACGCCGCGTTCGACGGGTGCCCGTGTGGCGGCCAGGGCACGTTGCGGGTCATCTCAGTGGGGGTCAGTTCCTGCAGGGGCCTGCGCTTGATGCCCGAGGTCAGCCACGGACCGGCGCCCTGGTAGGCGAGATCGGCCACGATGGGAACGCCCTGGCGCTCGCAGATGCGGATGATCCGGTGGGTGCGGGCGGCGGTCAGGTCGTGAGTGCGGCCCGGCAGGGCGGGCGATGGCCACAGCAGCCGGCCGCCGGGATCGGTGACGCCCTGCACGTTCACGCCGTGGCGCCGGTGCTTGTGGGAGTAGTAGGCCCGGCCGTCACCGACCCGGTCGCACTCGGCGAGGGTTCCGTCGAGCAGGACGAAGTCGGGATCATGCTCGCGCAGGTACACCAGTGCCACCATCGCGCGCTGGGACGGACGGAGCTTGCAGCGCCGGTCGCCCTCACGGGTGACGATCAGCATGGTGACCCACTCCACGAGTGCGTGCGGCAGGTCGATTGCGGCAGGATGAACGACCAACGAGGCCGCCGGGCAACGTAATCGAGACGTCAGAGATCTCGATCAACAGCCCGGAGGCCTCGCTCGTTTCGCTTCACGGACCGTCACCCGATCGGTGGCCACATCGGTGAAGCTCAGTGATCCAGTTCGAGAGGTCGTTCGACCGCCGGGAGCCAGGCACGGGCGTTGCTGCCTCAGCCGGCGAGTAGGGCCTGCATCCACTGGTCTTCGCGTTGCTCGATGTATTCGGCGTCGTTTCGCCAGGCGTCGCCGTGGCCTTCAGCCCATAGCCTTGCCCAGGGCTGGGCTCCTTGGGCTGCCTGGTCGCGCAGGAAATCGTGCATGGAACGCGTACGGCGCCCCAACAGAGGGACCAACCGACGACGGTCGGGCTCAGCGAGACCGTAGGCGTCGGCGAAGACTCGCAGTCGGTCCGCCGCGTCCGAGCTCTGCCAGTCCGGATGCGCGGACAGCGGGATGAACCCGTGAACGGCGTATGCGACATCCCACAGGCGCGAGCCGGGACCTGCAGCGTCCCAGTCGATCAAGGCCCACCGCGCCTCGTCTGCGACCACGAGGTTCCAGGGGGCCAGGTCGTTATGGGCGATGATGTCACTGCCCTCAGCGGGGATCAGCGTCTGCCACCGCGCATCGGACGGCGGCGTGAAGTTCTGCACGGCGTCGTGGAAGTCCCGGATCAGCCGTGCCACGCGAGCCAGTTGTCGAGCGGGTCCCATCAGCGAGAACCGATCGGGCCAGACCACATCTCCCGGCATGAAGGTCAGGACCTCACGCCCCTGATGGTCGATGCCGAGTGGCCGAGGTGCCGCGCCGAATCCCACCTCGTGCAGGTGGGCGAGCAGGGCATGCACAGCGGGAGTCCATGGTCCGGCAGGACGGCGAACGGTGTCCCCGACGCGAACGACACCATCACTGACGTTGCCACCGGACAAAGGCTGTTCATCATCGTGCCGCATCGAACCAGTGTGTCGGATCAGCTCGTCGTGATCACCCCATTAAGTGAGCGCTTGGGTCGCCTATCGAATAGTTCATGGCTGCCAGAAAACGGCTTCTGCGGCAGTCGGCAGACCAGCTATGCGCCGGGTTCCTCGCATCCGCCCCACCTTCGAAGGTGGCCAGGCCCGCAACGGCATCCGCAAACCCACGCCCTGCGCGCCCTGATGAACACCATCCTCTACGTCGACCGCACGGGCGTCCCCTGGCGCTACCTGCCCCACGACTTCCCGCCCCACCAGACCGTCTACGGCTACTTCGCCCACTGGGAAGCCGACGGCATCTTCGACCAGCTCACCGGCCTCTTACGCGGCAAAGTCCGCCAGGCCGAAGGCCGCACCAGCGGGCCCAGCGCCTGCCTGATCGACAGCCAGAGCACCACAACCTCCACCACCGTCCACCTGACCAGCCAAAGCACCGACCCCGCCAAGGGTGGACGTGCAGCCCAGGCTCCCGGGCTGTCGGAGTTGAGGGCACGTGCCCACCCTCGACCACGCAGTCGTCAAGCAGTCACATCCTTGGCCATGAGTCGCCTCGGACAATCAGAGGCCTGTCAGCGGGATACGGGGGCATACGGGCCTCAACCTGTCGAGAGGAACCGCTCCATGCTTGGTATAGCCGCGGCCGTACTGTTCTTCATCGCGTTCCTGATCAACGCCGCCGAGATCACGACGAACGAGGTCTTCTCTTCCTCGAACGTCATGCTCCTCGGCCTCATGCTCCTGGCCCTTCACGTCGCGGGAATCGGAAGCGGCTGGTCCGGCCGCCGACGCTGACAGAGTCGCAACCCGGGATTGCACTGTCCGGGAGTACAGGGCCATCCGACGGATCCGACCGCCTGGCGTCCGCCGATCTACTCTCGACGTCCGGGCGTGGGGGTCTGTCGGCGCTCTGCCGTTCCACAGGCCAGGCGCGACAAGGCCGTCCCCACACGGGTGGGGACGGCCTTGTCCGCGAAGGTACTGCGGCGTCATCCATGGTCTACTGCGGCTGTTTTGACGTCTCTACACGCGTTCATGACAGCGGTAGGCGAAGGACGCCGACACGATGTGCCGAGCGGGCGAGGTGATGATCAGCTTGGCCGTGGCCTTGTCAGTTCCCACGCCGTGGAACGTCCACAGCAGCCGGAGGCGAGTCTCGCGCTGACCCTCGCCGAGCCGTTCTTCCAGGGGCGCGGAGGACGTGCCGTCGCTCCGGTTCCACTGGTAGACGATCGTGCCGGGTTCCCCGTTGGTGCTCACCACCGCGACCAGCTCGGCGGTCTGGTCGCATCCGAGGACCGGTGCGGTGTGCGCTGTCACCCCGGTGACGCGCAGGTCGGCCGTGTGCCGTGGCCAGAAGACATAGAGCGCCGCCAGCACGAGCACCACCCCGGCCAGCCGATACCTCCGCAACCAGCGCAGACGGCCCTGTCGTTGCTGCTCACTGCCGTCCGGCGGGGCGCCGTGCCAGACGCGGGCCGCTGCCTCTCCCACGCCCATGGGCGGGACACCCGGGCCGAAACGGAGCAGGCCGTCATCGGCGTGCTCCTGTGGTCCGCTGACCCAGTGGTCGTCAAGGGCGGTGGCCGTGTAGTCGTCGTCATCGCCCTCGACGTCCCTGAGGGTCGTTTGCAGGTCCGGATCCTGAACCGTCGGCGGCAGCTCCGGGTCCGAGGACTCCCACAGGAACCCCGGACCCTCGGCTCGGTCCGTCATGCCTCACCCCTTCGTCGGGTCAACCGGGCTCGCCTGGCACGCCTGTCTCGCCCGACGGGTCAGGACCTGGGTCAGGGGGCAGGACCGGGCCGGGGTCGGGGTCCGGATCCGGCTCCGGCTCCGGCTCGAGGGGCGGGTCGGGGTCCGGCTCCGGCTCCGGCTCAACAGGCGGCTCCGGATCCGGCTCCGGCTCAAGGGGCGGGTCGGGGTCCGGCTCCGGCTCAAGGGGCGGGTCGGGGTCCGGCTCCGGGTCGGTCTCAGGAACACTGCGGTCTCCCTGAGCGGAGCCGGGGTCACGACCGGCACCACCCTCACCGTCCGAGGCTGCGTCAGGGGCGGCGCCGGTGTCCCCGCCCCCTGCGTCCTCCTGGTCCGGCGCGCTCTCACGGCCGCCTCCCCCGGAGCGGGAGCCGGCGCCCGGGTCCATGTCGTCGTCGGCAACCATGCCCGCCCGCCGTCCTGTGTCGTCAGGCGGATCGAGCGTAGTGACGGCCTGCGCCTGGTTTCCGGTACGGAGTTCGTCCTCTCCCGCCCAGCCTCCCGGCGTCACGGTAAGCAGGCCCGCCACCGCCAGAGCGGCGACTCCGGTGACCATTTCTCCGCGCATGCGCCGAAGACAATGGCGGCGTCCCGGCAGCACCGCGGTGGCCAGGTTCGCCGATCCGCCCACCAGGCCGGGGTGGATGCGCGACACCGCCAGGGGCAGGAGGGCTGCCGCCAACGCGGCCAGGTAGTCCTGACCGCTTTCCTCCCAGTCAGGTCCGTACGCGCTGCCGGCGACCTGCTCCAGTTCCTCCAGGAAGGCTTCGGCATTCTGTGGACGCCGGTCCGGATCCTTGGCCATGCCGTGCAGCACCAGATCGCGTACCTCTTCCGGAACGCGGTCCACCGGCACCGGCTCGTTGCAGTGTTTGTAGAGGAGTTCCCAGGGCTCGCTCCCCTTGAAGGGGGGCTTCCCGGTCAGGCATTCGTAGAAAGTGACGGTAGCGGCATAGACATCGCCGGCCGCGGTGGCGCCCCGCATCTCCCACTGCTCGGGCGCCATGTACGGCATGGTGCCGCTGAGACCACGTCGGTCACCGGTGCGCGCCGCGATGCCGAAATCCACCAGCTTGGATCGGCCGTCCCGGTCCACCAGAACGTTTTCGGGCTTGTAGTCGCGGTGCACCACGCCGACACCGTGCGCGGCGGCGAGACCCAGGAGAGAGCCCTTCAGCACGGTCAGCGCGGCCTCCGGCCGAGTGCGTCCCTCCTGCTTCAGCAACTCGCGCAGCGCCGCACCCGCGACCAGTTCCAAGACGATGGCCGACCCCTGCTCCGCCTCGACGTACTCGTACAGGGCCGTCACATGAGGCGACCGCAGGCCGCTCAGCAGCTTGGCCTCGGTCCGGAAGGCCTTGCGGAATCCGGCGTCCGTGCGCAGTTCGTCCTTGAGGTACTTGATCGCGACGTACCGACCCGTCGCGGAGTGCTGCGCGACCACCACTCGGCCGCTTCCCCCGGCGCCCAGCACTCGTTCCCCGGTGTAGCCGGGAACGGTCCATTCATTGACGCACGGCCCGGCCTCCGCTCCGGCGGAATAACCTGCTCCTGCCACAATTCCCCCTGTGATCCACCTTTATCACGGGTGCCCTCGATGAGGAGCACCCAGGGAAATGTTGCCATCCTGTCGAGCGGAAAAACCGGCCTGCCATTTCGCAGTCTTGTAACAGCCATAGCCATGAACCGGAAACTGTCAGAAACGGTCGATTCCTTACAGGAAATCGAATACATGCAACACGGGTAAAAGGCGCACCTCCACACACCACCGCATGCACAGAGGACCCAATCGATTACTTGTTTCCCTCCGTTCCGGAACATTCTCCATGCGGGTCTCGGAGGTGACACAGGTGGCGTTTTGGGCCCCCTGTGCCCCGTTCACGCAATGCAGGAAGCGTGCGTGAAGTGGTCACGCTTCTCGGAGTGAGCGTCACGTGCCCAGTAGCGGCGGCCGGCCTCCTCCAGCACGGCGATCGTGTTGGCGACCTTCGTGTCCGTGGTGTGAGTCGACGGCGTGCTGTCCAGGCCAGCAAGTTGTGACGCCTTGTAGTGGGCAAGCGCCGCGCAGGTCGGTTGGCAGGTTGTTCCCGCGAGAAGTGGTCCGTCACAAGAAGTATCGGAGCTGCTGATTGCGGGGCGCGGTGTGGTTCAGCGTCACCCTCTGCGTGAACGTGATCTTGGGGTGCGCGCTGGGCGCGGGCTGCGATCAGACGGCTACGCCGGAGACGTGAGGCCCGTGTCGGTTCCACCTTTTGATCGTTGGGCCGTTCGGGCACGGTCGTGTCGAGTCGGCAGGAGGAGGCAGGCGTGGAAGTCGAAGGCGTCCATCACGCCTACCGTCGGCGTGTGGTCTTGCGGGGCGTTGCCCTGCGGCTCCGGGCTGGGACGCTGTGCGGGATCGTCGGGGAGAACGGCTCCGGCAAGTCCACGCTGCTGAAGGTTCTGTCCGGCGAACTGCGGCCCACGCATGGATCGGTCCGTCATAGCGGCCGGTTCGGCTACTGCCCACAGCATGCAGTCCTCAATGACGCGCTGACCGTCCGGCAGCACCTGACGTTCTTCCAGAGGGCCTACCGCCTCACCGATGTGCGCTACGCCGAAGAGATCATGGACGTGCTGGGCTTCACCGGATACGCCGATGAGCGGGCCGGGGTTCTCAGCGGCGGCACGCGGCAGAAGTTGAACGTGACACTGGCGCTCATGCACGATCCGCAGGTCCTGTTGCTGGACGAGCCGTATCAGGGCTTCGACTGGGACACCTACCAGCGGTTCTGGGCTTTGGCCGCGCGGCTGCGGGATGCGGGACGTTCGGTCCTGGTCGTCTCCCACCTCGCGTACGACACCGAGCGCCTGGACGAGCTGTGGCGCCTGGACAGCGGAACGCTGCGCGCGGACAAGGCGGGGGCCGCCGCGTGAGGTTTCACCTGACCCGCTTCGCTGTCGCCACCCGGTTCACGCTCATCGAACACGGCCGCAACCGCTTCGCCATGATTCTGGTGATCCTGTTCGTCCCGGTGTGGACCTCCCTGGCGTACCTGGCGATGCCCGACACCCCGGCCCGGATGCGGCTTCGCGCCACCGGGGAAGCATTGGGCCCGCACGGCAATGAACTGACCTCGATCAGCGGAGCGCTCAACGCCGTCACCCTGATCACCGGTTTCATGATGTTCGCCGCCACCTTCTCCGGCAGCGGCTTCGACCGCCGCCTGGCGATGGCCGGCTACCCCCGCGCCCACCTCGTCCTGGCGAAAGTCACCGCTCTGGCTCTGGTCTCGGCGGCGGTGGCCGCTTATGCCACCGCGGTCATCTGCCTGGCCTGGACCCCCCGCCAGCCTCTCCTGCTTGCCGCCTCCCTGTTCTGCGCCGGGCTCACTTACGGCGCTCTGGGTGTCGGCTTCGGGTCCCTGCTGCGCCGGGAAGTCGAGGGGATGTTCGCCATCGTGATGACCAGCATCATCGATCTCGCGCTGCAGAACCCCATCATGAGTTCCGGGGCTGACAACCCGGTCATGCGCTACCTGCCATCGTATGGGGCCATGCAGGCCAGTACGGCGGCCGGATTCTCCACCAGCCCGGTCCCCGGGCATCTGGCCCTCCAGCTCACCTGGTTCGGGCTGGCCGCCCTTGTCGCCCTGCTGGGCTTCCGCCACAGCACCCGCAACCGCCTGCCGACCGCCTCCACTCCGCCGCCCGGGCCGGGAAGCAGCAAGGCCGACATCCCCGCACCGCGCCAAACTGCCAGCACATCGGCCACGGCGTCCGACACGGAAGCACACTGAGGTCCCGGCTCCCGACATGCGCACCACCACGCACTCCACGAAGGACCTCGACGCCGCTCCGCCAGCACAACGAGGGCGACCCGTCCACCGCCCGCCCACCGGCGAAGACCCGTCTCTGCGGGCCGCGTACCGGCTGTGCCGACGCATCACACGAGTGCACGACCCCGGGATCTACGCCCTCATCCAGCTCATGCCGACCGTGCTGCGCCCGCCCTGCTGGGCCTTGTGGGCGGCGGCGAGCGTCCTGGACGACCTCGCCGACCAACGAGACGCTCAACAGGCCGAACGGGAGGCCCGCGTCCAAGCGTGGACCCAAGCCCTGCAGTGTGACCTGGCGGCCGGCACCAGCACGGATCCCGTCCGCCACGCCCTGGTGAACACCGCCCTGCGATGGCGTCTGGATCTGTCCAGCCTCCAAGGCGCCATGACAAGCACACGCGACGACGTCCGCGGCCAGCATTTCGCCGACTGGGCCGCGTGGCGGGCCTGGTGCAACGGGGAAATCGCACCGTGGGTCGACCAGGTACAGGACCTGTTCGAGCGAGCCGGAGCTCCGATGACGCTCCGGCTGGAACGGCAGCAGGACTACAAGCGGTTCATCGACGGCGCCCAGCTCACCGACATCCTCACCGACCTGAGCACCGACCTCGCCCAGGGCGACCTGTTCCTGCCGCAGGAGGCCCTGGACGCCTTCCCCGGCGCCGAGGACGACCTGCGGCAAGGGAGCTGGAGCCCGGCCACAGCGGCTTTGATCCGGGAGCTGACGGCTCTGGCCCGTCAATGGGTGACCAGGCCCGCGATGACCACAGGTATGCATCCGGGCGCTGCCACCGTGCTCAACACGGCCGCCTGCCTGATGCGCGCCCAGCTCGATGCCGTCGACGCGGCCGGCCACGCCCTGCTCAAGCGCACCCCGCGCCCATCTCTCGCGGCCCGCACCCGCATCCTCGCACCCGCCCGCATCCGCTCGAAACTGGCCTGGAGCCTGACGCCCCTGACCGTGCCCGGACCTCGACCCCCCACGGTGACCGTGAGCGGTCCTGGCCCTGCAGCGGAGAGCACCACCCTTCGGCCCCCGCCACCACACCCCGACGGCGCCCGGCCCCCACAGATCGCGGCCGACCGGATGCCCGCCCACGTGGCGATCATCATGGACGGCAACGGCCGCTGGGCCGAGCAGCGCGGCCTGCCCCGCCCGGAAGGCCACCGCGCCGGCACCGCCGCCGTCCACGAGATGGTCTACGGGGCCCTGGAGATCGGCCTGCGCCACCTGACCCTCTACGCGTTCTCCACCGAGAACTGGAAACGCGACACCGAGGAGATCACCACGATCCTGGAAGCGATCCGACGCGACCTCGACGAGGGACCCATCCGTGACCTCGACGTACGCCAGCGCTGGTTGGGCCACCCCGACAAACTGCCCCAGGAGCTCGTCCAGGCTTTCCTGCGCGAGGAGCGCCGCACCCGCAACCGCACCGGACTGACGCTCACCGTCTGCATCAACTACGGGGGCCGCGACGAGATCACCCGGACAGCCGCAGCCCTCGCCCAGGCAGCCCAGGCAGGCGACATCGACCCCCACCTCATCGGCGAAGACGACTTCGCCCGCCACCTGCCCCACCCCGACATGCCGGACGTCGACCTGCTGTGGCGCACCGGTAACGAACAGCGCACCTCCAACTTCCTCCCCTGGCACACCACCTACGCCGAGCTGTACTTCGTCCCCCACTACTGGCCCGACGTCGACCGGCGTGACCTGTGGCAGGCCATCACCGAATACAGCCGACGCCAACGACGCCACGGTGCTGTCCCTCGCATCTCCCCCTAACACCACCGTCTGTTCCGCCACATCCGATCCGGTCGCCGAAGCTGACGAGCTACCGGAACAGGCAGACCGAAAGCCATCCATCAGTCGTCACATCCACTGCGAATCGGCACGCTTGTTCGCTTGCTACCGGCCGGCTGAATTGCCAACTGTCCTGCGTCGTCACACATGGTGGCTGGGAGGAGATTTCTCCCCGTCCGGCGGCACATTCCGTCCACAGGCAAACCGTCCGAAGCTGCTCTCACGGCGCCGTGATCGGCACGGCGTCCGACTCTGTGAGGAGCCGTCCATGTTCCAGAGCCCCGCCCCGCCGCTCGCCCCGATGACCCCGAACGCGGTGATCAGCGCCTTCACCTACCTCCGGGCCGTCCAGCCGGCGACACCGAGGCCGCCGCCGAATGCCTCGCCGCCGAACCGGCTATGACCGCACTACTCGTTTATGTCGCCGAGCGGATCGTCATCCCGGTCACCACGCTGTGCGGCATCGACCCTGAACCGTGCGACGCTCGCGAGTTCGGCGAGGATTCGGCTGGTCATGGCGAAGCGGACGTGGGCACGCTGCCGGCCGGCGAGGTCGCCCAGCGCCTGGGCGATATGCGTCTTCAAGCTGATCATGCAGATCGTGGGAAATTATCCGCCTTGGGAAATCGTCTGACTGTCGACACCAGCCTGCCCACCGCACCGTGAGCCCACAGCCGGCACCGGGCTCCACCGCACCATCACGCACCATCAGAGAGCCACCCAACAACGTGACAGCGCCGTACGGCGGGCTATTCGACCCCAACCACTCCGGTGGCTGCGAGGACTCCAATGGCGATCAGGAACACTCCTACGATCAGCGGACCAGTCCGCACGGTGGACTGCCCAGCGGATGCGTTCGCCCTACCGAAAACGTTGCGCTGCCCTATGGCGGCGCGCGCGAATTTCTTGCTGTAGATGATGAGTCCAAGGCCTGCGAGGATGCCGAAAGCCGAGAGGAAGATACGCACCCAAACTCCACATGTCTAAAAGTGAGGGCCTGAGCCCGCCCAAGGGACTCGGCGGGCTCAGGCTTCGGTTCCATGACTACGAGTGGTTGTTTCGGTCAGAATTGAACCTGCAGTCCCCCACTGCACGTGGGGTTGAGGCATAGGTTCCGAGCCCTCCACTGGCGCCGGCTGTCGGAAACCCGTCTTGACCCCCGATTTGGCGCCGACGGCGCCCCAACCAGTGGGCACTGTGTCGACTCTGGCCAGGCCAACGGCTTCAGGCTGGCCGTACTCGCTGCGCTGATCATGGCACCCCGCAGCTGCCTCCTGAACGTGTCGAGAGGCGCCGGTCACGATCGGCCGGACAGCTCCTAAGGGCTGGTCGGCGAGGCGACGACCAACTCGGTGTTCGGGTCATGGTCGATCTGTGGAGGGCCGGCGACGATCATGGTGGCTCGGGCCCACGGCTTTTCTCGTAACAGGAACGGCTGTTCCTCCAGCAGCCAGTTCGCCACGTGCTCCCGCTGTTCCGGGGAGTCGCCGTCGCGGGCGACCAACAAGCGCTCTTGCTCATCGAGGTCGCCCTGCATCCACACCGAGGCGTCCAACCACGGGGCAAGCTCTTCGCGGATGATGCCGGTGCCTTCGACCCAGATGCAGTCGGCACCGGCGGGGATGGTGATCGATCCGGGCCGGTCGTGGGCGATCCAGGCATCAGGGCGGAAGTTCACTGCATCGCCCCGGCGCAGGGGTTGCAGGATGTTCTCGACCAACACGGCGCCCCAGTCGAAGCAGGCGTGGTTCCAGGCGACGTCGTCGGTGTGCACGATGGCGGAGTTGGGCACCACCTTGCGCAGCCGTTTGGCCAGGGTCGTCTTGCCGGCGCCGCCCCGACCGTCGACCGCGATCACCCGTGGACGTCCGGTGACGTCGGGTGAAGCATCGAGCAGTTGCCGCACGGCGGCGAGCATGGTCACCACCCGCCAGCCAACGGCCTCGGTCTCGCCTGGATGCAGATGCATCGACTACCTTTCTCCAGAGGTGAGGCCGCCCGTCCTGCCTGCCCCGACGGGTCCGCCGATCGCCCGACCTGTCGACGCCATGGTCGAGAGGCCACGTCAGTGTCGGGCCGCGACACTCGTTCCAGAGTGGCGCTGGAGACCGCCCGCGGGCCACTCAGCGGCTGTTCGCCCCGTAGACCCCAAGCTGGGAACGCCATCCGCACGATCAGGCCGGTTGAGCGGAAAGCGACACAGCCAGACCCTGCTGCCGCAGGCCTTCGCCAACCGATCAGCACCACGAAGCACGGCCGCGTCAACGATGGACGCGAAGCTCAGCAGATGCACGACCGCGGGGTTGCCGTCCCACGACAGGCTGCGCCCGGATGTGGGCATGAAAAGGGGCGAGGGAGGAGTCTTCTTCGCCCTGGCTGTCCGTCCCCGCCCTGTTTTCCGGGCAAGGGTGAGGTGCGGCAAATCTTGGGTTACTGCCCCGGGACAGGCCAGACCATCTGACGGCTGCGCAGGTCATCAGGCTGAACGAGCCTGACGGAGCGAAAGTGCTTTTATCGCCTGGCGGATCACCGGGACTGCTTGCACCTCTTGCACACGCTCGTCCAGCGGCACGCGGCGAAGTCGGCCAGTTCCCGGGATATCCGGGCCGACCTCCATCTGCCGCTGAGCCGGTCGTCCATCTCGTGGGGCATCGAGAACGACAAGGAAGCAGGCTGGCTCTGCTGGCAGCGGTGGAAGACCACCAGAAAGCGCTGGACATTCCTGGCCGCGTTCCGCAGCGGCCAGGACGTCGAAGCGGGCCGCGGTCAGGCGAGAGCGAGCCGCTCAAGCACCAGCCAGGCGCAGCGGGACCGGTGCGGTGCAGCGCACGCGTTCGGATGCCGGCTGCGGGGCGGGGTCCTCTCCGTACACGGTCAGCTCGGACGGCGAGCAGGGCAACAGAGCAGACCCGCTATGACGGGGAGCCCTGTACGGCGGCTCACCGGTCGCCGCTGAAGTGGTCGAGAAGTGCATCATTGCAGTCGTCCGCGCCGACCCGGGTTCGCGCGAAGGCCAGCACGCCGTCGTCGTTGCCTTCCGCCCTGGCCTTGGCCAACTGCGCCTCGATCTCCGCGATGTACTCGGCGCACTCGGCGCTGACGGGCTTCTCGGGCTGCGGGTCAGGCGCGGGAGAGGCGTTCAGTGCGGCGGTGGCAGCGATACCAGCCACGCACAGCACCGCCCACGCGGCACCCCACATGCGGCGGCTCATCCGTAACGGCTTGGGCATGCAGGCATCCTACGAGCCTCGCAGCGGGCGCTGTCGCCGAGTGGCACGTTGTCTCAGCGGTCGGCCACCCAGCGCGCCCTGGACCAACCCCTAGGCGGCCGTCGCACTGGTACCCGACGCGGTCTCGGGGGTGCTCGCCGTCGCACGGATCTCCCGTCAACTGCGCGACTGGACTGCCGACTACCCCGCCGCGGGACAGCGGCTTCCCCGCGAGGTCCGATCCTAGTGCCGCACCTTCTCCAGGCAGGACCCAACGGAGTCAGCGCCGCGGGGATCTGGACTGGACCTCTCGAACAGCGTGTTGTCTGGCGTCGTTGCCCCTCGACCGGCAGGCGCGGAAGCTTCCGGGCCGTCGGGCAAGGCCGCACCGAGAGCCGCGGCAGCCTGCTCCAGGCGCTGTTGAGACGCCGCCTCCATGTCTCGGCCCGCACCTCCGCCAGTTGTTTGGCCAACTGTTCTTCGAGTTCGTCCAGTTCCGCATGGCGTGCGGTGATCCGTTCCAAGACTTCGGGAGCCAGCATGCGTCGGATCGCAGAAGGCCGTCCGACCGCCACGGGCCGGAACCAGCGAACCGGCTGCGGCCGTTGCCCACGCGCTCACCGCACTGAGGGTTCCAATGCAGCCCGATGAGTGCGTCGGCGAAGGGATCCACTCGATGCGGTCGGTTTCACTCGTCTTGTGCGGCGGTCCTCGTGGGCCGCCCCGTCCGCACGGAAGTTGTTGCCTGCGAGTCGATGATGCCGTTCGCGGGCCCGGTGCAGATCAGCGAGCAGCCCATCCTGGTCAGTGAACCGGTCGCTCGGTTGGTATCGCTGGCCTTGGTGGTTTCCGGCCTTCGGCCGGTCGCCTGGTCGGGAGCAGCGGCCCCGGGGCTCGCGGCGCCGGGGCCACCTTTCCTGCGGACGGAGCAGGGCCTAGAGGTAGTACCAGTCCACGGCGGTGTCCATGCCACCGAGGCCGTAACTGATGACGGAGACGGTGATGACCGGGTTGCCCTTGGTCTTGCCTCCGACGTACCAGCACTTGACGAACTGGAAGCCGCGCTTGGGCGGGCACGACTGGTCCGAGCGGTAGGCGACCTTCCGGCCGTTTATCGTGTGTACGGTGGCGGCGGACAGGTGCACGCTGTCCCAGTACGAGTTGGAACCCGCGCTGTTGCAGCCGGTGATCTGGCTGCCGCTTCTGCTGTTGTTGTACCAGTCGGTCGCGGCGCAGTTCGCCAGCCGCTTCACCTCCGTCGCGCGCCAGCTGAAATCGCCGCTGTAAGACATGGCCGCATGGGCCATTCCGGCGTTGACGCCGACCAGGACTGTCGCGGCGGCCGCCACCGTGCCGAGGCGGGCTGCGATCTTCTTCACCGCGCGCGGGCGCGTGGAAGTTGTTGTGGTCATGTTCGTTCCTTCCGTGCCTTGAGGTATCGGGCACGCACATTGAAAGTTCAAGCACTTAACAGCTCCTGACCAACCGGGGAACGCACCCGGGCGATCGAATGATGATGAACTTCATTTCCGCTCACCCCTGTGTTGATGTGTCGGTGCGGACAGGCCGGTCGAGCACGGCTTCGCCCATCTCAAGAACTGGCGGATCCTCACCAAGCTCCGCACCGCCCCCGCCCACGCGACCCGCCTCCTGCGCGCCTTGGGTTCGTTCCGACGAACTCGAAGTCAGCCGCTGACAGACGGTCCACTCCGCATTCCCGTCGGCGGCCAGCGGGAGTACCCCGAGAACCGGCCACACCAGCCCTTTGACCTGTGACGTCGGCAAGTCGTCTGCGGGACTGCCCTGACGACGAGTTGGCAGAGGTGACCGGGCCCGATACCTGGGCCGGAGTGGACATCGCCAAGGAACCTCACCACTGCCTGGTGATCGACGGAGAGGACGCATTGTGGGGCAGTGGACGTCAACCACGCGGTGCCGCCCTCTCATCGGCCTGCCCCCCAGCCACGACCCGCCGACGGTCTACCTCACCGACCCCGGCGTTCACCAGGCGTCGGCCGCCTACCGAGGCCAGGGCAAGACGGATGCCAAGGGCGCCTTCGTCATCGCCGAC
Source organism: Streptomyces gottesmaniae (assembly GCF_031845845.1). Taxonomy (NCBI): domain Bacteria; kingdom Bacillati; phylum Actinomycetota; class Actinomycetes; order Kitasatosporales; family Streptomycetaceae; genus Streptomyces; species Streptomyces gottesmaniae. The sequence goes on from NZ_JAVRFJ010000050.1 coordinate 62,836, forward strand.
CAGGCACGCATGCGCAGGGACCTCGGCCTGCTCCGGCTCGGCGACGAGACAGCGGTCGACCTCAAGATTCTGGCCAGACGTCGCACCGACCTCCACGACACGCGATGGAAGACGTCCACCATCCCTTCGCCCTGGTTCCTGCCGGATCCGATGCTCGCCACACCCACCTGCATCCGGCCCCTCCCCCCGGATCACGGGGCTGAGCCCAAGTGGGACGGCTACCGGGCACTCGTGGGCCGATGACCGCGCGCCGATCCGCCCCCACGCCGTCGGTGACCTGACCAGGGCCTGTCCCGAGATTCTTCTCGCGCCGTCGGACGCGACCACTTGCCATCGACCGACGACCACCATGTGGTCGTACGAACGGCCGTGCTTGATCCGCCGCAGCAGCGGCCCGCGCTCCGGAGGGCGTAGACCGGTCGTCCAGCAGGGCCGGGTGCAGGGGCGAGGTAATGGTGGCCGGGTCACGGCAACCGGGACCGGCCGGCGAATCCGTTCGCTTGTAACCGGCTACGGTTCTACGGGCTTCCATGCCTCCTCGGTGTTTGCCGCCGGTCCCCCGTCACTTCGGCTCCGCATGCACCGCGTAGCTCCGTGCCCGGCGTGCCCGGCGTGCCCGATTCCAGGAGCCGGGCCCCCTTCACGGTGAAGCCCACCTCCGCTCCCCCGCCCGGCCGTGTCCTTGCGAAGACCGGTGCCCCCGCGGGCCTCGGCGACGTCGCCGACGATGGCCAGGCCGAGCCCGGAACCGGGCAGGGCGCGGGCGGTGTCTGCCCGGTAGAACCGGTCGAAGACGCGCCCGGCATCGGCGGCGTCGATGCCGGGCCCGTGGTCGGAGACGGTGACGCGGCCCTGCCTGATGTGCACCTCGATGGGGTGGTCGCCGCCGGCGTCGAACTTGGCGGCGTTCTCCAGCAGGTTGCCCACCGCCCGTTCGAGCCCCTTGCGGCGCCCCCTGACCACGGATTCGTCGGCGTCGAGCAGGACGAGACGCCCGGTGCGCCGGTGTATGCGCTGTGCCACGCGCCGGGCGAGCGCGGCCAGCTCCACCGGTTCCTCGGCCTCGTCCCGGTCCTGGGACAGGGCCAGCTCGGCGAGTTCGTCGACCAGCTGGCCGAGTTCGGCGGTCTCGCCCTCGACGTCGTCCAGGAGCCGGTCACGGGCGTACGGGGAGAGCTTGGTGACCCGGCGCAGCACACTGGCGTTCGTACGCAGGCTGGTCAGCGGAGTGCGCAGTTCGTGAGCGGCGTCCTGCACCAGACGGTCCTGGGCCTCGCGCGCGGCCGCCAGCCGGTCGAGCATCCGGCTGAACGACGCCGAGAGCCGCCCTCGTCGCGTCCGTCGACCAGGCCCGCGCCGTCGGCGCGGCCGTCATCCAGCGCAACGGCCTCATGCTGGGTGATCTCACCGACGAGCGGGAGGCCGCGGCGATGAAGGTCATGAAGGCCGCGCTCAGCAAGAAGGGCTACGAGCAACTCGTCGAGATCCGGGAGGCGGACGACTACCTGGCCGCGGCCGAGGACTCCGGCGGCACTCCCTCCCCCAGGCCCACGCCCACCGGAACTCCTGGTCGCGGTCCCAGTGACGGTCCTGGCGGGGCACCGGGGGCGGCGCCATCAACTTCGGCTCGCAGTACTACTACCTCTCCTTCTCAGCCGGCTCTCACCCAGCGACTGAATGGCGGCCATGGTCGAGGACCGCTTGTCCTCCAGCGGCTTATAGACTTCTCCTCCCAGTCGAACTGCATCGGCACGCCGGTCAGGGTGGGGGAGATGCTCACGTTCCTCCCGGCGTAGGTGATGTTGTACGCCGCGTGGTGGCCACCGAACTGGACCGTGAACTGCTTGTCCTTGCTGGGCTGTCCCAAGCCTGGCCTTCGCCTCCCTGATCACCGACCTGGGCCTGGACCGAGGCTCCCTGGTGACGACCCTGCTGGGCTTCGACCTGGGCATCGAGCTGACCCAACTCCTGGTCGTGGCCCTGCTGATGCCGTCGCTCCTGGTCCTGGCCCGCGCCCGCCTCTACCCGGCCCTCCGCACCACCCTGGCGGTCATCGGGCTGGTCTTCTCGGTGTCCTGGATGCTCGAACGCGCGGCCCTGACCGCCTCCGACCCCTTCGAGGGCGTCCAGACCTGGCTGGTGGGACACCGCTGTGGATGGCGGTGACGGTCGCGGGGCTGGCTGCTGTCGCCCATGGAGTCGGGGAGCGAGCGCGTCGGGCGGTGGCCGAGCAGTGACTGACCGGCCGGGGGTGTAGCCCGCTACGCCCCCGGTTCGGGAGCGCGCTCCCTCGTCGCGGCGCGCGGCGGACGGGATCGTGGTGAGCCGGTCGGACGACGCCGATCAGGTCGGAAACGCCGATCTCCGCGCTTGCCTCTCCAAGAGGTACCTCCCATGACGTCGCCCCTCGTCACCGCCAGGTCGTTCGTCGCCAACCCGCTGCTCTGGAGCTTCTTCGCCGAGGGTCTCGCCGCCGGCGTGGGCGCCGGTGCCGTTCTCGACGGCACCCGGAAGAACATGGCCACCATCGCCGGATCCGTCGTCGCGCTCATCACCGGTTCGCGCATCGCCAAGAAGCCGAAGAGCAAGGCGTTCCTGTCGAGGCCCGGCACCAGCAGGACAGTCCCGGGGACGCGCGGTGGACCGGCTGAGCGAAGCTCCACCGCTGTGCGGTTTCCGCCGCCGAATTCTCAGTCGGCGCCACCAGGGCTGCGGATCATCCGGCTCCACAGGTGCGTCCGGCAGCGCCGAGAAGACGCCGGCCTTTGCGTGCCAGCTGCGGAACACGCCTCGGAACATCGGGTGGGGCTCGCGCGGTAGGGGGCCCGGTAGGGGGCCCCTCAATGAAGCCACTGTGCTCTCCTTCACTTGGTCCGTTACCGTTAACGTGACCGCTAACGGGATTCTTGCCCAGGGGAGCAGATTCCGTCAACGCCGCCTCGGACGGCTCACGATCCGGCGGTGGCGTTGTAGCACCGTCTTGCTCCGGTGGCAGCCGGGCCGGGATGGCGCGGCAGGCCGGTAAACCTGATTGACTTGGGCCCAGGGGCGGCACAGGAACAGAAGTGAGTGGGCAGCGTGGCCGGACAGCGGGAAACGGAAGACCAACGGGCGCGGGGTGTGAGAGCCGGTAAACGCGTCACGCTCCGCGACGTTGCTCAGGCGGCAGGCGTGTCCCATCAGACCGTCTCCCGGGCGATCAACGGCAAGGGGGAGATCGACCCAGGGACTCAGCAACGCGTGCTCGATGTCGCAAGGCAGTTGCGGTACCGGCCCAGCCGGTTCGGCCGGGGACTGGTCCGCCCGGACGTCGTATCCGTCGGGCTCATCGTCCCCGACGTGGTCAACCCCTTCTTCCCGGAGTTCATGGCGGGAGTGATTGCGGCCGCGGACGAACGCGACTGGCAGGTGCTCGTGGCCAGCGCCGAGAACGATCGGTCCCGGGAACTGGCCTTGCTCCGTTCACTCGGCCAACAGGTTGACGCTCTTGTCGGCTACATCAGCCATCCCGATGCGCAGCTCGAGCCGTACGTGGGCACCGTGCCGCTGGTTCTGGTCGATCGCGGGCTGGACTCGTCGAACCACGCGTTGGTCCACATCGACACCGCGGCCGGAATCCGGGCCGGGATGCAGCACCTCATCGACCGGGGGCACCGCCGCATCGGCATGATCGACTGCGAGTGCATGACCGCCCCGATGGTCCGACAGCGCACCTTCCTCGAAGTCGCCGACGAGCATGCGCTGCCGGTCGACGAGGGCTGGGTCGTCATGGGCGAGCAGTCCCCGGCCGGGGGCGCCGCCGCGTTCGAGGCGCTGTATGCCGCGCGCCCGGACCTCACCGCCGTGGTCGCCTTCAACGACCTGGTTGCGATCGGCGCGCTCCGGGGCGCGCGCCGGCTCGGCGTCCAAGTACCGGACGACTGCGCACTGGTCGGCTACGACGGGCTGAGCGTCGTCGATCTGGTCGACCCGCCACTGACCACCCTCTACCTCGACAAGCGACGGCTGGGCGAACTGGCCATCCACCAAGTCGACCGACTTCTCGCAGGCGAACTGCCGCCCCCTATCGTCCTGACACCAAGCTTGAGTGTCCGCGGCACGACGTGACCCACTTCGACCTCGTCCGGTTTTCGGGCGTTGTCACGTTGTTGGGTGTGTGGGTGCCCGATGGTGTACCGGGGTGGGGCGGGGTGTGGTGGGGCGGGGTGTCGTCCTTGGGCCAGGCTGTTGCAAGCTTCCCGGCGGTACCGGTGGTGATGTAGCAGCTTCCTTGAGGGACACGTCATGGGGCATGCGACCGACGAAGAAGAATGTTCCTTTTCACGTAACTGCTGTCCGCGTTGGCCGGCTGGGGTGGTCGTGGGCGTAGTTGAGCTCCCCTCAGCGGTCGCCCCTCCCACCGGTCGTACTCGAGCGGCTGATGTCGCCGGCGGCAGAAGGCACGGGGAGGAGGGGCCGGCGCCAGACGACACCCTCGGTGAGGATGCCGTTGGCCGGGCCTTATTCTTACCGCTGGTAACAGTGACTCAACACCACCGATGGGCGTGTGACGTGCCAGAGTTTCCGGCCTTTGATGTCATGACGGCGACCTGCCCGTCCCGTACCTCGCTCGCGCGCATCGCCAACAAGTGGACGGCCATGGTGGTCATCGCGCTGAGCACAGGCCCCATGCGCTTCCGAGACCTGCGCACCAGCGTCGACGGCATCAGCGCCAAGGTGCTCACCGAGACGCTCCGGGACCTGGAGCGCGACGGACTCGTCATCCGGCACGTGTACGCCGAGGTCCCGCCCCGGGTCGAGTACGAGTTGACCGCCCTGGGGCGCACTCTGTATGCCCCCCTTCGTGCGCTGGGTCTCTGGGCCGAGGAACACTTCGCCGAGGTACTCGCCGCACGCGAGAGCTACGACGCCCGCCAACGACCGTGACGGGTCACCAGCGTTGAGCATGGGCGGAACGTCGCGCAGATTGACCTGACGATGCCGCGCCCGGGACCCGCGCCGAAGCACGGCATCCGCCTTCGCCGACCGCACGACGATCACCGCTTGTAGGCACGGTCCCGTTCGGGCCTCCAGCTCGGCGTCACCCAGGGGTACAAGCGGCCCCCAGCATGTCGTCCCGCAGGCCGAGGTGCCGAGACGGCCGCTCAGCGTCTCGCAGGACAAGAGCCGGCTGACGATCGAGGGTGTATCGAGGGTGTCACGGGCAAGGCCTCGGATGTCGTCAACCACGACCGCCCGCCCCGGCAATCTCCCGGAAGGCTTCCCCCCTCTAGGAAGGATGCGGGCGGCCTACTGCCCCCAGAAGGCGTCCTCGGCCACCTGGTCGCCGGAGAACAGCCACATCTCGACGATCTTGCCGTCCTTGAGGCGCAGGACATCCACGCCGTCCATGCTCATGGACGCGTCCTCACGCCGCCCGGCGAAGTGGATCGAGGCGGCCACCATGTCGCCGTTGCCCATGAGAGCGTGGATCGTGTCGATGGCGAAGGAGCCCTGACTGGCCTCCATCATCCCGCCGAGCATCGCGAAGACGGCGTCGCGCCCCTTGCGCTCACCGGAGAACTGGTTGTCGCCCGGCTGATGCCAGACGATCCCCTCGTCCAGAAGCTCACCCACCCTGGCCAGGTCACCCTTCTGAACAGCCTGGAAGTACTCACGCGCGATGTCGACGTTCTTGCTCATGACAACACTCCTTACGCCTGCCTCATGGAGGCGGTGCGACTCACTGTTACAGATTGGATGCGGGGCGCGACACGCGCGACTCGGTGGATCAACGACGCGTGGTCGGGCTCCGGCACCAAGCGCCGCCGACCAGCGAGCCGCTGTACTCCCATACTCACCACCAGTAACCAGTCACCTCAACGTAACCAATGGGCGCATGTGGCGTAGATCACAGACCATCTAGGTGCCCGCCGGGAGTCACGCCGCGCGCCTTCGCCGGAACCTCTCCCGCTTCGTCACAGACGGGCGGCGTGGCGGCGGTCCCGATGTCGCTCGCGCCCGATCGCTTACAGGTCGGCTCGCGACGGCCCAGCCCAGCATTCACCCGATCTATCGAGCCTGCCCCATCCCGCTTCTCGCGACCGGACACTGAGACTTCGACGCATCATCAGCTGTGATCTCGGAGTTTCTGTCCATCCTCTAGACAGACTCCACAGTGGAACTCCTTAATAGATCCGATGTCACTCCGGCGAGACACCGTGTGGGTGGCCTCTGTTCTGCTCGCCGCCTCATGGTGACCAGTCATCCGTTCCGCCCGGTTGTCGAGCCGCAGCACGGTGTGCTGTCCCGGGAAAGTCAGGAGATCACGTGGTCAGAGCCAATCAGCCGCAGAAGGGTTGCCCGCCGGTATGGCGGTCCACCGAGGGCGGCCATCACCCTCGATCTGAGGCCTCTCCACACCGGAACTCCACAAGCCCGGCGCGCCGCAACGCTTGCGCCGGCCGCATTCCGTGGTGAGCCCTCACCACGCATCACCGGACTGCGCGCCCAGGCCGCCCCTTCACCGTGAACGACGCATCCCGGGTCCACCGACACCACCGACGGCGACCGCATCCGGCCATGCAGCGTCCAGCCCGCCATCGAGCGGTAACTCGTCCCGCGACGCGCCCTCTTGCGGGCGAGGTCGGCGCCACGGACCGGGCCACCTGACAGCGGGTCGGCCGACGGCCGGCGCGTTGATCGCTCAGCCAAGCGATTGAGCCACACCACGACAGCTCGGTCGCCAGCCTCGGGCGGTCACCTTCCGCATGGCACCCGCCCGGCCGACGGTTCCGGCGGAGCACCGTTTCACGGCCACTTCGACATCACGTCATGCCCCGGCGCCCAGACCGTCGGCTGTTCCCTGGGACGTCGCCACCGCCATTAACGCCATCGATCCACAGGAGTGGGCCATGTCCTCACGAAGAATGTCTCGTCGTACGTTTCTCGGCGCGGCCGGCGTGGCGAGCGCCGCGACCGCGCTGCCGATCGTCCCCGGCTTCTCCGGCCTTCTGTCGCAGGCGGCCGCCGCGGACACGCAGACCAACCTGAGCAGGATGGTCGACATGCGGTTCGGCATGTTCAACCACTTCAGCCTGGGCACGTTCACGAACCAGGAGTGGGCCGAACCCAACCAGAGCCCCACCCTCTTCGCTCCCCCGAGCGTCAACTGCGCGCAGTGGGCCGACGCGGCGGCTGCCGCGAAGATGAGTTACGGCATCCTGACCACCAAGCACCACGACGGCTTCGCCCTGTGGCCGAGCGCTTTTGGCACCCAGAACGTGGCGAACAGTTCCTACAAGCAGGACGTGGTGCGGGCGTACTGCGACGCCTTCCGGGCGAAGGGGCTGAAGGTCGGGTTCTACTACTCGATCTGGGACCGCACGTTCGGTGTGGAGGCATGGGAGAGCCGGCACAAGGTGACCGGGCTCCAGATCACCGATGCCATCAAGCCCGACCACATGACCTTCATGCTGGGCCAGATTCGCGAACTGCTCACCAACTACGGCACCATCGACATGTTCATGACCGATGGTTACGCATGGCAGATGGGGCAGCAGGCCGTCTCCTACCAGAGGATCCGTTCGCTGGTGAAGGAGCTGCAGCCGGACTGCGTCATGATCGACATCGGCGGACTGTCGGAGCCCTTCCTCAGCGACGCCATCTTCTTCGAGGAGCCGCTGGGCGTCACGGCACCGACGGGCAACACCTACGCCGGCATGCAGGGACAGACCATCAGCAACGGCTGGTTCTGGCACCCCTCCACCCCGACCGAAGGCCTCATGAGCAGGGCCGCGATCCTCTCGCACCTGGCCGACCTGGAACCGAAGTACACCTCGTTCATCCTCAACTGCCCGCCCAACCGCAACGGCCTGCTCGACACCAACGTCGTCAACCGGCTCGCCGAGGTCGGCGCGGCATGGAGCCCCGACACCTCCAGGCCGCCACTGCCCACCCAACTGCTGCGCGCCGAGCACCCCGTCACCCCGGTCAACGCGTACGCCAGCGCCTTCCGCGCCGGCGAGGGGCCGCTGCACGCCATCGACGGCCTCAGCGACGTCCGTTACGAGACCTGTTGGTCGACCTGGGGACTGTCTCCGGCCCTGCCTCACTCCATCACGATCGACCTGGGCGGCGTGTGGAGCAACGTCTCCACCCTGGAGTACCTGCCCAAGCAGTGGAGCCGCAGCAACTCGACCGACGGCGACATCACCTCCTACACCGTCTTCACCAGCACCGACGGGGTCACCTTCACCCAGGTCGCCACGGGCACCTGGGCGGGCAACCAGAAGACCAAGCTGGTCGAGTGGCCCAACCGGAACGTTGGCTTCGTACGGATTCAGGTCAACGCGGCCACCGGCGGCTACGCCAACATCAGCGGCGTCAGGATCGGCGGACGGTCGGCCAAGCCCGCCCTTGTCTCGAGGGTCCTGCCGGGCGACGGCACCGTGTACCGGCTGGTCAACCGCAACAGCGGGAAGGTCGCCGACGTGAGCGGGAACGGAACCGCCAACGGCACCAACGTCCTCCAGTGGCCCTGGCTGAACCGGAACAACCAGAAGTGGACCTTCGCCTCCACCGGCGACGGCTACTACGAGATCAAGGGCGTCGGCAGCGGCAAGCTCATGGAAGTGGCCGGGCTCTCCCGCGACGACGGCGGCAATGTGGCCATCTATGCGGACTCCGAGGTCCCCCAGCAGCACTGGGCCGTCACGCCCACCGGTGACGGACACTACTTCCTCATCAACCGCTACAGCGGTCTCTGCCTCGGCGTCGACGAGGGCAGCACCGCCGACGGAGCCAACATCGAGCAGCAACCGTACGCGTCACAAGCGCGGCAGCAATGGCAGATCATCCCGTCCTGACCTGCCCTCCGCCCGACCGTTGCGCCACCGCTTGCGCGCCCGGTAGTTGATCCCGACGCGCTTGTGGGCTTCGGCGCTGTTCAGGCCCTGGTCCTTGAGCCGGAAGTACGCCTCCCGCTCACGGACCAGGACCCTGCGGCTCTCCCGAAAGTGGCTGGGCGATCACCACCCGATGTCGGTCAGCCACTGGCTCGTGGTCCGAGCGGTGACGCCCACTCGCCCGGTCACGGGGTGGTCGCCTGGAGGGCGACTTTCGCGGAGGACCGTCGTCGGCAACGCCGAGAGCGTTTCACGAGACCGGCCGGTCACTCGCGCTGTGCTGTCGCAAGGCATCCATCGAACGCTGCGTGATCTCTGCCACGGGCCCCAGCGCGGAGATCCTGACGAGCAGATTCCGCGCCCGGTAGTAGGCGATGAGCGGCTCGGTAGCCCGGTCATAGACATCGAGCCGGCTGCGAACTGTGTGCTCGGTGTCGTCCTGTCGCTGGTACAGCTCGCCGCCGCACAGGTCGCAAAGCCCGGCTGAACGGGGCGGGTTGTACGTCATGTGGAAGACATGGCTGTCGTCGGTACGGCAGAGCCGTCGGCCTGCGACTCGCCTGACGGCCTCCTCCCGCGGTATCTGCAGATCGAGCACCGCGTCGAGCGAGACGCCGTTGTCCTTCAGCAGTCGGTCGAGCGCCTCTGCCTGGTGCTCATTGCGCGGGAAGCCGTCGAGCAGGAAGCCGTCGGCGGTGTCCGACTGGTCCATGCGGGACTTGGCCATGCCGATCGTGATCTCGTCGGGGACCAGCTGCCCGGCTCGCATGTAGTCCTGCGCCCGCCGTCCCAGTTCCGTGCCCCGGCTGATGTTCACCCGGAACATGTCACCCGTGGAGATGCGCGGAACGGACAGGTTGTCGGCCAGGTACGCGGCCTGCGTGCCTTTACCGGCACCGGGCAGCCCGACCATCACGATGCGCATCAGCGAGGAACCCTTCCGGTCTTGATCTCCTCGGTGAGCTGCGGGACGACGTCGAAGAGGTCGCCGACCACGCCGTAGTCGACGAGGTCGAAGATCGGGGCCTCGGCGTCCTTGTTGACGGCCACGATGGTCTTCGAGGTCTGCATGCCGGCGCGGTGCTGGATGGCGCCGGAGATGCCGTTGGCGATGTACAGCTGCGGCGAGACCGACT
>NZ_JAVRFJ010000051.1:0-71804 GCF_031845845.1 Streptomyces gottesmaniae
GGGGTGGGGGTGCCTCAGAGGGTCGTGGTGCCGGTCGGGGCCCCGGCGCCCACCAGGGAAGGGGAAGCCGTGGGCGTCTGGGTGAGTTCGGCTCGCCCGAACAACAGGGCGTAGCCGGGCGGGAGTTGGTCGAGGATGCGGTCGAGGAGGTCGTCGCCCGCGAGTTGCGCGACGATCCGCAGGACGGTCCCGGTGTCCCAGCGGGTCGTGGCCGCCGTACCGCCGGTGCGGGACGCCAGGTCCTTGACGAAGCCCCAGCCGGTGACGGGTTCGTTGTCGGGGATCTCCGCCGTGAAGCAGAGAGCGGCCTCGTGGGGGAGCCTGGCGGCGAGTTCGACGCGCTCGTCACCGGTGAGCCGGCGACCGAAAGCGGCCAGCACGGCGCGTACGGCCTCCTCGGCCCGTGCGCGGGTGGGGTAGGCGCCTTCGTAGCGCACTCTTTCCAGCATCTGCTCGAACGTCATGCCCACGGTGTGCCGGCACGGCTCTTGCAGGGAGAACATCGTGAAGCGGTTGCCTTTCTCGTCCGAGGGGGGTCGCGAGCGAGGCGGCGGCCCGGGGGCCCCAGAGGGCTCGCCCGGCCACCGACGGGACGGGCGGAGGACGGTCGCGGAGCCGTCCTCCGTCCCGGCGCGGCCGACAGGGGGGTTCAGCCGCTGATCTCCCGGTGCGCGGTGCCGCCGCCGATGGCGACCTTGCGGGGCTTGGCGCGCTCGGCGATCGGGATCCGCAGGGTCAGCACACCCGCGTCGTAGTCCGCCTTGATGTGCTCGGTGTCCAGGGTGTCGGCCAGCACGACCTGGCGGGAGAAGACACCCAGGGGCCGCTCGGAGAGCTCCATCTGCACGTCGTCCGCCTTGGCGACCGGGCGCCGCTCGGCCTTGACCGTCAGCATGTTCCGCTCGACGTCGACATCGATCGCGTCCGGGGACACACCGGGCAGGTCGAGGGCGATCACGTACTCCTCGCCCTCCCGGTAGGCGTCCATCGGCATCGCGGACGGGCGCGACCAGGTGCCGGTCGTGTTCAGGAGCTGCTGGGTGAGGCGGTCCAGCTCACGGAACGGATCGGTGCGCATCAACATCGTCAAACACCTCCAGTGTTCGGGTCAGGCACGTTCCTGCCAATGCGTTTCACCTGCCTTCGTTGTAACATGTCATCCAAGTGATGACAAGTGGAAAGTCATCCAGATGATGACACCGAGTTGGAGGGCCCATGACCACCGCCCATCAGTCCGCCTCCGACCCCGGCGGTCTCACCCCTACGTCCTTCCTCGCGGCCGCCGCGGCGCTGGACACGATCCACGAGGCCCTGCACACCGCCCGGACCCCCCGGGACACGGAGCTTCCCGAGCCCGACGCGGCAACCAGCTCGCAGCAGGCGCTCGCCGCGCTCCTGATGCTCCGCGAAGCGCGTGACCAGCTAGCGGAGTGGGAAGCGGGGCTGATCGAAACGGCCCGGGAGGCGGGCGCCAGCTGGGCCGACCTCGCCCACCCCCTGGGCGTCTCCAGCCGCCAGGCCGCCGAGCGCCGCTATCTGCGGGTCCGCCCCGGGCGTCCCGGATCCACCGGCGAACAGCGCGTCCAGGCCACCCGTGACCGCCGTGCCGCCGACCGCACCGTCACCACCTGGGCCCGCGCCAACGCCGCGGACCTGCGCGGTCTCGCCGGTCGGATCACCGCGCTCACCGATCTGCCCGCCGCCGCCCGCGCCCCCGTCGTCGAACTCACCGCCGCCCTCGCGGACGACGACGCCGCCGCCCTCATCGCCCCCCTGGCGGACACGCACACCTACCTGACGCCCGGCCACCCCGAGATCGCGGCCCGCGTCGACGACATCACCCGCCACACCGACCGACTCCGCCGCGCCAGCAGCGACCAGCGCCAGAACAGGGCGTGACCGGGGGTGCGGGCGTAGAGGGGGCGTGAGGGGGCGCGGGGACCGACTGCCGCGAAGGCCGGTGCCGGCGGGAAGACGTCGCGGGACGGCAGGGCCGCTTCGGTTGGGCAGGCGTCGCGTGGCGGCAGGGTGTCGCGTGGCGGCAGGGTGTCGCGTGGCGGCAGGGTGTCGCGTGGCGGCAGGGTGTTGGGGGCTCGGCCGGTCCGCAGCTCGGCGGGCCGGTGATCGGCGGGCCGCAGCTCACCCGGCCCCCGGCCGGTGCCGGTGTCGTCCGTGCGCCCGGCGCGCCTCGCCGTCAGGGGCGCTCGGCGCGGACGACCACCAGTTCCTCCCGATTGTCGTCCTCGCCGATCAGGCCCTGTCGGATGAGCCAGGGGCGGCGGGCGCGCAGCACCGGACCGTACGGCACCTCGGCCCGGTCGACGACCGAGGCACGCAGTCCGTGCTCCTCGAAGCCCCGCAGCGTGGCGTCGGTGCCGCACAGGTCCGAATGGACGACCAGCAACGTCCCGCCCGGGCGGAGCATCGCGGGTGCCGCCGCGCAGAGGCGGTCCACGAACACCCGGCCGTCCCGGCCGCCCTCCCATGCCCGGGCCCGGCCTCCGCGCGGCGGCCGGTCGGCAGGTGAGGGCACATAGGGCGGATTGCTGATCACGAGGTCGTAGGTGCGCCCCGTGACCGCCGTGGTGAGGTCACCGTGCCGGACACGGACCCGCCGGCGGGCGAGCAGCGCGTTGACGCGCGCCGTGAACACGGAGAGCCAGGAGATGTCCACGGCGGTCACCCGGGCACCCAGACGCGCCGCCTGTACGGCGACGGCGCCGCTGCCGGTCCCCAGGTCGAGCACGTCGGTCGAGGAGTCGATGTCCTCTCGACGCAGGGCGCGCATCAGCAGCTCGGTGTCCCCCTGCGGGGCGTACACACCCGGCGGGGTGAGCAACAGCGTCGACGTCGACGTCGACACCAGCGTGAGCGCCGCCATCCGTCACCTCCGTTCCCTCGGGTACAGCGGCGACGCCGCCGCCGCCAGCCCTCCGGTGCCGGATCCAGACACCCGACACACCCGTATCGCGTGCCACTCGAGTGCCCAGGGATCCGGCGACCACACGGCGACCACGAACCACAAACTACGAACTACTGGCTACGCCACTACGGGTGTTCTGGCTGCTGGGCCGGCGGCACTCCTCCTCCCTTGCCTCCGCCCTTGTCGCCCTTGTCCGTGCCGTGGGCGCGGCCGCGCTTCGTCTCCGACTGCCGCGCCTTCAGTTCGGCGCTGTCCTGCGGTGTGGCACCGCCCTTGTCGCTGCGCCGCTGTTCGGGCTGCTGCGGATTGGACATCTGTGACACCTCGCTCACTTCAGGGATGGTGGAGATCGTCGGGTTCCCCCGGGGGTGGCATCCGATGCAACCGCGGTGGGTTTTGTCGCTTATGGGTACTCGGAAGGCCGAGCGGCGGTGAAGGCGCCGTCCCACTCCACGGAGGGATGGGTTTCCATGACTCAGCATGTCAGCGACCTGATGACAAGCGCCCCGGTGACCGTCGAGCCGCAGACGTCGGTGGCGACCGTGGCCCGGATGATGCGTGACGAGGACATCGGCGCCGTTCTGGTCACCGAGGGCGAGCGGCTGCGGGGGCTGGTCAGCGACCGCGACCTGGTGGTCCGCACGGTGGCCGAGGGCGGCGACCCGAACGAGACGACCGTGGCGGACGCGTGCAGCGACGACCTCGTCACGGTCGGCCCCGACGACGACGTCCGCCGCGCGGTGGAACTGATGCGTGAGCACTCGGTCCGCCGTATGCCGGTCGTCGACGAGGAGCAGCACCCGGTGGGCATCGTCTCCCTCGGGGACCTGGCCATCGAGCGCGACCCCGAGTCGGCCCTCGGTGACATCAGCTCGACGAAGCCCAACAAGTAGCGCGTCCTCGAAAGGAGCGTGCGCCATGACGACTCCTGGTCCCGGCCCCCGGCGAACGCCGGGAGTCGACGCACCCGGTGGTGTGCCACCCGGCGAGACACCACCCGGCGAAGGGGGCACCTCCGGGATCTCCCATCCGGAACCGCCCGCACCGCGCCGGGGATGGTGGTCCCTGTCCCTCGTCCTGATCATCGTGATCGTGGCGCTGATGGTGATCGGGCTCATCGGTATGGCCGTGGTCCTCTGAGCGCGCGGTGACGGGCCGCGGGCAGGGCTCAGCGCTCTGCCCGCGCGTCGCCGTGGCCCGGCGGACGCCGAGACTTTGCCGAGGACCTCCCCGGCACGGTCGTGGCATGCACCAGCGGAACATCGGAGTCCGAAACCCGACCTACGCGATCCTCACCCACGCCATGGCGGGTCAGGGCCTCCCGGCAGAGCGCCCCGTACGAACGACGCCCCGCTCGTGGCGGCCGTGATCGCAGAGCTGGCTCGCCGGCCATGACGCCGACCACCTTGACCGAGTGCGTGGGCAAGGCGGCCACCGTCATCCCTCCTGATTCACAGTGCCACGACGGCGAGTCCGATCTTCGCGTCCCTGGCCGCCCGGCCCGGCAGCATCCGTCGGCCACGGGGCGGGATCGGCCGTCGCCGGCCGGGCGCGGGTGGAGCATCAGTCCGACCGTAGGTCTGCTCGACCGCCCAGCGTTCCGTGATCACGGTGAGGCCTCTGGCCCCTGTGGGGAATCCGGACCGGCCGCAGAGCTGCGCGGCTCAGGTGGTGGGAGACCCGGGCTCAGGGGGCAGAACTCCCCCAGCGGGCCAGGGCCGCGCGCGTGGCAACAGTGTCGGGGTGGTCCGGGCCGAGGACCCGTACCCGATCAGGCAAAAGCCGTCCGAGGTCGGTCGCGGCCCCCGCCACGTCCCCTGCCTCCGCTCGCCACAGGGCGAGGCTGTGGCGAGTGATGAGGGTGTGAGGGTGGTCCGGGCCGAGGACCCGAAGCCGGTCAGTGAGGAGCTCCGCAAAGGCGGTGACGGCTCCGGCTCGGTCCCCGACCCTTCCCCGCCAGTGGGCAAGGTTGCCGCGGGTGATGAAGGTGTGGGGGTGGTCCGGGCCGAGGACCCGCATTCGGTCGGGCAGCAGCTGTTCGAGGGCTGTCGCGGCACCTGTCGCATCCCCTGCTTCTCCTCGCCAGGAGGCAAGGTCGTGGCGGGTCATGAGAGTGTGAGGGTGGTCCGGACCCAGGACTCGCACTTGGTCGGCCAACAGATCCCCGAAGGCGGAGGCCGCGCGGGCTGGATCTCCTGCTTTGCCGAGCCACCGAGCGAGATTGTGGCGGGTAGTGAGGGTGTGGGGGTGGTCCGGGCCGAGGACCCGCAGCTGGTCGGTCAACAGGTGGGAAGCCGCCGCAGCCGCGCCGGCCGGATCCCCTGCTTTGCCGAGCCACCGAGCCAGATTGTGGCGGGTAGTGAGGGTGTGGGGGTGGTCCGGGCCGAGGACCCGCAGCTGGTCGGTCAACAGGTGGGAAGCCGCCGCAGCCGCGCCGGCCGGATCCCCCGCCTCACCGAGCCACCGAGCCAGATTGTGGCGGGTGGTCAGGGTGTGGGGATGGTCTGGGCCGACAACCCGCAGCTGGTCGGTCAACAGGTCCTCCAACGCAGAGGCAGCACCTGCTGCATCCCCCGACTCCCCCCGCCATCGGGCGAGGTCCTGGCGGGTGGTGAGAGTGTGGGGGTGGTCCGGGCCGAGGACCCGCACGCGGTCTGCCAACAACTCTTGGAAGGCAACAGCAGCACCTGCTGTGTCCCCTGCCTCCCCCCGCCAAAAAGCAAGGTGGAGGCGCGCAGCCAGGGTCTTTCGGTGATCTGGGCCCAACACTCGCAACATGTCAGCAAGCAGTTGCTCGCAATCCGCCACAGCTCCCGCCGGATTTCCCGCCTCCCCTCCCCAATGGGCGACGTTGAGACGGGCGGTCAGTGTCTGGAGATGGTCGGGACCGAGCACCCGCAGCACGTCCTTCAGCACAGCTTCGGAAGTGGTGGCAGCTTCGGCCGGACTTCCCGCATGCCCCTGCCAGGTACCCAGGTCTCCGTGGGTGGCCAACGTGTCGGGGTGGTCCGGACCGAGCAGCCGCAAGCGATCGACCATCAGGTGGGCGATGGCGTCCCTGGCACCGGCGGGGTCGCCCGCTTCTCCCCGCCAATGGGCAAGGTAGTGGCGGACAGCGAAGGAATCGGGATGGTCTGCGCCGAGGTGATGGTGTGCGGCGGTGCAGACGTCCTGGAAGTGGGTGACAGCGGCGGCGATGAGGCCGGCCTCTCCGAGGCTGGTCCCGGCGCGGATGAGGACCGGGTGGCAACGTGCCCGCCACAGCGCAGCCTGGGCATGCGAAGCAAGGGAGGCAGCGTTGGCGCGCAGAGCCTGTTCGAGGGTGGTGTCGTGATCGGCCTCGGGCCACGCATCGAGAAGGGCGTCCGCGCAAGCGACGGCAAGAGCGTCGTAAGCGGCAGAGGACAGGGTCTCGCGGGCTGTGCGTTGAATGAGGTTATGGACACGGACGGCCTGATGGGGGGTATCGGCGACGTGGTCAGCCAGGCTGAGCCGGTGCAGGGAGCGCAGCGCGTCAGCCGCGTCCCTCACCCCGACCTGACACGCGCGGGCATCAGAGCCTGTACCGACTGTTCGATGCTCGGCGAGGTACGCCAGGGCACTCGGACTGGTGAGTACGGTGACGGGGATGCCGTTGGGGTCGAGCATGCTGGCGAGGTGAAGCATCGGACGGGCCAGCCCTTTCGGCCGGAGCCGATCGGCATGCTCGATCGACAGAGACCAGGTGGCGGCGACAGTGGTGCGATGAGCATCGGGCAGACCGCTGGTTTCGGGGACCAGGTCGGGCAGTGCGTTGCTGCGGTCGGCCAGCCTGGACCGGTAAGCGGCGCAGTCCAGATGAAGGTCGATGAGATAAGTGGCGGCCTGAGCCAGCGCCAGCGGCAAGTACCCCAGTTCACGGACGAGTGCTGCGATGTCTTCGGGACTGTCCCGCCGTCCTGCGGCGGCCAGTTTGGCGGTCAGATAGGCAGAGGCCTCGTCCGGGGAGAACAGACCGACATCGATGCGCTGGCCAGGCAGCGCGGCGTCTCGGCGGCGGGTAGTGACAAGTGTGCGGCCGTTCGGGCGCAGTGTCGGCCACAAATCCCTCTGGCCGTTCAGGCCGCCCAGGTCTGCGGGGTCGCTCACGTCGTCCAGGACGATCAGCCATCGTCGGCCAGTGGATTGCGTCCATGTCAGGAAGAGGGCAGCGGCCTGTTCGGGGTTAGCGAGGTCAGCCGTCTCCGGCGCGTCAGGGCCGCTCACCGTGACCGCAGCTTCAGCGTAGGCACTCAGGACCGCCTCCCTGCTGGTCGCGGTGACCCAGACAAGCAGGTCCACCGCCTCCGCTTCCCAAGCAGTTCGGGCATGGTGGGCGGCAAGTTGCGTTTTACCGACCCCACCGGTCCCGGACAAGACCTGACAGAGCACCGCAGTCCCACCCCTGGCGACCGCATGGTCCAGGGCGTCGACGGCCTCGCGGTGCTGGAAACAGTCCGCCTGCCGGGGAATCACTCCTACGCACTGTGGCCAGGAGAGCGGCTGCCGCGGCGCGGTCTGGTACGTCACCGAACCCGCGCGGCCGACCACCACAGCGCCGGAGTGGGCGTAGAGCGACGTCTGTGCGGTGATATGGAGGGCCTGGTCAGGGCCGGGAGCGGTCAGCCCTGAACCGGGCCCGGCTGCGAAGGGTTTTCCATGCGAATGCCCCCATGGATGACGCCGCCGGCCACGGATCCGCCCTCTGCCCGGATGTCGACGTCCCCGCCGGCGGTCAGCCCGCCATCCCTGGCGGAGGCCCCACCGACAGCGCCCGAGCGCAGTGTCACCAGTTCCTGCAACTGCCCCGCCACGACCACACGGTCAGCCTCGTTCAGGGACTCCAACAAGTCCTCGAACCGGGCCTGCCACGAGGCATCCAGACGGGCGCGCAACTGGTCCGCTTGCTCCGGCTCGGCCGCATCCAGCGCGGCTGCTGTTCGGTCCAACCGCACCAGGGCCACTTGAGCAGCTGATGCGTCACCACGGCCGAAAATGCGGGCAACGCGTTCCCTCACCCCTACCCAGGCATCCGTACCGGCGGCCTGCGCGACCGCCGCTCCGGCCGCCGAAGCCAGCACAATCAGGGCTTCTGCCAACATGCCGTCCCCCTCGACACATCCGACGACCCGACGAATCCACGCCGGATACGAACACAGCGTACCGACCCGGGCACACTACGAAGCCCCGTTGTAGCCGACGATTTCTTCCTCGGCATCATCACACTGCGTCGTCAGAAAGCGTGTGGCTGAAGCGAAGTACGCAGAGGTCGTCTTCAGTTACCGGTGCATGGCGACGTACGTTGGGTCGTCATACGGCAGCCCCGCGCGCTACCGACCCCTGCCCGGCGGGTCGGCCAGCGCGATACGTGCCGTGATGCGCTTGCCCACCGGTTCCCGTTCGACGAAGAGATCCTCGGTGACGGCCTTGACGATCTCCAGCCCGTGCTGTCCGATCCGGTCGGGGTCGGCGGCGCGGGCCGCGGGCACCGTGGGGTCGCTGTCCCACACGACGATGTCCACGCTGTCGGCGGTGACCCGCAGTTCCAGGAGGACGGGACCGGGGGCGTACTTGCGGGCGTTGGTGACCAGTTCGCTGACCACCAGTTGCGTGAGGTCCCGTACTCGCGCGGAGACGGGCAGGTGGTGATCGGCGTGGGCGCGGTCGAGGAAGGCCAGGGCGTGGTGGCGGGCATCGGCGATGCAGCCGTCCTCGCCCCCCAGGGCGTATCCGGCGCGCATCAGATAGGTGTCCGGCCCGCTACAGCCGTCGCCATCGGCATTCGATCCCACGTGTCCCGCCCTCATTCCCCCCTCACATACGCGCCCGTACCCGCGATCGTCCCATGCATGCCACCCGACGACCGTCGGAAGTCCGGCCCCGTCCGGATCGGACGAGCGGCGACATGGCCCGAAGTCGCCTCTCCCGCCGAGTTCGCGTCCGGACGCTCGGGGCATCCGGACGGTGCAGGCGTGCTTGTGCTCACGGAGCCTCAGGGAGGAGCGGTGTGATGTATCTGTCCCGGGCGGCGAGCGGGGACGGCGTGGGGTTGCTCTGGGCACTGGGCGCCCTGGTGCTGTACCTGCTGATCAGTTACGGCTTGCAGTACCGGGCCCGGGCCCGGCGCGGCTCCGGGCGGCCCGCCCGTGAGGCCCTGCGCGACCTGAAGGACCGGGAGGACCCCCAGCCGCAGCAGCGCTTCGTCAGCCACATGATCATACTGTGCGGCGCGGCGGCCACCGGTCTGGCCGCCTTCGCGACCAGCGGCATCGTCCGCGTCGTGGCCGTGGGGCTCACCCTCGTGGTGGGCGTGGCGGTATGGGCGTACTACGACCATCGCGTGGAGACACGCACCCCCGCGGAACGATGAGGCGCACCCCCGCGGAACGACGAGACGTTCGCCCCGGCCCGGTTCACCGGTTCACGGTCCCGGCCCCGGATCCGGCCGCACCGCCTCGGTGATTCCGGCGCGCGCCGCTTCGAGTTGGGCGGCGAACGCGATCCCCAGGAACAGCGCCACCCCCGTCAGGTTGGCCCACAGCAGCAGGGCGACGAACGCCGTCAGCGGTCCGTACACGGCACCGAACGATCCGCTCTTCGCGACGTAGAGCGCCAGCAGCCATGTGGCCGTGACCCACAGGACCAGGTGGACCGCCGAGCCGAACGCGAGCCAGGTGTAGCCCGGTTGGTCCCTGCGCGGGGCCCAGCGGAAGATCACCGCCGACGCGACCCAGGCGAGCAGGACGCCCAGCGGTACGTCGAGGGGACCCCACAGGTCGAGCCACTCCCGCGACCAGCCGAGGGCCTCCACCACCGCGTTCCCCACGGCGTCCCCGGCGACGAGCACGAGGAACCCCAGGACCATCGGCATGCCCGCCGCGAGGGCGAGGAGCAGGGCCCGCCCGTACTTGGCCGAGAAGGGCCGGTCGCGTTCGACGCCGTAGATGCGGTTGGCGCCCCGCTCCACCTGCCCCATCGCCGAGGCGAGGTTGAGCAGGGCGAAGGCCAGTCCCAGCCACATGGCGACGGCGTTCCAGACACCGGAACCGGCACTGCGCTCGGTGGCGTCCAGCGCGTCCTCGACCAGAGTCGCGCTGGCGCCCGGCACGATCCGGCCCACGGTGAGTTCGATGATCCGCCCCACGCTCTCCGTGTGCACGGTGGTCGCCACGCCGACCAGCGCGATGGTGAACGGCACCAGGCCCAGGACCACCTGGAACGCGAGCGAACGGGAGTGGCTGAAGCCGTCCGCGTAGCGGAACCGGGCGAACGCGTCGAGGAGCAGCCGGCGGCCCCCGTAGCGCCTCAGCGCGGTCAGCGCCTCGTCACCGGAGAGTTCCTCCCCGATCATGTCCCGCGTCTGCGGGACGTGGACGACGGTCCCCATCCGGGCGTCTCAGCCGCTCGCCGCGGCCGTCACCGTGTCGGGGTCCATCCCCGTCAGCTCGACGATGCGGTGCGGTGGCACGCCGGCGGCCAGCGCGCGTCCGATCAGGCCGTCCCGGCCGTCCGCGCAGTCGCGGTAGGCGAGCAGCTCCTCCTCGATCAGGGCGAGCGGTTCCGGCGCCAACCGGTGGCGGACCCGGCTCAGTTCCTCGTCGCTCAGCGGGACGGGCAGCCGCTCCGCCTCCTCGGGAATGGCTCCCGTCTCCTCCGGCGGCAGCAGGCGCAGTCGCGCGGAGGTCGGCGTGGTCCCATGAGCGTCCAGCCACGCGCGAACCGCGGGGGTCTCCATGCACGCGAGATCCTCGACGGCGGCGGGGGCCACGCCGAGCGGCACGGACTCGTCGTCGAGCAGGAACAGATAGGCGTCGTCGGTCATCCTCGATCCTTTCCCCACGGCTGCTGACCGACACCGCATACCCCCGCACGGGCGATTCACCGTCCGCCGACCGGCCCGGCCCCGCCCCGGGGCCGGGCCCGGCTCGGCGCCCGGTGTCAGGCGGTTCCGCCGCGCCGGCTCCGCAGCCACCACACTCCGCCGCCGACCGCGACGAGGACTGCCGCGCCGATGCCCAGCGGCACGGCCGGGGAGAGACCGTCGTCGCCGTCCGTGCTGTCCGCCGCGGGCTGGGCCGACGGCGTCCGCGCGTCCGACTCCGGCGTGGTCTCCGCCTCGGGGGCGGCCGTCGTGGGCTCCTCGGAGGGGGTCGGGCTGACGGGCTTCGCGCCGGGCGCGGCGGCCTTCAGGTCCAGGCGGGGCGCGGGGTGGCCGTGGTGGCCGTCCTCCTCGGACTCCTCCAGTTCGATCCAGCGGTCCACCTTGCCGTCGCTGTAGGACTGCAGGGTCTTGAAGACCAGCGACTCGGCGTCGGGCAACTGCCGTACGGTGACGACGTATTCGACGTCCTCCCCCACCGCGCGCTTCTCGCCCGAGACGGTGTAGCCCCGGCTCGTGGGGGCGAACTTCCAGCCGTCCGGGCCCTTCTCGTAGGCGATGTCGGCCGGGACGAGGCCCTCGGGGAGGATCACCTCCAGCTTGGTGATGCCGGCCGTGGTGGACTCCGACGCGGCGGAGAAGGTCAGTTCGACGTTCTGGTCGAGGGCGCGCGCGCCCTCGGCCTCGACATCCGCATGGGCGGCGGCGGGCCCCGCGACGGCGACGACGGAGGCGAGGGCGAGCGCGGTGAGCGCGCCGGATCGACGCAGGGTGCGCAGCAGGGTGGAGCGATGCACGGGGGACTCCCTTGAGTGGGTGGGCTGAAGGCTGTGGTGGGACACGAGGCAGCCCCGGCGCACGCGGATCAGCCGGGGGCTGACCGTCGGGCTCGGGGTGCGGCGCTCGCCCGGGGCCGTCCGCGGAGCCGACTGGGCGTCGTCTCCGGGGACGGCCCCGGGCAACCGGCTGTCGTCAGACGGCGACAGCGGTCCCGACCGGTGGCCCCCGGGAGGTGATCGCGTGGGTGAGGAGGTAGCGGCGCGCCAGGCCGTCCGTACGGGGGTGGCGGGCGCGGACCGGCGGACGGTACGGCGCCACCGACGGCCGAAGCGGCAGGCGGAGCGGCGCGGTCAGCCATCCGGCGAGCGCCCGCAGGATGCGGAAGGCGGCACGCTCACCGTGGGCGAGCCAGAGGCCGCACAGCAGCGCGCCCAGCAGATGGGCGGCGAGCATGCCCGTCGAGGGCAGGCCGCCCATGGCGTGGCCCAGCCCGTGCACGGCGTCCATGCCCACGTGGTCCGTCGGCGGCGAGGAGAGCGGGGCTCCCGTCGCGTGATCCGTCGACGCCGTGCCGGGCGCGGCAGCCGTGGCGTGGTCGATCGTCCCCGTCGCCCGGCCCGTGGCGCTCCGGGAGTGATGAACCGCCGTCTGGGCGAGCGAGAACATCACGTGGAGGAGGGTCTGGGCCGCGACCGTGGCGGAGCCGACCAGGAGCGGTCCGCGCTCCCGGGCACCCGACCACCAGGCCGGGCCGCCGGTCGCCACCGCACCGGCGACCATGGCCCACCAGGGCACCGCGGTCCCCGACATCATGAGGTGGCCGAGGGAGGTGAACAGCACGCACACAGCCGCGAACACGGCGGCCCTGAGCGTGCGGGAACACCCCCCAGCGGTCATCGGGCCACATCCTCGCAGTCCTGGTCCCATGCGTCACGAGAGGGTACGTGAACGCCCCTGGCCTCCCACTCAATCCGGCCGCGGTGACACACACCACACCGGCTGCCGGCACGCGCCAGGAAACGGTGCGGTGCGCTCGGTGCTGCGCTGTGCGGTGCGGCCCGGCTCGGCTCGGCGGCCTGATACGGCATCAAGCCAAAGTGATCCCGGTCGCGTCGGTCGCCTTCCGGGATCGGTGCGTCGCTCCTATCTTCGTACGCCAATGGTTACCGACGGTAAGGGGTGGGCGATGGACGCGCTGGGCGGCACCACACGCAGAAGGTTCCTGGGTACGGCGACGGCCGCCGGTGGCGCCCTAGCCCTGGGCACCACCGGGCGGGCCGCCGCCCAGGACGGTGCCGCCGCACCGACCGTGGCCGTCCTCGGCGGGGGCGTCGCCGGGCTCACGGCGGCGCACGAACTCGCCGAACGCGGTTTCCGGGTGACGGTCTACGAACGCAAGGCGCTGGGTGGCAAGGCCCGCAGCATGGACGTACCGGACAGCGGTACGGGCGGCCGTGCCCCGTTGCCCGGAGAACACGGCTTCCGCTTCATCCCGGGGATCTATCACAACCTGCCCGACACCATGCGCCGCATCCCCTTCCCGGGCAACGCCCATGGCGTGCACGACAACCTCGTGGCGCCCAAGGAGATGCTGTTCGCCCGGTCCGGCGGCCGCGAGGACATCAGGATCCCGCTGCCCTGGCCGGACAGCAGCCCCGCCGAACTCACCCCCGACGAGATCCGCCGGGCCGTCACCTCGGTGCTCGACACGGCCTTCAACCTCCCGCTCCACGAGGCCCTCTACTTCGCCAACCGCTTCCTGGTCTTCCTCACCAGTTGCGACGAACGCCGCGACGAGACCTGGGAGCGGACGCCGTGGTGGGAGTTCGTACGGGCCGGGCAGATGTCGTACGACTACCAGCGGATCCTCGCCGTCGGCATCACCCGCAACATCGTGGCCACCAAGGCGGAGGAGGCCAGTACCCGTACCGTCGCCACACTGCTGGAGGCCTTCGCCTTCAACCTGCTCGGGCGGGGCGCGGACGGACCGCTGGACCGGATCCTCGACGCGCCCACGAACGAGGCCTGGATCGATCCGTGGGTGACGCATCTGAGGTCGCTCGGGGTCGAGTTCCGGGTCGGCTGGACCGTACGGGACCTGACCCTGGAGGAGGGCCGGATCGGCGGGGCCGTCATGGAGGATCCGGCGGGCGCCCGGCGGACCGTCACCGCCGACCACTACATCTCGGCCATGCCGGTCGAGCACGCCCGTCGCACCTGGAACTCCGCCGTGCGGGCCGCCGATCCCCAACTCGCCGCGTGCGACCGGCTGCAGACGGACTGGATGACCGGCATCCAGTTCTATCTGACCGAGCGCACGCCGATCCTGCACGGCCATCTCGACCTCATCGACTCCCCCTGGTCGCTGACCGCGATCGCGCAGGCGCAGCACTGGCCGAGGCACGACTTCCCCGCCGACTTCGGTGACGGCACGGTCGCGGACTGCCTCTCCGTGGACGTCTCCGAGTGGGACCGGCCGGGCATCCTCTACGGGAAGACGGCCAAGCAGTGCACCCGCGCCGAGGTCGCCCGCGAGGTGTGGGCGCAGCTGAAGGCGGCGCTCAACGACACCGGCCGTACGGTCCTGAAGGACTCCGTGCTGCACTCCTGGTTCCTCGATCCGGCCGTGGACGGACTCGGCACTCCGAACCCGGTCAACGAGGAGCAGTTGCTCATCCATCCGACAGGGACCTTCCACCACCGTCCCCGATCGGCGACGAGGATCCCCAACCTCTTCCTGTCCGGCGACTACGTGGCCGTGCCCATCGACCTGGCGACCATGGAGGGCGCCAACACCTCGGCCCGGCAGGCCGTCAACGCCCTGCTGGACCGGACCGGTTCGTCCGCCGAACGGTGCACCGTCACCCCGCTGTACCGGGCACCCGAGTTCGATGCCCTCAAGCGCCACGACCGCACCCGGTACCTCCTGCGGCTGCCGAACCTCTTCGACCTGGGCTGACAGCGCCGTCCGGCAGGGGCGACACTGCGCCGTCCGCGCCGGGGTCCCGCCGTTCGCGTGCCACGCTTGCCCGGACGGAAGGACGGTCTGTGACAACCCAGCGCAAGAGTCGAGGGCTTCTCTCCCGGGTGCGGGCGGTTCCCGGGGTCCGTGCGGTGTCGTCCTACCGGAGCGAGTGGCTGGTGAAGGACCTGGTCGCGGGGGTCGTCCTGACGACGCTGCTGGTGCCGCAGGGCATGGCGTACGCCGAGCTGGCGGGCCTGCCGCCCATCACCGGTCTCTACACGACGGTGCTCTGCCTGCTCGGGTACGCGGTGTGCGGGCCGTCCCGGATCCTGGTGCTGGGCCCGGACTCCTCGCTCGGGCCGATGATCGCCGCCACCGTGCTGCCCCTGGTGGCGGCGGACGGGGACCCCGACCGGGCCGTGGCGCTGGCGTCGATGCTCGCGCTGATGGTGGCGGCCGTCATGATCCTGGCCTCGGTGGCGAAGCTCGGTTTCATCGCCGACCTGATCTCCAAGCCGACGATGATCGGCTATATGAACGGCCTGGCCCTGACCATCCTGATCGGTCAGCTGCCCAAGCTGCTCGGCTTCAAGGTCGAGGCGGACCATCTGATCGGCGAGTGCGTCGGGTTCGTCCGGGGGCTCGCCGACGGGGCGGCGGTGCCGGCCGCCGCCGCGGTCGGCTGCGGCGGGATCGTCGTGATCCTGGTTTTGCAGCGCTTCCTGCCGAAGGTCCCCGCGGTGCTCGTGATGGTGGTCCTGGCGATCGCCGCGGCCACGGCCTTCGACCTCGGCGCACACGGCGTCAGCCTGGTCGGCGAACTGCCCGAGGGTTTCCCGCCGTTCACGATCCCCGACATCCGGCTCTCCGACCTCGCCCCGCTGTTCGGCGGGGCCCTGGGCATCGCCCTGGTGTCCCTGGCCGACACGATCTCCAACGCGTCGGCCTTCGCGGCCCGTACGGGGCAGGAGGTCCGCGGCAACCAGGAGATGACCGGGGTCGGGGTGGCGAATCTGGCGGCCGGTCTCTTCCAGGGCTTCCCGGTCAGCACGAGCGGGTCCCGGACCGCCGTGGCGGAGCGCGCGGGGGCCAGGAGCCAGCTCACCGGGGTCGTCGGAGCGGCACTGATCGTCCTCATGCTGGTGCTGGTTCCGGGTCTGTTCCGTGATCTGCCCCAGCCGGCCCTGGCCGCCGTGGTCATCACCGCGTCGCTCTCCCTGGCGGACATCCCGGGGGCGGTACGGCTGTGGCGGCAGCGCCGGGCGGAGTTCCTGCTCTGCCTCGCGGCCTTCCTGGGCGTGGCCCTGCTGGGCGTACTGCCCGGCATCGCCGTCGCCGTGGGGCTGTCCGTCCTCAACGTCTTCCGGCGCGCCTGGTGGCCCTACAACACCGTGCTGGGGCGGGTGCGGGACCTGGAGGGCTACCACGACGTCCGCTCCTACCCCCAGGCCGGTCAGCTGCCGGGCCTGGTGATCTACCGGTTCGACGCACCGCTCTTCTTCGCCAACGCCAAGACCTTCCGCGACGAGGTCAGGCGCCTGGCCGCGGCCGAGCCGCGGCCGAGCTGGATCGTGATCGCGGCGGAGCCCATGACCGACGTCGACACCACCGCCGCCGACGTGCTGGAGGAACTCGACGAGGACCTCAACGCCCGGCAGGTGCATCTGGTGTTCGCCGAGCTCAAGGACCCCGTACGACGCAAGATCGAGCGGTACGGTCTCACCCGCACCCTCGACCCCCGGCACTTCTTCCCGACGGTGGAGTCCGCCGTCGCCGCGTACCGTCTGCGCACCGGAGCGGAATGGGGCCCACCGTCGGCCGAGGAACGGTGACGCCGGAACCACGGGCCACGAGGTCGAGGGACCGGCCCGTACGCTGTCCGCCGTTTCCTCTCCCTTCCTCTCCCTTCCTCTCCTCGACACCCCGAAGGCGGTACTGCCGTGAAGGTGCACCACCTCAACTGCGGGACCATGCTGCCGCTCACCGGCGCGCTGGTCTGCCACGTCCTGCTCGTCGAGGCACCGGGCGGACTGGTGCTGGTGGACTCCGGGTTCGGGCTGCGCGACATCGCCGAGCCCGGACGCCGGCTGGGGACGTCCCGGCATCTGGTCAGGCCCGTGCTCCGGGCCGAGGAGACGGCCGCGCGTCAGGTCGAGGCCCTCGGGTTCCGGCGGGACGACGTGCGGCACATCGTCGTCACCCACTTCGACTTCGACCACATCGGCGGCCTGTCCGACTTTCCCGACGCCCAGGTCCACACGACCGCGGCCGAGTCCCTGGGTGCCCTCGTCTCCCCGTCCCGGCGGGAACGGTCCCGGTACCGGTCGGCGCAGTGGGCCCACGGGCCGAAGCTCGTCGAGCACACTCCGGACGGCGAGGCGTGGCGCGGATTCGCCGCCGCCAAGGAACTCGACGCCGTCGCCCCGGGAATCGTCCTGGTGTCACTGCCGGGGCACACCCGCGGTCACGCCTGCGTCGCGGTCGACACCGGAAGCGGCTGGATCCTGCACGCCGGTGACGCCTTCTTCCACCGCGGAACGTTCGACGGGCGCTCCCCCGTCCCCGGTCCCCTGCGCGCCGTGGAGCACCTGCTGGCGCACGACCTGAAGCAGGTGCGCGCCAACCACGCCCGCCTCGCCGAGCTGCACCGCCGGGCCGACGCCGATCTCACGGTCGTCAACGCGCACGACCCCGTCCTGTACGAGCGCGCCCGCACCGCGCCGTAGCCACGGCGCCGCACGCGCCGCCCCTGGTGGCGAACGTCGAGCGGGCGGGTGTGCGGGCGTCAGATCCAGTCGTCGAGGGACTTCATGAAGCCGTCGAAGTCGTCCCGGTGGATGGTGTGGCCCGCCCCGGGGACCGTACGGACCACGAAGCCGTCGGCCCTGAGGCGGTCGGCGGCCTCGGGGCCGATCAGGAAGCTGGGGTCGGCGAGTTGGAGGAGGGAGGGGACGACGGGGCGGTCGGGGAGGAAGCCGGTGAGCGGGCGCCCGCCGAGGAAGTGCGCGGAGCCGGCGTCCCAGGCGGCCAGTGTGGCCATCTCGATGTCGACGTCCTCGGGGTCCCAGCGGGGGTTGAGCGCGGCAGTCCGGGCGCGGGTGGCGTGTTTGAAGGCGGCGAACACCTCGGGGCCGACATCGGGGCCGGCCGACGACCAGGCCGGGTCCGAGTAGACCGCCCTCCGGGGCCGCAGCCGTTCGACGGCGAGGGAGAGGGCGAGCCCGCCCAGGGAGTGCCCCAGCGCCAGGTCGGCCTCGCGGGGCAGGGTGTCGACGAGGTCGTCGGCGAAGAGCCGCGGGCTGTAGGCGCCGCGCGCCGAGAGCCCGTGGCCGCGCAGGTCCACGGCGATCACCCGGTAGCCGCGGTCCGCGAGCGCCGGGGCGACCCGGCGCCAGGTGCGGGAGTCGGACATGATGCCGTGGACGAGCAGGGCGGTCCGGTCCCCGGCGCCCCATTCACGGGTGTGCAGCCGCACGTGGTGCCCTTCGTCGGTGGGACGGCCGGTCGGATCCGAGGCCTCGGGGTCAGCAGTGTCCCCCCGACGGGGCGCGCGCCGTCAAGCCACGTCGGGGACGGCGGCGTCGAGGGCGGTGCGCAGGGAGGTGGCCATCAGGTCTATCGCCTCCTTGCCGGCCGGCACCGGGCCGGTGTGCGTGAAGTAGTGGTCGACGCCCTCGAAGACGCGGTGGGTGACCGGGACCCCGGCGGCCGCCAAGGCCTTGGCGTAGGCGTCGCCCTCGTCGCGCAGGCGGTCGTTCTCGGCGGTGATGACGAGGGCGGGCGGCAGTCCGGCGAGGTCGTCGGCGAGTCCGGGTGAGACCAGGGGGTCGGCGCGGTCGGCCGGATCCGGGACGTAGGCGGCGGTGAAGATCCGCATGATCCGGGGGCTGAGCAGCGGCTTGGCGATGCGGGACCGCTTGGTGGCCGGATCGGTGACCTGGTCGAGTGCCGCGGAGTCGATGATCTGGAGGCGCGGTGTGAAGATGCCCCGGGCGCGGGCCGTCCGGCAGACCCCGGCGGTCAGGTTGGCCCCCGCGCTGTGTCCGCCGACGGCGACCCGTGAGCCGTCCCAGCCATGGGCCTCGCCGTTCTCCACGACCCACTCGACGACGTCGTAGGCCTGGGTGACGGCGACGGGGAAGACGTGCTGCGGGGCGACGGAGTAGTCCACGTTGACGACGACGCAGCCGGCCGTGGCGGCGATGTAGCGGCAGATGTGGTCGTCCTGTTCGGGGCGGGCCACGATGAAGCCGCCGCCGTGGAAGTTGACGTAGACGGGAGCGGGGGTGGAGGTGGCGGCCGGCGGGCGGTAGACGGTGCAGTCGACCGGGCCGGCGCCGGTCTCCACCCGGAGGGTTTCCGTCCGCTTCGGGATGTCGGTGAAGCGCAGATCCTGGTGGACTCGGCTCATGACGCCACTGAGCAGCAGCTGAACCCCTCTGGCCTGAATTCTGGCACCGAACGACATGATCGCACCCACCCATCGCTGCAACATTGAATTAACAGGATTCCTGTTGATGGGATGATGGACGCTGATCCTGTTTTCCGCAACGGTGAGCACGCCACCGTCGCGGGAACGGTGGCGTGGGGGGTGCGAGAGAGGGGCGCGGAGGTCAGCTCTCGGCGGCGAGGAGGACGAAGTCCGCGCCCGACGGGTCGAGGCAGACGGCCAGCCGGCCGACGCCCGGCATGTCCTCGGGGCCCATCTGCACGCTGCCGCCGTTCCCGGTGACCGCCGCGACGGCCGTGTCGCAGTCGGTGACGGCGAAGACGGGGTGCCAGTACGGCCGTCCGCCGGTCAGGGTGAGGTCCTCCTCGCGGAGCTGCATGAGGCCGCCCTGCATCCGCTCCTCGGGCAGCCCGGCGGGCGTGATGAGGGTGTACGCGCCCCCGTCGCCCGGCATCGGCATGTCGCCGAACTGCCAGCCGAGGACGCCGCCGTAGAACTCCCGGGCGGCCGAGGCGTCGGTGGTGTACAGCTCGGTCCAGGACAACGAGCCCGGCTCGTCCGCGAGCTCGAAGCCCGCGTCCGTGCCCGGCTGCCAGACGGCGAACTGGCCGCCGAGCGGGTCGCTGTACTGGGCCATCCGCCCCCATTCGCCGAGGTCCCTCGGCGGCACCCGCACCGTGCCGCCGGCGCCCTCCACGGCCCGCGTCGTGGCGTCCGCGTCGGTGACGGTGTAGTAGATCATCCAGGCCGAACGCGCGCCCTGCTCGGTGAGTTCGCCGAGTCCGCCGACGACCTTTCCGTCCTTGCGGAACATGCCGCCCGAGCCCTCCGACTCCGCCCCCTCGTCCCCGCCGCCCATGGGCTCGTACTCCCAGCCCAGCACCGCCCGGTAGAAGGCCGCCGCGGCCGGGAGGTCGCGGACGCCGAGGTCCATCCAGCAGGGGGAGCCGGGCGTCAGGTCAGTGGTGATCACGGGATTCCCCTTCGCGTTCTCGGTTCTGTGCCTTCAGCCTGACACCGCCCGCGGGCACCCGCGCGCCGACCGTCAGGCGTCGAGGTCGTCGGCGAAGTGCCGGAAGCCGTGGCGGTCCCGGTGGATGCCCCAGAGGGTGTCGGCGAGGACGGCCGGGTCCTTGCGAGGATGCCCGGGGACGATCGCACCGGGCACCACGAGCTGCGCGACGTGGATGCCCTCCGCCCCGAGGGTGTCGTGCAGCAGGTGGCCGTACGCACTCTCGGCGGCGAACGCGATGGACGTCCCGGCCCGGTCGGGGTGCGGGACCACGGCCGTACCGCCGTTGACGAACAGGATCGTGCCGCGACCGAGGGCGCGCATACCGGGCAGCACCTGCCGTACGGCGGCGACCGCGCCGTAGACGGAGAACTCGATCGGCCCGACCAGGTCCGTGTGGCTCGTCTCCAGCACCGGCAGCATGAAGTCCCGGTGCGGCGAGGGGCTGTACTGCAGGACCTCGATCGGGCCCAGCGCCGAGCGTGCCGCGTCGAGCGCGGCGGTCACGGCCTCCGGGTCGCGCACGTCGGCGGTGAACCCCCGCGCGGTGACGCCCCGGTCGGCCAGGTCGGCGGCGAGCGCCTCGGTACGCTCCGGGTCGCGGGCGACGAGCGCGACGGCGAACCCCTCACGGCCGAAGCGACGGGCGACGGCCGCGCCGAGACCCGGCCCGGCTCCGATGACGGCGATGGTGGTCATGACTCGCGTGCCTCCCTGACGGAACGTGCTAGACGGTCCCCACTGTCCCGGAGGCGTCGATGTTGTGCGCTTCCTTTACGGCGATTCAAGAAGTACCTGATCCACGGTGACCTCCCCGGCGGGGTGCCGGCGGGCGGCCGTACGCTTGCCCCCGTGGAGGACCACGACATCCTGGACACCCCGGACGGCACCCCGGACAGCGACGCCTCGGACGGCCCACAGCCGCGCCCGCAGTCGCTCATGCTCGCCTTCTTCGGCAACCACGTGCTGGAGGGCGACGGCGACGTGTGCGTGTACTCGGGCAGCATCATCGACGTGCTCGGCCGGGTCGGCGTCGGCGAACAGGCCGTACGTTCCACCCTGACGCGGATGGTCAACCGCGGTCTGCTGCGGCGCCGACGCGAGGGCCGCAAGATGTACTTCGGCCTCACCCCGCAGGCGTCGCGCGTCCTGTGGGACGGCCGCACCCGCATCTGGAAACAGGGCGCGGTCAACGACGACTGGGACGGCACCTGGACCCTCCTCGGGTTCTCCCTGCCCGACTCGTGGAAACGCCAGCGGCACGACCTGCGGTCGCGGCTGACCTGGTCCGGGTTCGGCGCCCTGTACAGCGGGCTCTGGATCGCCCCGGGGAACGTCGACATCGCCGCGGCCGTCGCCGAACTGGGGCTCACCGACCACGTCAAGATCTTCCACGCCCGGGCCGACGTGGCCACCGACATCGAGCTGATGATCCGCGACACCTGGGACCTGGAGGGCATCGCCGCCCGCTACGTCACCTTCGACAAACGCTGGACGGCCGTCCTGGGCTCAGGGGTCGGCTCGGGCGACGATCCGATCGGCACTCGGTTGCGGCTGGTCAGCGAGTGGCTGTGGACCATCCGCACCGACCCCCGGCTCCCCGCCCGTCACCTTCCTCCCGAGTGGCCCGCCCGCCCGGCCGAGGAGACCTTCCGCCGCGTCGCCGAGCTGACCGCCGCCCCGGCGCGGCGCACGGCCGGCGAGCTGCTCGACACGGTGCCGCCGCTCCGCTGACCGACCGGTTCGCCGCCGGACGCCCCCGGACGCCTCCCGCCCGTCCCGGGCAAACCGTCCAGCACCCGGAGACGGTCGCGACGACGGCGAGGAAGAGCACGTCCATCGGGCCGGGGGCCATACCGTCCGGCGGTGACGAGCCGATCGACGCTGGACGCCATGGTGCCCACGGCGACGCCGATGTAGTGGTGATCGCGGGCACCGGCGGTGCCGTCGGCCTGCTGCTGGGCGGCGTCCTGAGCGAGCACCTCGACCGGCGCTGGACCCTGTACGTCAACTTCTCGGCCCCGGCACCCCGGGCAGCGACGGCAGGCTCCCCGGCGGCAGCTGCGACGTCACTCCGTCCAGCCCGTCGGTGACCGGCCGCACGACCGTTTTCGGTGACCGGCCGCACGACACCCTCGACGACCGACTCCACGGTTCGCCCGGCCGCAGAGCCCACGACCTGCCCGGTCACGGGCCTTACCGCTCGGTCGCTCAAGGGTCGTACCGCTCGGTCGGTCACGGGTCGTACGGCGTGCCCGGTGACCGGCCGCACCACGTGCTCCGTGACGGGACGCACCAGGTGCTCCGTGACGGGCCGTGAACCGGGATCGGTGACGGAGCGTGAAACGGAGTCGGTGACGGCCGGCGAATCGGGGTCGGAGGCCCGCCGCGGCAGTGAGTCGGTGACCGGCTGTACGGCGGTGTCGTCGACCGGGCCTGCGGCCTGCTCGGTGAGCGGCCGCACGACGTGCTGTGTGACGGCGGTCAGGAGGAGCCGCGCATCCTTCGCCGCCGCGGCCTTCGCCGGCGGAGTTGTCCTGCTCGGCCGGCGCGGCGCCCCCGTCCACGACCCCGGCGCCACCCCCGTGGTCCACGTCGGAGGCGACGGCTCCCGAAGCCGGGTCGGGGCGACCTCCCCCGCGCTCCGACCGCCGCGAAGCGGCCGGCCGGTCTTCCGGCGGGCCACTTCAGGTCACCGGCGCGGGCGCATCGTCCGAGACCGTCGGGCCGGCCACAGCGGGTCTAGAGGGCGGCCGGCTCGGGGAAGGTGAGCTCGGCGGAGTCGCTCAGTTCGGCCCAGACCGTCTTGCCCTGGCGGGCGCGGCGGGTGCCCCAGTCCTCGGCGAGCTGGGCGACCAGGAGGAGGCCCCGGCCGCCCTCGTCGTAACCCCGGGCGCGGCGCAGATGCGGCGTGGTGCCGCCTGAGTCGGAGACCTCGCAGATGAGGGTGCGGTCGCGGATGAGTCGCAGCCGTACGGGGGGCCGGCCGTAGCGGATGGCGTTGGTGACGAGTTCGCTGACCACCAGCTCGGCGGTGAAATCCAGCTCTCCCAGGCCCCAGTCCTCCAACTGCCGGGTGACGTGCGCCCTGGCCCGCCCGACGGCGGCGGGTTCGGCCTCCAGGTCCCAGGTGGCGACCTGTCCCGCACCGAGGGCGTGGGTCCGGGCCAGCAGCAGGGCGACGTCGTCGGGGGGCCTGGCCGGGAGCAACGCTTCGAGTACGGCGTCGCAGGTGGCCTCCAGCGAGGGGGCCGGCCGGGCGAGGGCGTCGCGGAGCCGAGCCAGGCCCGCGCCGATGTCGTGGTCCCGGGCCTCGATCAGACCGTCGGTGTAGAGCGCCAGCAGACTGCCCTCGGGCAGTTCGAACTCCGCCGCCTCGAACGGGAGCCCGCCCAGGCCGAGCGGCGGACCCGGCGGCAGCTCCAGGATGTCGACGGTGCCGTCCCGGCCGACCACGGCGGGCAGCACATGCCCCGCACGAGCGAGCGTGCAGCGGCGCGACACGGGGTCGTACACGGCGTAGAGGCAGGTGGCCCCGATGTCCCCGCCTCCTGTGACGGCGTCGGCCGCGCCGGTCCCGGCGACCGCGGCGGTCCCGGGCTCCTCGTCCGCGCCGTTCTCCTCCACCTCGGCGGCCAGGCGGAGCACGACGTCGTCCAGGTGGGTGAGGAGTTCGTCGGGCGGCAGATCGATGTCGGCCAGGGTGCGCACGGCGGTCCTCAGGCGCCCCATGGTGGCGGCGGCGTGGATGCCGTGCCCCACGACGTCCCCCACCACGAGGGCGACTCTGGCCCCGGAGAGGGGGATGACGTCGTACCAGTCGCCGCCCACGCCGCCCTGGGCGTCGGCGGGGAGGTAGCGGAGGGCGACGTCGACGGCGGACTGCCTCGGCGTGCTGCGCGGGAGCAGGCTGCGTTGCAGGGTGAGGGCGGTGGCGCGGGCGTGTGTGTAGCGACGGGCGTTGTCGACGGCGATCGCCGCCCTCGCCGCGATCTCCTGCGCGAGCAGCAGATCCTCGTCGTCGAACGCGTCGGGATTGCGGTCCCGGCAGAACTGCGCGACACCGAGGGTGGTCCCCCGCGCCCGCAACGGCACGACCAGCGTGGAGTGCACCGGGCGCCGAGCGCCGGAGCTGCCGTCCACGGCCGCGGGTCGGCCCCCGCAGGCGCCCTCGCCGCCCGCACCCCCGTCCACAGCACCCGCGCCGTCGTCGTCGCCGGGGCGCCCGCCGGTCCCGGCGCTCGCGCCGCCCTTCCCTGCCGCCCGGGCCCCGGTTTCGCCCCAGCCTCCTTCCCCGGCGCACCCGCCGCCCGCGGGCTCGGCGGCCGCGTACGGCCCCCGGTGGCCGCCGCCGAGGCGGTGCCTGGTCGGCTGGCCCGTGGCCAGGGCGCGGGACGGCGGTGAGCCGGGCGGGAAGGTGTGGGGCGGTCGAGGGGTGGGCGTGGCCGCCGGGCCCGGGTGGGCGACCGAGCGCTGGGCGACCCGGTGGAGCAGGGGCGACGCGGGCGGGTCGTCCGGCGGAGTGCCGTGGGCGCCGAGCGCGGAGTCGAGCAGGTCGACGGTGACGAGGTCGGCGAAGTGCTCGGTGGCGAAGTCGGCCAGTTCCTGCGTGGTGCGGGCGATGTCCAGCGTGGTGCCGATGCGGACGCTCGACTCGTTCACCATGGACAGCCGCCAGCGCAGTCGCCGGTCCCGCTCCTCCTCGTAGGCCACGACGCCCTGCTCGGAGGTGCGGTCCAGGTATCCGGTCGCCGACACGATCAGGCTGCGCGCGGCCTCGCTGATCAGGGCGGCGTCGTCGGTGCACCGGGGCATCTCCGCCAGCAGGTGGTCGAGGATGATGCCCTGGCCGAGCCGGAAGGCCCGCAGCACCGTGCTCACGGGGACCCCGTGCCGGGCGACACGGCGTACCCGCTCCAGTCCGGCGGACGGTGCCTCGATGCCACCCGGTTCGACGCCGTGCAGCAGTGCGGACAGTCCCGCGACGACGTGCTCGGCGACGTTGTCCACGGTCATGGCGTCGGGGTGCGCCCAGAGTTCGGGCATCTCGCGGCGCAGGCATCGCTCCACCTCGGCGATCAGCTCGTCCGCTCTGGGGACGAGCTGACGCGCGACACGGGCCACGAGACCGTCAGCCGTGGAGTCCACAGTCACGACGGTACGCCGAACAACCGCTTACGCCCCACCGCGAGCCCGCCCGCCCCGCCCGGTCCGCCCGTGCCGTTAGCGGCCCCGCCGTCCTTGGGCGGTCCTCCGCGCGGGTCGTCGCCTCGGCCCGGTTATGGTGACGAGGCGAATCGAACGTACGCAGGGCTGGCGGAGGGCACGTGGTGTCGGACGTAGGGCGGCTCGTCGCCGGGCGCTACAGGCTCACGGAGCAGATAGGCCGCGGCGGCATGGGCACGGTGTGGCGGGCCGGTGACGAGGTCCTCGACCGCCAGGTCGCCGTGAAGCGCCTGCACGTGCAGCCGCATCTGTCGCCCGACGACCTCGTCACCCTGTACGAGCGCACGCGCCGCGAGGCGCGCAGCGCGGCCAGGATCGCCCACCCGAACGTGATCGTCGTCCATGACGTCGTGGACGACCGTCTGGACGCCCCCACCGGCGGCCCCGTCGACGGTGTCCGGGCCGGCGCCGAGGGCGGTTCCGGTGACGGCCGGCCCTGCATCGTCATGGAGTACGTCCCGGCGCCCACCCTCGCCGACCTCCTCACCGACGGCCGTACCCTCCCGCCCGAGGAGGCGGCCCGTATCGGTCTGGGCATGGTCGCCGCGCTGCGCGCCGCGCACGCCGCCGGCGTACTGCACCGCGACGTCAAACCCGGCAACGTCCTGCTCGCCGCCGAGGGCCGGGTCGTTCTCACCGACTTCGGCATCGCGATGACGGCGGACGCCTCGACCCTCACCAAGACCGGCGAGATGGTCGGCTCCATCCCCTACATGGCCCCGGAACGGATCCGCGGCCACAAGCCCGGTCCGGCGTCGGACCTGTGGGCCCTCGGGGCCACGCTCTACCAGGCGGTCGAGGGCCGGCCGCCGTTCCGCCGCCTCACCGCGATGGAGACCGCGTACGCCATCGCCGTGGACCCCCTGGAACCCCTGAAGCGGGGCGGCGCCCTGGAGCCCCTCATCGAGGCCCTCCTCGCCAAGGACCCCGCCGACCGGCCCACCGCCGAGGAGACGGAACGGGCACTCCGCGCCGTGGTGTCCGGCCAGGCGACCATGGCTCTGCCGACGCAGATGCCGATGCCGATGCCAACGCCGTCGCCTTCACCCTCACCGGGGGCCGGAGGCCCGACCGAGGGAGGTACGTCCACCGGCGGCTCCCCCACCGGAGGCTCGCGCGGGGTCCGGAGGAAGCGCCGGCTCCTCGTCCCGGTCGCCGTCGCCGTGACCGTGGCCGCGACGGTCGCCGGCGCCGCGCTCTCCATGCCCTCGACTCTCTTCGGGGAATCCCCCTCCCCGGGCGGGGGCGGCTCCGCCACCCCTTCCCGCTCCCCCTCCCCCTCGCCCGTGCCCGACGGCTTCCGTCTGGTCACGGACGGGACCCTCGGGATCTCCTTCCCCGTCCCGGACGGCTGGCGGGCCGGCAAACGGACGTCCGAGTCGGTCACCTACACCGACGAGACGGAACTCGTCGGACTCACCATCGGCGTCGTGGACCCCGCCGGCTCGCACCCCATGGCCCACTTCGAGGACATCGAGGCGAACACCAAGATCAACTACCCGGGCTCGTACCGGCGGCTGCGGATGCAGCAGACCACCTTCCGCGGGGAGCCGGCGGCCGTCTGGGAGTTCACCTTCCAGGGCCGGGCCCGGGCCTTCCGCGCCATCGACCTCGGGTACGGCCGCGAGGGTGAACGGGAGTACGACATCTACCTCTCGGCCCCGGACGCCGACTGGGACACCTACCGCCCGGTCTTCGACAAGGTCAGGGACGGCTTCGCCACGGGCGTCTCCCCTACGGCCCCCTGAGCCCGGCCCCCCGTCGGCGCCACATGCAGCCGGAACCCCGCGACCCGGCGCTCCGGCCACGCCCGCGCGTACTCGGGCGGCCCGCCGCCCGGTGCGACCAGTGCCGCCACGGGCATACGGTCCGCGGTGCGCAGGATGCCGTCCCGGGTGATGTTGGCGTTGTTGCCGCTGGTGTGGGCGGAGGAGCAGCCCGCGTAGTAGGCGATGGGGATGGCGTAGTCGCCGGTCAGCAGACAGGGCGGACGCACACCCAGGCGCCGCAGTTCGGCGGCGACCCGGTCCCAGTCGCGATGGAACGCGGTGGTGCGCGAGACGGTGCGGTCCAGCACCGCGTACTGCACCGCCAGATGGCCGACGAGCCCGAACGCCACCACGGCCGCCACGACCGGCCGTCGCGCCCCGCCCGGCCCAATGACGAGGTCCAGCAGCGCGTCGGCGACCGGGATCGCCAGCAGGGCGTACGCGGGTAGCAGGAAGCGAGGGGCGGCATACCCGATCAGGAACAGGTAGGGGACGGCGGCCGTGGCGGCGCAGACCAGCGGCACCACCGTGGGCGTCGCCCGCCCGGCCCGGACCGCCACGGCCAGGCCGAGAGCGGCCAGCACCGGCAGGACGAACCACCAGGCGATGACCGCGGGATGCGGCAGGTCGCCGGTGCACGGCCGGCACAACGTACGCCCCACCAGGCTGCGCAACTGGTCGTCGACGGCGATGTTCCAGCCCAGCCCGCCCTGGATCCGTGACCCGTCGGCCAGCCGCCGGGCGGGCCCGCCGAACTGGGCGTAGGCCTCCACGACCCACGCGACCACGCCGGTGGCGAGGCCGGCCCCCATCACCCCCAGGAGCCACGGGCGCCGCCACCGCCGTACGACCACCAGCAGCGTGAACAGCGGGAGCGTCACCCACACGGTGTCGGTGGGTCGCATCCACGCCATCAGCGCCGTGGCCGCGCCCGCGCCCCACAGCGCCGCCCGGTCCCCCGGATCGTTCCGCGCCCGCAGGAAGCACCCCACACAGCCGAGCGCGCCGACGGCGACCCAGTAGTTGGGCATGGCCTGCGGCCCGTAGAAGAGGGTCACCCACAGGGACGCGAACAGCGCCCCGGCGAGCGCCAGAGTGCGTGCCGGGAAGAGTCCTCGCCAGGCGCGCAGGGCGAGGTACAGCCCCACGCCCGACAGCACCGCCAGGTACACCCGCAGCACCGCGGTGGAGGACGTCCAGACGACCACCGGTGCCACGAGCAGCGGCACCCCGCGCGTACGCGGCGCGCTGAAGAACGCCGCCGGCGCGTGCGGGCTGACCTGGCTGACGTACACGGTCTCGTCCCACCCGAGCCCCATCCCCGGTGGTACGAGCAGGAGTTGGGCCAGCGTGAAGGCTCCGGCGACCACGGCGACGGGACCGAGCCCCGGTGCCACGGCGGCCGGGACGGCGACGGGCGCGACGACCGGAGCGGCATTCGAACTCATGCGCATGGACCCATCCAGGGGCGAACCGACAGACCTCTGACCCGACAAATGCATTTAAAGGGACAAAAGGACGAGCCGCCCGCCGCAGTACGACGACCCGGCGCAGCGCCCCGCGGTCCTCCCTCACCCACCCGGCGCAGCGGGCCCGCCCCCTCGCGCAGGGGGCGGGCCCTCTTCCTCGCCGGACGCGGGTCCGCCTAGCGTGCGCCCATGGATCACCGACAGCCGCCGTCCGCGCAGCCCTTCGACGCCGCCGACCACCCCGGACACCGGGGCGGTCTCGGCCCCTCGGTCCGCTTCGACCACTGCCCCTGGCTGTTCGAGAAGGAGGCGACGGAGGAGCAACGGGCCGCGCAGCGGGAACGGCAGCGGTCGCTCGACGGAGACAGCGAGGTGGGCGAGGGCTGCTACGTGGCCGAGTCGGCGGCGGTCCTCCCCGACCTCCTCCGTCTGGGCGACGATTCGTACATCGCCGCCCACGCCTATGTCACCGGCACCCTGACCACCGGCACGGACTGCACCCTGAACCCCTTCACCGTGGTCCGCGGCACCGTCTCCCTGGGCACCGGCGTGCGCGTCGGCGCCCACACCTCCCTCCTCGCCTTCAACCACTCCACGGCCCCCGACCGCCCGATCCACCGGCAGCCCCAGACCAGCCGGGGCATCACCGTCGGCGACGACGTCTGGATCGGTTCCCATGTGGTGGTCGTGGACGGCGTGACCATCGGCGACCACTGTGTGATCGGCGCGGGCGCCGTGGTGACGAAGGACGTACCGGCGTGGACGGTGGCCGCGGGGAATCCGGCCCGCCGGATCCGGGACCGGCGGGAGCCGGCGGGCCGGAGGCGGGAGACCGGCGGCGCGGACCGGGAGGCGACCGGCCCTGACGTCCTGGCGGGGTTCGCCGACACCGCGCGCGCCCAGGCCGCCGACCTCCTCGCCCGCAGCTGGAACGGCGACCGGTACACGGACCGCCCCGGCGTCGCCCCCACCGTACGGGCCCACTGCGACGCCGTGGAGATCGCCGACCTGCTGCTGTCGAGCGCCCCCGCACAACTGGACAGGGCGGAACACATCGAGCGCCTGACGTCCCTCCAGGACCCGGAGACCGGCCTGGTACCCGAACTCGGCGAGCGACCGCCCCCCATGGACGCCGACGGCTTCACCGGCGAGGGCCCGGCGCTGTACCACGTCCTGTCGGTGGGCTACGCGCTGGACCTCCTCGGTGCCGCCTTCCCCCGACCGGTGCGCGGGGTCCGCGACATGACGGCCCCTCAACTCGTCGCCCGGCTGGAGCGACTGCCGTGGCGGGACCAGGCGTGGACAGCGGGCGCGTGGATCGACTCCTGGGCCACGGCGGCCCACTGGAACCTCCGGCATCCGGACGGCGCGGGCCTCGCCCCGGGCACCCTCGAAGCCCTCTTCGGCTGGCTCCTCACCCGCGCCGACCCCTGGACCGGCATGTGGGGCAGCCCTTCCGGCAGCGCCGGCCGCCTGCAGGTCGTGAACGGCTACTACCGGCTCACCCGGGGTTCCTTCGCACAGTTCGGGGTACCCGCCCCGCATCCGGAACGGGTCGTGGACGCGGTGCTGGACCATGCACGTGACACCCGCTACTTCGGTGCGGGCCGGGAGAACGCCTGCAACGTCCTCGACGTCGCCCATCCGTTGTGGCTGTGCGCACGGCAGTCGGGCCTCGGGGGCGGAGGCGAGGGCGG
Source organism: Streptomyces gottesmaniae (assembly GCF_031845845.1). Classification (NCBI taxonomy): domain Bacteria; kingdom Bacillati; phylum Actinomycetota; class Actinomycetes; order Kitasatosporales; family Streptomycetaceae; genus Streptomyces; species Streptomyces gottesmaniae. The sequence goes on from NZ_JAVRFJ010000051.1 coordinate 30,189, forward strand.
CTACCGGTCGGCCGAGATCCGCGGCTGGGCCGAACAGCGGCTCACCGCCGTCCTGGCACGCTGGCAGGACGGCAGGGGGTTCGGGTTCGGACCGGGTACGGCGGGACCGGGCCCCGAACCGGGGCTGCAGGGGACCGAGATGTGGTTGGCCATCGTCTGGCTGCTGGCCGATCTGCTGGGCCGCTCCGAGGCCCTGGGCTATCGGCCACGCGGTGTGCACCGGCCCGAACCGGCCGCCGGGGCGTGAGACACACCACTTCCCGGAACGTCAGCGTCCGTACTGCTCCTTACGGGTGGTCGCGCCTACCCCCAGGTGCCGGGCATCGCGCAGGGGCGGAAACGGCCTCGGGAGCACAGTGAGGCGGCATACCCCATGACCAACTCGGGCACCACGAATTCCGTCCTCGTCCGGCGACCCGTGTGCCGGTGCACTACCTTGGGCCGTGAACAGCCGAGCGGCCCACGTTTACCCAATTCTTGCCATATGAAGCCAGAACGGCTGAGCAGCTACTAGGAGCGGGGCTTTCCATGCGTAATGCTGGGAGGTCCCGCGCTTCACTCCACAGCCGCTGGCACGGGAGGGCATCGGGTGGTTAAGACAGTGAAGACGCCGTCCGGCGGACGGACGATCGCCTACGAGACCTGGGGCGATCCGGACGCACACCCGGTGTTTCTGCTGCACGGAACTCCCGGAAGCCGACTCGGGCCCCGACTGCGCACCTTCGACCTGCACAAGCTCGGAGTGCGCCTCATCGCCTACGACCGGCCGGGGTACGGCGGTTCCGACCGTCACGAGCGTCGCAGGGTGGTCGACGCGGCCGAGGACGTCGCCGCCATCGCCGAGGATCTGGACATCAAGAAGTACTCCGTGGTGGGCAGATCGGGCGGCGCACCGCACGCGCTGGCCTGCGCGGCACGGAACATGGGCAGCCAGGTGGCGAGTGTCGCCGCGTTGGTCTCGCTCGCTCCGCCGAAACCCGACAGCGATGACGACAGCCCCGGCGACAGCGCCGCCGACGGACTCGACTGGCCCGACTGGCACAAGGAGATGTCCGAGTCCAATGTGTCGACGTACGAGCTGCTGCGTCGCCACGCGCCCGATGTGACCGAGCTGGGCGCGCTGCTGGCCCGCAACGCCGAGACGATCCGCCGCGACCCCACCGTCTTCCTCGCGTCCCTGCGCGACGAGATGCCGAGCGTGGACCGGGTGATCGTCGAGGACGCCGGGATCCGCCAGCATCTCCTCAGGAACTACCTGTCGGCGGTGGGCGAGGGGGAGGCGGTCGACCCCCGCGCGCCGATGGGCTGGGTGGACGACCTGGTCGCGTTCCGGCGGCCCTGGGGATTCGATCTCAAGGACATCGACGGTTCCGTGCCCGTGATGCTGTGGCACGGCGAGCGGGACATCTTCGCCCCGGTCGCCCACTTCCACTGGCTGGCCAAGAAGATCCCCACGGCCAAGGCCATGCTGCAGCCCTCCGCGGCCCACTTCGCGGCGCTGCCCGCTCTGCCCCAGGTGCTGGCCTGGGCCCGGGACACGGCCGGGCCCGCCTAGGCCTGGAGCGGCTCCGGGAACCGGGAGCGGCTCCGGGAGCCGGGGGGCCGCTCCGGTCAGATCGGGTGCGGCTCCAGGTCGAGACAGCTGAGCTTCCAGTCCTTCAGGGCCACCACGCGGGGATGCTCCCTGCCGATGCGCTTGCTCAGCGCGGCCAGCGCGTCGTGGTGCGTGGTGCGGGCCTCGTCGGCCCGGCCCAGATGGCTGAGGACGACGGCGAGGTTCCCGGCACAGGTCAGTGTCGACGGGTGCAGCGGGTCGAGAACCTCCCTGAGCAGTTCGTACGACCCGGCGCTGATCCTGCGGGCCTCCTCCCAGTTGCCGAGCGCCGCCTCCGCGACGGCCAGGTTCGCGTGGCAGATCAGCGCGAACGGGTGCCTCTCGCCGTTGAGTTCGCTGAACTTGTCCTGGGCCTTGCGCAGCAACTCCTGTGCCTCGCCGGCGACTTCCGGGCGGATGGACCCGATGTCGTGCAGGAGCAGAACCGCCCGGTTGACCGAACAGGCCACCGTGTGGGAGTGCCCCTCCCCCAGCTTGTCCCTCAGGTCCTCCTGGACCCTGCGGATCAGATCGAGTCCTTCGTCGACCCGCCCCTGGGCGGCCATGTCACCGGCCAGGCTCATCTCCAGCAGCAGATCCTCCGACGTCGACTTCTCGCCGTCCGGTGTGCTTCTGAGTACGTGCCGTACGAGTTCCTCGGCCTCCGCCGCCCGGCCGGCCCTGCGCAGGGAACCGGCCAGTCCCTTGGCCGTGTTCAGCACGGTCGGTGAGCCCTGGGTGAGGCGGGGATTGCGCAGACAGCGCTCGTAGGCGCGCCGCAGCAGCGCGACGGATTCGTCGTAGTCTCCGCAGTCACGCAGGTCACGGCCCAGGTTCACCGCCGACTCGATGGTCAGGGGATGGTCGTGGAGCTGAATCGCCTCACGGAGTTCCAGTGTTCTGCGGTCGAGATCGCGGGCGCGGTAGTAGTTGCCGGAGAGCCGCAGGGCGACGGCGAGGTTGTTGGCCGCGCTGAGCGTGCGCGCGTTGTCCTCGCCGTAGTTCTGGTCGTATCTGCGGTAGGTCTCCTCGTCGTACTGCAGGGCCTCCGTCAGCCGCCCCAGGCCGCGCAGGTCGGCGGCGATGCTACTGGTGGTCATCAGGATGTGCTGGTCGTCGATGTCGTCCAGCACCTCCAGCTGCCGCTCCAGGACCTCCTGGTCCAGGGCGAGGGACTCCTCGTACTTGCCCTGGGCGCGCAGGATGTTGGCGATCTGGAAGCGCATGTGCAGCGTCCAGCGTTCGTCGGGCGACTCCTCCGCGGACCAGGCGGCCACGCGCCGCAGGCTGTAGTCCATGGCCTGGCTCAGCTCACCCCGGCGGCGCAGCTGACGGACCCGGTCCACATAGAGTTCCTTGATGCCCTCGTCAGGGGCCCTCTCCGCCCAGGGAGTACCGAGGTGCGGCCAGATGATGCGGTACTTCTCCCAGGTGTTGGGGTTCTCCGGGTCGTCTCCGCTCGGCCGGGCGGCGATCAGCGAGCGGTAGACGGCCTCTTGAGCCGCATCGCGCTCCGCGGCTGTCATCTCCTCCCGCATCGCGCTCTGCATCATGCGGTGCACCGTCACGCTACGGGCCTTGCGGTCCAGCGTGACCAGGGAGAACTTGCTGAGTTCCTTGTAGGCACGGGAGACCGTGCGCACCCCGCCCAGTGCGCGGGAGACCTCATAGCCCTCCAGGAGATCCATGGAGATCTCCTCGGGGCTGTAGTACGAGCAGATCTGCAGCAGCTTCACCGCCGGCGGGAAGCTCTCCCGCAGCTGCCGGAGGCCGAACTCCCAGGTGTTGGTACCGGACTTGACGACCGCGCCCACCGAGTTGTCGTCGGGGGCTCCGGTGGCCTGCGGCTGGAGCTTCTTGATGTAGTCGCGTACGTCGGCCCGGGTCTGCTCGATGAAGGCCGCGGCCCGTTCGATCGCGATCGGCAGGTCGCCCAGGGCCTCCGCGATCTGGTCGGCCTCCGTCCAGCCGCAGTCGGGCAGCCGGCTGTGCAGGTGGGCGATGCTCTCGTTCCGCTCGAACACCGGGATGTCCACGGTGTCCACGAAACGCCCCCAGCCCTCGGCGCGCTGGCTGGTGACCAGGATGTGGCCGCGCCGGCCGTCCATCATGTACTCGGGCAGGTGGTCCGCCTCGGGGACGTTGTCCAGGATCAGCAGCCAACTGTCGTAGCGGTCACCGTGGTTGAGCGCCTCGTACACCATCTTGGCCGTGTCGGTGGGGTTGGTACGGGCGGGCAGGCCCAGTTCCTCGGCCATGCCCGCGTACTGCTCGACGGCCAGGATCTTCTGCTCGGCCTGGATGTGCCAGACGACGTCGTAGTCGCTCTTGTAGCGGTGGGCGAACTCCTGGGCCAGCAGGGTCTTGCCCACCCCGCCCATGCCCTTCAGCACCAGGGCCCGGGTCTCGTCCTTCCAGAGCTTCTCCCGGATGCTCTCCAGGATTTCCGTACGGCCCGTGAAGGACGACGTGCGCAGCGGGACGCCGAAGACCGAGGGCTCGGTCTTCGGGAAGCGCGGCAGTTTCGGCTCGTCGCCGGTGAAGTGGCTGCGGGACAGGGAATCGGCACTCCGGCCGAACCAGGTCAGCAGGGCGTCACGGCCCGCCTCGCCGTCCTCGCAGCCCGTCATGTCGGCGAGCTGTTCCGTGAAGGGCGCCTCCAGGGACACCTGGTCGTCGACCTGCATGGAGACCAGCTGGTGCGCGCGCCGGTCGCTCTCCGCGTAGACCGCCTCCCAGGTGGTGCGGAAACGGGACGACCTGAGGTAGGCCTCGGAGAAGATGACCAGGGTGTGCGAGGCCGACTCGACGCCCCGTTCGATCTCGTCCCGCACCTGCGAGCTCTCCGTGGTGCCTTCCTGCGCCAGGTGGACCTTGAAACCTGCCTGCTCCAGCACCGCGCCCGCCCAGTTGGCCCAACTACGGTCCTGCGGGACGAAGCTGACGTACACGTCGGAGATCCGCGGCGGGCGGTGGCGGGTGTAGCGGTCGAGGGTCTTGTGACGCAGCGGCTCGTCGATCCGGGGCATCGAGTCGACCTGGCCGTCCGTGATGACCTCGGTGAGTCTCTCGTAGGCCGCGAGCAGGCTCTTGGGGTCCCCCGGCTTCTCCCTGAACGGGGCGAGCGTCTCCTCGTAGGAGTAGATGGGCCGGTAGGGGATCTCGACGCTGCCCCAGTAGCTCTCCGGGTCCCGGTCGGGGATGTGTTTGCGCACGATGCGGTCGAAGCGGTACTGGATCTGTCCCCGGGCGGCGTCGAGTCGATCGGCCTCGGCGTTCTCCACCCGCATGGGGACGGGCAGGATCCGGATGTCCCGGTTGCCGTACAGCATCCCGTCGATGCGCTCGGCGACCCCGGCGGCGCCCTCGATGCTCTGGCTGCTCGGGGTGAAGCAGGTGACCACGGTGTGCGGCAGATTGACCGTGCAGATGTCGGAGATGTCGTTGAGCCCGGTGCGGCTGTCGATGAGGACGTAGTCGAAGTTCTCGACGAACTCGCGCTTGAGCCCTTCCAGGAACCTGGTGGCCAGTGGCCCGTCCATGAAGTCCTTCCAGTCGAACTGGGAGAACGCCGAGAGATAGCCCTTGTTCTTGGTCCCCGCCGGCAGGTAGTAGAGCTGACCGCCCGAGGGGAAGTTCCAGTCGACCTGGATGAGGCAGCTGTTGAGGGTGATCCCGTCCGGCGTCTCCAGATCGGACGCCCCCGTGTAGTCGGAACCCAGTTCGAACTGGGGGAGAGTGTCGCCCCTGCTCTGGATCGACCGCGCGAACTGGGTGGACCGGCTGACCAGTTCGAGCACGCCCGGCGTGGTCCGCAGCTGACTCTCACTCAGGAAGGGGTGCAGGAAACGGTCCAGGCCGGGGGCGTCGAGGTCCCAGTCGACCACCAGGACGCGATTGCCCGCGGAGGCGAGGATCCAGGCGGTGTTGGCGAGCGCCATCGTCCGCCCCGTACCACCCTTGTACGAGTAGAACGTGATGATCCTGCGCGCGTCCTCGCCGGTCATGGCCTGCCCTCCACGCGACTGCCGTCGCTCGATGCCCCGTTGCCCCGGCCGGTGTCGGGCCGTCGGGGCAGGTCCGCACCGGATTCCGAGACGCCCCGGACACCCGTGCCGCTCCGGGGCAATTGCGAGTGAATGTACCGCAAGTAGCGGATCTTGGTTGCCTCAGCCAGTTCGCCGAACCACCGGGTGAAGACATCCGCCCCGGCCAGCCCCCGTACGGCTTCCTGCTCCCCCACCCGGCCCTCACTGAGGAACCGGGGAAAGTTCGCCGCCAGCAGTCCGCGCAGCCGTTCGGACTGCTCCTTCGTCTGCAGATCGTCCCCCGCCAGCGTACTCAGCACCGCTGTCCACGGACGCCGGGCACGGTCGAACTCCTTTGCCTCGCGCGCCATTTGGGAGTTCTCCAGCGCCCATGGGTCCACCACCAGGATCCATGGGGCGGTGGGGAGTTCGGTGTCCCTCAACTCCGTCTGGAACTTGTCGAAGGGCTTCACGGTGGGCTCGAAGCCCAGATTCCGGGCCAGCGCCTCCATCAGCTCGACCAGCGGGCCCACCGCGGTGCCGTAGGGGCGCCAGTCGTCCACCCGCGGTCCGTAGCGCGCGCTGTCCCGGCCGACCGGTAAGCCCTCCTCGGTCGGGGCGAGCACGGTGATGTGCAGCGGGGACGCGAAGGGCGGATCGGCGAAGGCGTCGTCCAGCCCCGCCAGGGTCTCCGGCTGCGGCGCCCTGCCCCCACCACCCAGCGTCCGCGCCCGCGTGGGACCCGTGGCCGCCAGGTCGACGATGCGCTGGGCCAGCCAGTCGGTCACCTGGGCGACCTGGGCGGAGAACCGGTCCGCCGCGCCCTCGTCCTCCGGGTCCGGCCTCTCGGACAGGTCGAGCACCTGGTCGAGCAGCCGGTGCAGTCCCATGGAGGCGTAGTTCTCGGCGGCCTCGCCCATGCCGTCCGGCACCTCGGGGTACTGCTCCTTGACCTTCTTCGGGAGCGAAGTGGGCGAGTACGGCGTCCACAGCACCGGGACGATGCTCGGACGGTCCTCCGGGGCGCCCTGGGTGACGGCGGTCCACTGCCGGCCGCACTGGGGGTTGCTGAAGTACCGCTTGGAGTACAGCGGAACGAAGACCCGGCAGTCGAGAAGCGCCTTGACCGACACCTCCCCCGGCGTCCCCGGGCGCTCGACGAAGCCGGCCTCCTCCTGCGTCACCCTCGCGCGCTGCGCCACCTTGGCGGACAGCTCGTCGAAGAACCGGAAGACCAGACGATTGGGATCCTGTGAGGCGTCCCGGTGTCGGGGAACAGGAACCCGCGCATAGCTCATGAAGAACATCGGCATCCTGCTACTCCCCCTCGAAGACGTTCCGGAGGTCTTTGAACAGCTCCACGTCGCACGGTTCAAGGCTGGTCTGCTGAGCCACTTTGACGATCATCTGGGCAAGCGCCCACACGGAGCTGCGGTACTTGGCGTGGCGGCCCGCCTGCTTCAGTCCGTAGAGGCCCGACTGCAGGTAGTCCTTACCCAGAACGGGGTGGGCGTACTGCACTTTCGCCGCGACGGGCGGCAGTGTCAGATGCTGCTGTCCGACCCAGAGGACGGGGATGATCGCGTTGCCCGTGTACGGCCGGGTTCGAAGCTGTTCCTCCTGCCGTCGTGCGAAGGCGTCCCATTCCTTTCCGCACCATTCCCTCTTGAAGTACCGGCTGGTGTAGATGGGCACGAAGACCCGGCAGGTGGCCAGGGCGTGTTTGAGTCTGCTCTGCCAGTCCTCGCCGAGGTCGATGCTCTGGTCGAGGAATCCGGGCGATTCCTCGCCGTCGTGATCCGTCAACTGCATGATGTCGCTGCATAAATGAGCGTGGAACTGCTCCAGCGCCACATCCGACGGGTCTTTCCTCGTCCTCGTGCCCGTCATCGGCAACCGTGCGTAACTCATGAAGAAAACGTACGGATCGGAGGAAGCCGACGCCGGTGTCTCCTGAGAATCCGGATGAATCATGGACTCGCCTTTCCCCTCCCCCGTCGCCCACCTCGGGTCTCCCCGCCCCGAGCATCACCGCTGAATCTCCTCCAGGATCCATTGGAACGCGAAACCCACCGTGGGTGCCAGGGGTCGGCCGGAGCAAGTTGTACCGGACACCCGTGCCAGAAAGGGGAGTTGGCTCGCCGTCAGACCGCGATCGGGCCGGTTTCGGCCACTCCGCCCAAGGTCTCGGCCTCGTCCCGCAGTCCACGCACGAAGCGGTGTCCCAGAGCGGTCAGGGAGCCGGTTCCGGCCACCGTGTCGAGGGCGTCCAGGACGGCCGTGCGCCACCTGTCCGCCTCGGCGCGGGAGCGTTCGTACAGGGCCGGGCCGACACCGGCCGCGCCGCGGCGGACCCTGAGCCGCCAGATGTCGGCGACCGCGAGGTGGGCGTACGCGCCCTGCACGATGGCGTCGAGAGGCCTGGCGTCGGGGCGCCACAGCACGCGGTAGCGGCGGTTGTCGAGGCCGTCGAGCAGGTCGAACATGTCGAGCATGGCGCCCAGTTTGACGTGCTGGTACTCGTGGACGATCAGCATGGCCAGATCCTCGGCCGAGCGGGGCAGCGCGATGCCGACCGCCCCGAAGGCGTGCCGGGAGGTGGCGCTGACGTCGTCGCCGGACGCGGCGGGCACGAGCGGGGTCACCGTGGTCAGGCCGGCGGCGATCCCCTGCGCGTACTCGGCGTACTCGGTCCTGATCAGCTGCCAGGCCTCCCCGAACATCGCCTCCCACCGTCGGAATTCGGCCTCGGACAGGCGGGGCAGGGGCTTGTAGCCGTAGCAGTCTCGGGAGGGGTCCAGGTCGTCCAGGGCCACGTCCAGTCCGTCGGCGGAGAGGTGGCGCAGTGGCTGCCAGCGCATGCCGTCGGGGGGCAACTCCTGGCCCAGGGTCCGCCCTTCGACGGTGAGCGCGGTGTCGGCGGCCGTCACGGTGACCGTCCCGGAGCGTCGGTCGCGGCCGTCGGCGCGCAGCGACAGCCGTCCCAGGCCGGGGAGATGGATCGCCGGCCCCTCGGGCTCGTGTCGCAGCGGGACCGACAGGGTCAGCCGGCCGCCGGCCCGTGCGACGGCCGACAGCGCGGCCTCCGCCGGGCGGCCCTCGGCCCGGCGTCGTACCGGCTGCCCGCACGCGAGGGCCCACACGCGGAGGTACGGGTCGGCCAGCAGGACGTCCAGCGCGGCGGTGGGCAGGGCCAGGATCGCGTCCCAGCCGGGTCCCGAGTCCGCCGGGCCGCCCGTTCCCGGAGCCGCCCCCGCAGCCGCGCCGGCGCTCGCGCCCGCACTCGCCCCCGCCTCCGCGTCCACCGGCGTCGGCCTCAGCCCGGGGGCCATCCCAGGCCCCTGGGTGTCCGCGCGGCGGGCCGCCGCCAGCAGCGCCCTGCGCTGGCTGTTCTGTGCCGCGGCCAGGGAGCGGACGGCCCCCGCGCCGCCGTATCCGGCGGCCAGTTCGTCGAAGTGGGTCCAGGACAGACCGTGCCAGCCGTGGCGGACGTCGGCGTCGTTGCGCTCCGTGGTCTGCACGTACTCGATGATCTTCAGCAGGTCGGCGCAGTAGACGGAGGGGTTGTCGAACCCGTTGGAGGCGCGGTGGCGGTGCCCGTAGAGGCCGCCGCCGCAGACCGAGACGACGGGGCAGGCGCGGCACTGCGCGCTCAGCCCGTCCAGTCCGGCGCGGCGGGCCTGGATGCCCCGGTGCTCGGCGGCCTCCTCCAGACGGTGGGTGGCCAGGTGCATGCCGGTCGCCGGGGCTCCCGGATAGGCCGTCTTCAGCCAGTCCGCCTGTTCGAGGGCACCGTCGGTCTCGACCACGAGCAGGTCCGAACTCCCCAGCCCCAGCGCCTCGGTGAGGCTGCCGCGGCCTCGGGTCAGCCGGCTGATGGACTCGAACATCCGGATGCGCATCGGCATGCCGTCGGCCGTCCACTGCTTGTGCACGGCGATCAGCCAGTCCGCGTAGTCGGTCTCCCCGCCGGGGCGGGGTGGCGGGAACTCCCACGTGGCGTGCGGCAGCAGGAAGTCGACCGCCGGCGGGCGGAGTTCGGCCAGCGCCCGGTACACCTCCACCGGGTCGTTCTCGACGTCGATCGTGCAGAGCAGCCCGCCGAAGGCGGCGCGGTGGGGCGGTGAGCCGAGGAGACGCACCGCGCGGACCACGTCGTGGTAGGAGCCGGAGCCGTCCCGTCTGATCCGGTGGCGGTCGTTGGACGCCGCGTCGCCGTCGAGCGAGATGCTGGTGACGATGGACTCGTCGACGAGCATCGCGCAGAACTCGTCGTCCAGGCGGAGGCCGTTGGTCTGCATGCGCAGGTCGAGTTCGGCGACGCCGCTCAGCGCCGTGCGGAGCGAGCGGGCGAAGCCTCTCAGGCGTTCCCGCCCGGCGAGCAGGGGCTCACCGCCGTGCAGCACGACGTGCGCGCGAGTGAGCCGGTGTGCGGCCGCGTGTTCGGCGATCCGCCCGGCCGCACGGCGGAACGTTTCCTCGGACATCGTCACCGGCCGCCCGCGCCAGCTCTGGTCGGCGTGCTGGTAGACGTAGCAGTGGTCACAGGCCAGATCGCACCGGCTGTGCACCTTGATCACAAACTGGCGGAAGGGCCGCGCCGCCACCGTCACCGGGACGATCCCTCGTCGTTCCGGCCAGGCCGGTCAGAGCGACGACTGGAAGGCGGCCACCGGCTCTCCGCCACCTGCGAGCATCCTTGCCATGACCGAGTCCTGAGCGGACTCGGGCACGTCATCCAGCGAGGTGTCGTGCAAATCCCTGACGACGCTCGTGGCGAAGGGCTGCTCGTACCTGTCCATAGGCGTCTCCTCGGGCGTACGGCTCCGGGCGGCACACCTCATAGTGACGGCCCGGTAACCGAACAGCAAGGCGATCGCCAGCCAAGTACGCTGACCGGCGGGAAGTCGTCCGCCGACCGGCGAGGGCCTCCGTGCGAAGCGCCCTCGCCGTGTCGTCGGCCGCCGCGGTCGCTCACGAGGAGCAGCCGGGGTCAGGCAGCCCCGTCCTTCGAGGAGACCACGGGTACGGTGAGGTCGCCCTCCTCGGGGAGTTCCTCGACGTCGACTCCGCGGACCTGGGCCAGTTCGTGCTTCAGGGCGGCGAGTTCGGTGCCGCCGGCCATGTGGTTGGTGAGTTCTTCGAGGCTGACCTGGTCGCGGGCGGCGGAGAGTTCCATCGTGCCGAGGCGCAGGACGCTGAAGTGGTCGCCGACCATGTAGGCGTGGTGGGGGTTGTGGGTGATGAAGATGACGCCCAGGCCCCGGTCGCGGGCGGCGGCGATGTACTTCAGCACCACGCCGGACTGCTTCACGCCGAGGGCGGCGGTGGGCTCGTCCAGGATCAGTACACGGGCGCCGAAGTAGACGGCGCGGGCGATGGCGACGCACTGGCGCTGGCCACCGGAGAGGGTGCCGATGGGCTGGTCGAGGTCGTCCAGGACGATGCCCATGTTCCGCAGTTCCTCGTCCGCGGTCTTCTTCATCTTCTCGATGTCGAGGCGACGCACGGGCCAGGGGCCCTTGGTCATCTCCGAGCCGAGGAAGAAGTTGCGCCACACCGGCATCAGGGGCACGGTCGCCAGGTCCTGGTAGACGGTGGCGATACCGGCGTCCAGGGCCTCGCGCGGGGTGGAGAAGCGCACCGGCTCGCCGTCGATGACGAACTCGCCCTCGGTGTGCTGGTGCAGCCCGGAGATGATTTTGATGAGAGTGGACTTGCCGGCGCCGTTGTCGCCGAGCACGCAGGTGACCTTGCCGGGGTGGACGGTGAGGTTCACCCCGTGCAGCGCGCGGATGTTGCCGTAGGACTTGCCCGCGTCGCGCAGTTCGACGATCGGCTGGTCCCGGACGGTGTCCTCCGCGGTGTCCTTCGCGGGCGCACCGCCGGCCGCTGATCCGTTGGTGTTGGTCATGGGGTGGTTCACCTCCGGGTCGCCTGGCTGCGGACCCACAAGTTGACGAGGGCGGCGATCAGGAGCATCACGCCGAGGAAGGCCTTGAACCAGTCGGGGTTCCAGTTGGCGTAGACGATGCCCTGGGAGACCATGCCGAAGATGAAGGCACCGATCACGGGTCCGACCGCCGAGCCGTAGCCACCGGTCAGCAGGCAGCCGCCGATCACCGCGGCGATGATGTACAGGAACTCGTTGCCCACGCCCTCACCGGACTGCACCGTGTTGAACGAGAACAGCAGGTGCATGCCGACGAACCAGGCGCCCGCGCCGACGCCCATGAACAGGGCGATCTTCGTGAAGTTCACGGGCACGCCGACGGCCCGCGCGCTGTCCTTGTTGCCGCCGACGGCGAAGATCCAGTTGCCGAACTTGGTGCGCAGCAGCAGCCAGGTCGCGATCGCCGCGAACGCCAGCCAGTAGAAGACCGTGATCTTGACGTCGACGCCGCCGATGCCGATCTCGGAGGCGAAGACGCTCTTGGCCTGGTCGAAGCCGTCCATGTCGCTGATGGAGTCGCTGGCGACGTTGCCGGTGAAGATCTTGGTCACGGCCAGGTTCGAGCCCTGGAGGATCAGGAACGACCCGAGCGTGACGAGGAAGCTGGGCAGCCCGGTCTTGATCAGCAGCCAGCCGTTGAACGCTCCGACCGCCAACGACATGATCAGCGCGACGAAGACACCGGTCCACACGTTCACCGTCAGCTGGAAGCTGATGATCGCGGCGGTCAGCGCGGAGGTGGTGACCGCGACACCGGCGGACAGGTCGAACTCCCCGCCGATCATCAGCAGGGCCACCGGGATCGCCATGATGCCCATGACGGAGGCCTGGTAGAGCACGGTCGCCAGCGAACTGGCCTCACGGAAGGACGGGGCCACCGAGAAGAAGAAGGCGTACACGCCGATCGCGGCTATGAGCGCGCCGACCTCGGGGCGGGCCATCAGCCGGCGCCCGAGCGAGCGCTGTACGGTGCGCCCGTCCTTCTGGGCGGCCGGCGGGGCCGGCGACGAGGGTGAGCTCGCCGCCGGTGCCGTTGCTTGGGTCATTCAGATCACCGGGTGCCCTTCGCGGCGAACTTGGCGATCGTGTCGACGTTCTTCTCGTCGACGAACGCGGGGCCGGTCAGCACCGCCTCCTCGCCGCCGCCGCTGTAGTTGCCGTTGTTCTTGTAGAGCCACAGCGAGTCCAGGGCCAAGTAGCCCTGCAGGTACGGCTGCTGGTCCACCGCGAACTCGATGTCACCGCTCTTGATCGAGTCCGTCAGCTCCTTGTTCAGGTCGAAGGTGGCGACCTTCGCCTTGCTGCCCGCGTCCGCGACCGACTGGACCGCGGTCAGGGCGTAGGGGGCGCCGAGGGCGACCACGTAGTCGATGGCGGTGTCCTGCTTGAGCTTGGCGCTGATGGTCGACTTCACGGACGGCATGTCGGTGCCCGTGACGTTGAGGATCTCGGTGTCGCCCTCGAAGGTCTTCTCGACGCCCGCGCAGCGCTGCTCCAGGCCGACGTTCCCCTGCTCCTGCACGACACAGACGGCCTTCTTGGCGCCGACGTCGTTCAGCCGCTTGCCGAACGCCTCGCCCGCCACGCTCTCGTCCTGCCCGAAGAAGGACATCAGACCGAGGTTCTGCCAGTCGCTCAGACCGGAGTTGAGGCCGACCACGGGGATGCCCGCCTTCGTCGCCTTGGCCACGACGTCCTTCATCGCGTCGGGCTTGGCGAGGGTGATGGCGATGCCGTCGACCTTCTGGTCGATCGCGTTCTGCACGAGGTTGGCCTGGGTGCCGGCGTTCGGGTCCGCCGAGTAGATGAGCTCGATGTTGTCCTTGTCGGCCGCCGCCTGGGCGCCCTTGCGGACGATGTCCCAGAAGGTGTCGCCGGGGGCCTGGTGGGTGACCAGCGCGACCTTCATCCGGGGGGTGTCGGCCTTGCCCGCGGAGGCGTCTGCCCCGCCCTCCTCGGCCTCCTTGCCGCCGGAGTCGCTGGAGCAGCCGGCGATCAGCAGCGCGGAAGCCGCGGCTATGGCGAAGAAGGGGGCCACTCTGCGTGAGCGGGAGTACGTGCGGTCCATCTTTCCTGCACCTCACTGTGCGACAGGGGGAAAGGGAACGGGACAGCGTCGGGCGGATGCCCGCGCGAGCCCGGACGTTCGAAGTCCGGATCATTGTGCCGGTAGGCCGACTGCGCTGTTTCGTTGGGACGGGATACAAACCCCTGACGGACCCCCCTGTCAAGACTTTGTTAAGACATCATTTCACGAGCAGGTCAGAATGTCAGTACAAAGCCTTGACACAGGGTCGGTTCGGGTCCTAAATCTGGGATACAGCCGGACCCGAGCGTGCGCGTCCCCGCGCGCCGCGGGTCTCCGGTGGCCCGCATCCCCCCGCCCGAGGAGCGACGCGCATGCCCGAGCCCGGCGAATCCTTCGATCTGATCACGATGGGTCGTATCGGAATCGATCTCTATCCGTTGCAGACCGGCGTCCCACTCGCGCGCGTCGAGTCGTTCGGGAAGTTCCTCGGCGGATCGGCCGCCAACGTCGCGGTGGCCGCCGCACGGCTGGGCAACTCGACCGCCGTGATCACCCGGACCGGGGACGACCCCTTCGGCACGTTTCTGCACGAGGCGCTCAAGGAGTTCGGGGTCGACGACCGCTTCGTCACGCCCGTGGCGGAGTATCCGACCCCGATCACGTTCTGTGAGATCTTCCCGCCGGACGACTTCCCGCTGTACTTCTACCGCCGCCCCAAGGCCCCCGATCTGGAGATCCGCACCGAGGAGCTGGACTGCTTCGCCATCCGCGCGGCCCGTGTCTTCTGGATCACCGGCACCGGCCTGAGCGAGGAGCCCAGCCGCTCGGCCACGCTCGCCGCGCTCAAGGCCCGGGGCCGGTCCGGCACCACCGTCTTCGACCTCGACTGGCGGCCGATGTTCTGGTCCGACCCCGAGACCGCGCGCCCGTACTACGCCGAGGCCCTGCGGCACGCCACGGTGGCCGTCGGCAACCTCGACGAGTGCGAGGTGGCGACCGGCGTACGGGAGCCGCGGGCCTGTGCGGAGGCGCTGCTGGAGGCGGGGGTGGAGCTGGCCGTCGTGAAGCAGGGCCCCAAGGGTGTCCTCGCCGTCCACCGCGACGGCACGGTCGCCGAGGTGGCCCCGGTGCCGGTGGAGGTCGTCAACGGGCTCGGCGCCGGGGACGCGTTCGGGGGTTCGCTCTGCCACGGGTTGCTGCGGGGCTGGGACCTGGAACGGATCATGCGCCACGCGAACGCGGCGGGGGCGATCGTCGCGTCGCGGCTGGCGTGTTCTTCGGCGATGCCGACGGAGGGGGAGGTGGAGGCGTTGTTGAGCGGTGGGGGGTGAGGTTTGGGGGTGAGGGGGCGGTCGGGTGCGTATTCGGGTGCGGGTGCGTGGGGGTTGCTCGCGCAGTTCCCCGCGCCCCTGAAAAGCAGGGGCTGCGCCCCGTGCTTTTCACCCTGCGACCCCGTCGCCCATGAGGCCCGCGGGGGCCTGGGCTTTCAGGGGCGCGGGGAACTGCGCGAGAAGCCCCACACACCCGCACCCGAACAACGCACCCCACCCGACCCCGACCCGAACCCCGAGCAGCCCACCAACCGGAGCCCCACTTGACCATCCGCATCCCCGACCTCCCCGGCGTACGCGCCCGGCACCCGGAGGCCGTCGCCGAGGCCGCGGCCCGTCGCGGCCGCCGCCCTCTCGTCGGCGACACCGGCCGCCTGATGATCGTCGCCGCCGACCACCCCGCCCGCGGAGCGCTCCGCGTCGGCGACCGCCCCCTCGCCATGGCCGACCGCGCCGACCTCCTGGAACGGCTCTGCGTGGCCCTGGCCCGCCCCGGCGTGGACGGCGTGCTCGCCACCGCCGACATCCTGGAGGACCTGCTGCTCCTGGGCGCCCTGGAGGGCAAGGTCGTCCTGGGCTCCCTCAACCGGGGCGGACTCGCCGGCGCCTCCTTCGAGATGGACGACCGCTTCACCGGCCACCGCCCCGAGGACATCGAGCGGCTCCGGTTCGACGCCGGCAAGCTCCTGCTGCGTATCGACCACGACGACCCCGGCTCCCTGCGCACCCTGTACTCCACGGCCCGGGCGGTCGACGACATGGCGGCGCGTCGACTGCCGCTGTTCGTCGAGCCGTTCATCTGCCGCCGGGTGGACGGCAAGGTCCGCAACGACCTGGGCGCGGAGGCCGTGACCCGTTCCATCGCCATCGCGGCCGGGCTCGGCGGCACCTCCGCGTACACCTGGCTGAAGCTGCCCGTCACCGACGACCCGGACGCCATGGGGGAGGTCCTGGAGACGTCCACCCTGCCGACCGTGCTTCTGGGCGGCGAGGTGGGCAAGGATCAGGAGGGCGCGTACGAGAAGTGGCGCAAGGCGCTGCGTCTGCCCACCGTCCAGGGCCTGGTCGTCGGCCGCTCCCTGCTCTACCCCGCCGAGGGCGACGTGGAGACCGCGGTCGACACGGCGGTCGGACTGCTCTTAGCCCCCGGCGCACAAGAACCCGCCACACCCCACCGCACCCCTCCCCTCCCCCGGAACCGGCCCGCACCAGCCCGCCGCCCCGACAACCCTTCGTCCCAGTGAGGTCCCGATGTCCCAGTCCCCCACCCGTCGTCTGACCGTCGCCCAGGCGCTGGTGCGGTTCCTGTCCGCGCAGTACACCGAGCGCGACGGTGTGCGCCACCGGCTGATCGCCGGAACCTGGGGCATCTTCGGCCACGGCAATGTGGCGGGCATCGGCCAGGCGCTCCTTGAGGCCGGTGAGGAGACGATGCCGTTCCACCAGGGCCGCAACGAGCAGTCCATGGTGCACGCCGCCGTCGGCCACGCCCGCCAGCTGAACCGGCTCTCCGCGCAGGCGGTCACCACCTCCATCGGCCCCGGCGCCACCAACCTGGTGACCGGCGCCGCCCTGGCGACCATCAACCGCCTGCCCGTACTGCTCCTGCCCGGCGACTACTTCGCGACCCGCACCGCCGACCCCCTGCTCCAGCAGCTGGAGCACCCCACCGAGGCCGACGTCTCGGTCAACGACACCCTGCGCCCCGTCTCCCGCTACTTCGACCGGATCACCCGCCCCGAGGCGCTGATCCCGGCCGCGCTGAACGCCATGCGCGTCCTCGCCGACCCGGTCGACACCGGCGCCGTCACCCTCGCCCTGCCGCAGGACGTCCAGGCGGAGGCGTACGACTGGCCGGAGGAGTTCTTCGCCGAGCGGGTGTGGCGGGTACGGCGTCCCGTGCCCGACCCGGTCGAGCTGGCGGAGGCGGTGCGGGCGATCCGTGCCGCGCGGCGGCCGCTGATCGTCGCGGGCGGCGGCGTCCACCACAGCGAGGCCGAGGCGGCGCTGAGGGCGCTGGTCGACGCCACGGGCATCCCGGTCGCGTCCACCCAGGCGGGCAAGGGCTCCCTGCGGTACGACCACCCGGCCGACCTCGGCGGCATCGGCCACACCGGCACGGCCGTCTGCGACGACATCGCCCGTACCGCCGACCTGATCGTCGGCGTCGGCACCCGCTACACCGACTTCACCACCGCCTCCAACACCCTCTTCCAGAGCCCGGACGTCCGTTTCGTCAACCTCAACGTCGCCGCCTTCGACGCCCACAAGCTGGCGGCCCGGACGGTGGTCTGCGACGCCCGGGCCGGCCTCACGGCCCTCACCGAGGCGCTGGACGGGCACCGGGTGGACGAGGCGTACGAGGCCGAGTACCGGGCCGGCAAGGAGCGCTGGGAGCAGGTCGTCGAAGCCGCCTACGGCGCCGCCGACGAGCACGCCGCGCCCACCCAGACCCAGGTGCTCGGCGCCCTGGACTCGGTCGTCGGCGACGAGGACGTCGTCATCAACGCGGCCGGGTCGCTCCCCGGCGACCTGCACAAGCTGTGGCGGGCCCGCAGCCCCCGCCAGTACCACCTGGAGTACGGCTACTCCTGCATGGGCTACGAGATCCCCGCCGGGATCGGTGTCCAGCAGGCGGCGCCCGGCACGGTCGTCTGGTCGCTGGTCGGGGACGGCACGTACCTGATGATGCCGACGGAGATCGTGACGGCCGTCCAGGAGGGGCTGCCGGTCAATCTGGTCCTCATCCAGAACCACGGCTACGCCTCCATCGGCGGCCTCTCCGAGTCGGTCGGCGGCGAGCGCTTCGGCACCGCCTACCGCTACCGCGCCGCCGACGGCACCTTCTCCGGCGCCCCGCTCCCGGTGGACCTCGCCGCCAACGCGGCCAGCCTCGGCATGGACGTCCTCCGCGCCAAGACCGTGAAGGAGCTGCGTGACGCGCTGGCGACGGCCCGCGCCTCGGACCGGCCCACCTGTGTGTACGTCGAGACCGACCCGACGCCCACCGCTCCCCCGGCGCAGGCCTGGTGGGACGTGCCGGTCGCGGAGACCGCGTCCCGGCCCGCGGCCGTCGAGGCGCGCACCGCGTACGACCGCGAGGTGGCCAACCGGCGCCGCCACCTCTGACGGCGGCCGTCGCACCCTCCCGGTCTTGTCAGGACAATGCGATGACAGGGGTTCCTGTCATCCGGACGGACGGATACCCTCATGGGCGTGACCAGCACGACTACGGGGAGTACAGGGAGTCTCGGCCTCAGAGTCGACCGGAGCAGCCCGGTGCCGCTGTACTACCAGCTGGCCCGCCAGCTGGAGTCGGCGATCGAGCACGGTGCGCTCGGTCCGGGCAGCCTCCTGGGCAACGAGATCGAGCTCGCCGGCCGTCTCGGCCTGTCCCGGCCGACCGTACGGCAGGCCATCCAGTCGCTCGTCGACAAGGGCCTGCTCGTACGCCGCCGGGGCGTCGGCACGCAGGTGGTGCACAGTCAGGTCAAACGGCCGCTGGAGCTGAGCAGCCTGTACGACGACCTGGAGGCGGCCGGTCAGCAGCCCACGACCAAGGTGCTGCTGAGCGAGTTCCGGCAGGCCTCCGCGGAGGTCGCGGCCGCCCTGGGCATCGCCGAGGGCGCCGAGGTGCACTTCTTCGAGCGGCTGCGCCTGACCCACGGGCAGCCGGTGGCGTTCCTCTCCAACTTCGTCCCGGCCGGGCTGCTGGACCTCGACACCGAGCGTCTGGAGTCGACGGGCCTGTACCGGATGATGCGCAACGCCGGCATCACCCTGCACAGCGCCCACCAGAGCGTCGGCGCCCGCATCGCCACGCCCGAGGAGGCCGACCGCCTCGGCGAGCCGGAGGGCGCCGCACTGCTCACCATGCAGCGCACGGCGTACGACGACACCGGGCGCGCGGTCGAGTACGGCACCCACATCTACCGGGCCTCGCGCTATTCGTTCGACTTCCAACTGCTCGTCCGCAACTGACGCCCGGGCAGCGGCGGTCGGGGGCCGGGAACGGCCCAGCGGCTCAGAGGTCCACCCACGCCCCCGACTCGGCGGAGCGGCTCATCGCGTCCAGCTCGGTGGCGCTGTGCACGGCGTCGGCCAGAGTGGTGCCGTGCGGGGTGCCGTCGGCGATGGAGCTCAGGAACTTGTACGCCTCGATCACCTTGAGGTCGTCGTAGCCCATGGCGTTGGCGGAGCCCGGCTGGAAGGCGCCGAACGCGCCGTGGTCGGGGCCCACGAAGACAGTGTGGACGGACTGGTCCTGGTAGGCGTCGCCCTTGCTGACGCCCAGTTCGCCCATGCGGCGGAAGTCCCAGAAGAGCGCGCCCTCGGTGCCGTGGATCTCGAAGCCGTAGTTGTTCTGCTCGCCGACGGAGACCCTGCAGGCCTCCAGGACGCCCCGGGCGCCGCCCGCGAAGCGGAGCAGGCAGCTGACGTAGTCCTCGTTCTCGACGGGGCCGAGTTCGCCGCCCGAGGCACGGGTGTGTCCTGCGGTGGCGCCGGAGGGCCGGGCCCGCTCGGGGACGAAGATCGCGGTGTCGGCGATGAGGGAGGCGATGTCGCCGAGCAGGTAGCGGGCCAGGTCCACCCCGTGCGAGGCGAGGTCGCCGAGGACCCCGCTGCCACCGCGCTGCCGCTCGTACCGCCAGGTCAGGGCCCCCTCGGGATGGGCGGCGTAGTCGCTGAAGAGGCGGATGCGGACATGGGTGACCCGGCCGATCCCACCGGCGGCGATCAGTTCGCGGGCGGCTTCCACGGCGGGCGCGTTGCGGTAGTTGAAGCCGACGGTGCCCTGGACGCCGGCCTTCTCGACCGCGTCGGCGACGGCGCGGGCATCGGCGGCGGTGAGCCCGACCGGCTTCTCGATCCAGATGTGCTTGCCGGCCTCGGCCATGGCCACCCCGATCTCCCGGTGCAGGAAGTTCGGCGCGGTGATGCTGACCGCCTGGATCCGCGGGTCGGCGACCACCTCCCGCCAGTCCCGGGCGGTGGTGGCGAACCCGAACTGCCGGGCCGCCTCCTCGGCGCGTCCGGGCACGTCCTCGACGACGGTGACCAGCTCGGGCCGCAGGCCGAGCTGAGGGAAGTGGTGCGGCACCCGCGCGTACGCCTGGGTGTGCACCCGTCCCATCCAGCCGAACCCCACGACGGCGACACCGAGCCCACTCACCATGACTGCCCTTTCCCGGGCCTTCTTCGGCCCTCACCGGAATCACCGGCCCGCCTTTTGGACCGTTCCAGAACGTATGCCGCCCACTCTGCGAGGCCGTCTTCGCCGGTGTCAACCCCTGTGGCACCCTTTGACAACCGCGCTGCGGCTATGGAACGGTCCACGCCATGAGACCCCCGACCATTCGCGATGTCGCCGAACGGGCCGGCGTGTCGAAGTCGCTGGTCTCCCTGGTGCTGCGCGGCTCCGACCAGGTGCGCCCCGAGAAGCGGGAGGCCGTGCTGACGGCCGTGGACGAGCTGGGCTACCGGCCGAACGCCGCCGCGCGCAGCCTGAGCGAGCGCCGGACCCGCACGGTCGGCGTCCTCCTCCACGACATGCGCAACCCCTGGTTCGTGGAACTGCTCGACGGCCTCAACTCCCGGCTGCACGACAACGGTCTGCGCATGCTGCTGGCCGACGGCCATCTCAACCGGCGGCTCGGCGAGGACCTCACCCGCACCTTCACCGAACTGCGGGTCGACGGGCTGATCGCGGTCGGCACCCTGCCGCCCTCCGAGGCGCTGCGCACGGCCGCCGGGCTCATCCCGACCGTCGTGGCGGGCGCCCGCGAACCCGCGCTCCCGCAGGTGGACGTCGTCGCGGGCGACGACCAGCACGGCGCCCGTCTCGCCACCGAGCACCTCATCGGGCTCGGGCACCGGCGCATCGCGCACATCGCGGGGGACGGTGTGGTCGGGGCGCTGCGCCGCCGCAGCTTCGAGACGGTGATGCGCGAGCACGGGCTGGGCGACCTGGCGACCGTCGAACGGGGCGACCTCACGGAGGAGGGCGGCTACCGCGCCACGGTCCGGCTGCTGAACCTCCCCCGACGTCCCACCGCCGTCGTGGCGTTCAACGACATGGCCTGTGTGGGCGCGCTCTCCGCCGCCGAGGAACTGGGCCTGAGGGTGCCGCGCGACCTCTCCCTGGTCGGCTACGACAACACCTACGTCTCACGGCTGCGCCACCTCTGGCTCACCACCGTGGACAACGCCAGCCACGACGTGGGCCGCACCGCCGCGCAGTGCCTGCTGGACCGCATCGCCGATCCGGCACGCCCCGCCAAGGTCGTCCTGACCACGCCGACGCTGGAGGTCCGGGGCACCACCGGCCCGCCGGGCGGGCACTGAAGGGTCGGCGCCCCGACCGGGCGCCGAGCGGCGGCAGCAGGGTCCTGACGAGGGGACGGACCGTCAGCTCGGCGGCGGGAGACAGTGGTCGTCGGGTGCGACGGTCCGCCAGATCCGTCGCCCGATGTCCCGCAACTGACGCTGCTGAGCGCCGGTGAGCGCGTCGAAGACGAAGCGGCGTACGGCGTCGGCGTGGCCCGGGGCGCTCTCGACGACCTTGGCGTGACCGGCGTCCGTGAGGACGGCCAGCGTGTAGCGCCCGTCGGTGGGGTCCGGCTCGCGGCGCACCCACGCGCTCTTCTCCAGCCGCTTCACCAGATGGGAGAGCCGGGACAGCGACGAACCGGTGTGTCCGGCGAGATCGCTCATCCGCAGCGTGCGCCCCTCGGTCTGGGACAGCATCGCCATCACCAGGTACTCGACGTGACTGACCCCCGCGTCCCTCTGCAGCTCCGCGTCCAGCGCGCCCGGCAGTCTGACCATCACGCCCGCCAGCGCGTGCCAGGTCTCCATCTCCTCGTCGGTCAGCCAACGCGGCTGCTGGGGTGTCTCCATGGCGCCCACTCTACGTGCGGTGGCCATCGACCAAGCCCGCCTCGACGTGCGGAGCCGCTTGACGTTTCAAGTCATCCGGCCCTACGTTGGGCCCCTCTTACGTTGAACATTCAAGTCATCTCGTCCTTGCGTCCCCTTAGGAAGAACCTGCCATGAACGTCACCCTCTGGATCATCGCGAGCCTGCTCGCGGCCGCCTTCCTCGCCGCCGGCCTGATGAAGACCGCCCAGTCCAAGGAGAAGCTGTCGGCCTCGGGGATGACGTGGGTCGACTCGTTCTCGCCGGGCATGGTCAAGACCATCGGCGCGCTGGAGGCCCTGGGCGCCATCGGGCTGATCCTTCCGGCCGTCCTCGACATAGCCACGGTGTTCGTGCCGCTCGCGGCGACCGGCCTCGCCGTCACGATGCTCGGCGCGGTCGTCTTCCACCTCCGCCGCGGCGAGACCAAGGAGACGGCACCGAGTCTGGTGCTGCTGATCCTGGCGGCCGTGGTGGCCTGGGGCCGGTTCGGACCGTACGCGTTCTGAGCCCCGCGCCGGTCCTCACCCTGCCTTCATCCCGCAGAGGTCCTGACCCCGCCTACGGGCCGGGCCCCCGCCGCGAGCAGGACGGCCGTCGTCTCGGGGTAGGGACCGGTGGCCGCCCACTCGAGCGGGGAGCGGCCCGTGCCATGGTCCTCGCGCAGGTCGGGGTCGGCGCCGTGGGCGAGGAGTGCGCGCACCGCTTCGGTGTGTCCCCAGCACGCGGCGCCGCACAGCGGGGTGCCCTCCGTGCCGTGTCCGCTCTCGGTGTCGGGCGAGGCCCCGGCCGCGAGCAGCCGGCGGACCGTGTCGGCCGCCCCGTGGACGGCCGCCGCGTACAGGGGCGTCGTACCCTCGGCGTCCGTCGTCTCGGCGGGGGCGCCGGCGCGCAGCAGCGCGTCGACAGCGGCGGTGTCGCCGATCGACGCGGCCGACACCAGCCGGTGCGACCGTTTCTTGCGCCGCCGTCTGTTCACCGTCGCGCTCCCTCTTCGCGGGACGTCCGAGGCGCCGCCCGTCACGCGCGCCGGCCCGTCAAGGGGGTCAGCCCATCACAGGCCCTCCCGCGGAGCGACCTCTTTTCCGCGTACGTCGACGGCCGTGAGCGCCAACGCCAGCAGCCCCGGTACGAGGAACACGAGCGGCAGCAGCATCCAGGCGCTCGCCGCCGCCGTCGCCACGGCGAGGACGACCAGGGCGCTGCCGCCCGGATCGCGCGCCGCGTCCCGGGCCGCTCCCCGCACCGCCGCCGGCCAGTCCTCGACCGACTCGGGGCGGGCGCAGGCGCGCAGACCGATCACGGCGGCGCAGGTGCCGAGGGCGGCGGCCAGGAGGGCGAAGACCCGGCCGCCGGGGAGGCCGGCACCGGCCAGGGCCAGATCGACCAGGGCGAGAGTAAGGCCGGTGAGGGCCAGGAGCCCGGCGGCCAGGTCGCCGGTTCGCAGTCGGCGGCGCAGCGCCCCGAGGAAGCGGGCGGCCGTGACCGGGCGGTCCTCCCGTACGCCCCGCAGGACGGCGCAGGCCGTGGAGAGCGCGGCGGGCACGGTGACCAGCGGAAGGCTCACCACCGCCACGGCGACACCGACGCTCAGCACATCGGCGAACAGCGTCATCCGCGGGCCGAAGATCTCGCCCGGCTCCCGGTCGGTCCGCATCGCGCTCATCCCTTGATCCCGGAGTTGGCCATGCCCTCCACCAGGAACCGCTGGAAGGCGAGGAAGAACAGCACGATCGGCAGGAGGGCGATGACGGACATGGCGAACATCGGGCCGAACGCCGAGGTGCTCGACGCGTCGACGAATGACCTGAGGGCCAGGGTCAGGGTGAACTTCTCGGGCGAGAAGAGATAGATCAGCTGGGTGAAGAAGTCGTTCCAGGTCCAGATGAAGGTGAAGATCGCGGTGGTGATGAGGGCGGGCCGGGTGAGGGGCAGGATCACCGAGAGGAAACTCCGGAACGGTCCGCATCCGTCGATACGGGCCGCCTCCTCCAGTTCCCTGGGCAGTCCGCGCATGAACTGCACGATGAGGAAGACGAAGAACGCCTCCGTGGCGAGGAACTTCGGCAGGATCAGCGGCCAGTAGGTGTTCACCATGCCGAGCTGGTTGAAGATGATGTACTGCGGGATCAGCACGGCGTGGTGCGGCAGCATGATCGTCGCGATCATGAAGGCGAACAGCGGCCCCCGGAAGCGGAAGCGCAGCCGGGCGAACGCGTACGCGGCCAGGGAGCAGGAGAGGACGTTCCCGACGACCGCGCCGCCGGCGATCAGCAGGGAGTTGCCGAGCAGCCGGCCCACCGACACGTCGTTGACGCCGTCGAGCGCGGTCTCGTAGTTGGACCACTCCAGTCGGCTCGGCAGCAGGTCGAGGCTGGCGATGACCTCGTCCGCGGGCTTCACGGAGGTCGCGAGGAGCCAGGCCAGCGGGTACAGCATCACGAGGAGCGCGGCCAGACAGCCGACGTGCAGGGCCACCCGCCGCCAGGCAACGGGCTTGCGCACTACGGGAGTTGTGGGTGTGGTGGTGGTCATCGGTCCCCCTCGGAGGCGTAGAAGACCCAGGAGCGGGAGGTGCGGAACAGGATCGCGGTGACCGCGCCGATGGCGAGCAGCAGGACCCAGGCCATGGCGGAGGCGTAGCCCATGTGGGAGGCGACGAAGCCCCGGTCGTAGAGGTAGAGGGTGTAGAAGAGGGTGGAGTCGGCGGGGCCGCCCTTGCCCGCGCTGATCGCGAAGGCCGGGGTGAAGACCTGGAAGGCCTGGATGGTCTGGAGGACCAGGTTGAAGAAGATCACGGGCGACAGCATCGGGACCGTGATCGACAGGAAGCGGCGCCAGGCGCTCGCGCCGTCCACCTCGGCCGCCTCGTACAACTCCCCCGGAATCTGCTGGAGTCCGGCGAGGAAGATGACCATCGGGGCGCCGAACTGCCACACCGTGAGCAGGGCGACCGCGAGCAGCGCCCAGCCTGGCCGGTTGACCCAGCCGCCGGCGCCGAGGAGGTTGTCGACGGTGCCGCCGTCGTTGAAGATCGCCCGCCAGACCAGGGCGATGGACATGGAGGCGCCGAGCAGGGAGGGAGCGTAGAAGGCGGAGCGGTAGAAGCCCCGGCCGCGCCTCATGTTCTTCAGGGCCAGGGCGACCAGGAGGGCGAGGGCCAGTTGGAGGGGTACGGCGATGACGACGTACAGCAGGGTCGTCATGACCGAGCGCCAGTAGCGCGGGTCCTCGGTGAACATCTGGGCGTAGTTGCGCAGGCCCACCCAGTTCGGGGCGTTGAAGAGGTCGTAGTCGGTGAAGGAGAGGTAGAGCGAGACGGCCATCGGGAGCAGGGTCAGGACGCAGGCCCCGAGCACCCAGGGGGAGAGGAACACCCAGGCGGCGCCCTCGCGCCTGCGGCGCCGCGCGGGCCGGTCCGGCTGCTGAACTCCCTTGCGGGGTACGGTCGTCGGCAGTCGCGTGGTGGTCATGACCTCAGCTCCGCCTTCGCCTCGGTGAGGTAGTTCTCGGCGGCCTCGCGGGGGGACATCCGCTCGTAGGACACCTGGTCGTAGTCGCGCTGGAACGTGGTCTGCAGGGCGCTGTCGCCCGACGGTGGCGCCTGGGGCGGCGGGTCGAGCTTTCCTTCGACGGTGGCCTGATAGTCGTAGATGGTCTTGTCGAAGTCCTTGAGGTCGGCCGCGATGTCCGCACGGATCGACTCGTTGACGGGGATGCCCCGGGTGGCGCCGAGGATCTTCGCGGCCTCGTCGTCGTTGAGGAGGAAGTCGACGAGCCGGGCGGACTCCTCGGGGTGGCCGGAGTCGGCGGCGACACCCATGAACATGGAGGGCTTGAAGTACTGGCCGGGCGTGCCGTCCTCGCCCCCCGGCATGGGGGCGAGGGAGATCCCGGTGGGGACGAGCGCGAGGTAACCGCTCGCGGGGGCGTCCCAGTTGACGTCCGAGGCGGCTTCGCCCCGCCCGAGCGGGGTGTTCTCGACCGTGCCGTCGAGCTGGGTCGTCTGCTCGGCCGGTGAGACGGCACCCTCTCTCCGGAGCCGGTCGGTGAAGGTCCACCAGCGGGTCAGGTCGTCGGCGTCGAAGCCGAGCCGGCGGTCCTCGGTGTAGAGGGCCTTGCCCTGGCCGCGCAGCCAGATCTCGAAGGCGTCCTCGCTCTGCCCGGGGTCGGTGCCGCCGGGCTCCCCGGTCTCCTCGGCCACCTTCCGCATGGCGTCGGCCCATTCGCTCCAGGTCCAGCCGACCCGGGGCGGTTCGAGACCGGCCGCCCGCCACTTCTCGGTGTCGTAGACCATGGCCTCGGTGCCGCGGCCCTGCGGCACGGCGTACTGCTTGCCGTTCACCTTGCCGGTGGCGAGCAGTCCCGGCTCGAACTCGGCGGTGTCCAGGGCCGATCGCTGTTCGGCGAGGTCGAGGAGCACACCGCCGGAGGCGTACTGGTCGATCATCCGGTAGTCGAGCTGCATCACGTCGGGCGCGTCGCCGCCGGCGGCCTGGGTGGCGAGCTTCTGCTTGTAGGCCTCGTAGCCGGCGAAGGAGGTCTGAATGTCGATCCCCGGGTTCTTCTTCTCGAAGAGCTCGACGGCCGCCTGGGTTCTGGCGGCCCGGTCGGGGTTGCCCCACCAGGTGTAGCGCAGGACGACCTCGCCGCCGACGGCGCCCGACCCGTCCGGTCCCGAGCAGCCGGTGAGCAGCGCGCAGAGCGCCAGCGCGGTGGCCGCCGCACGAGGTTTCCAGGACTCCCTCGTCCTGATTCGGGGCATGAGTGGGTCACCTCTTTCGCTAGAAAGCGCTTCCCCCCGTAGTGACCCTAGGGAAGGTCCGGATGTCACAACAAGACCCCTGCACCACCTCCCCACGACCCCGCCGCGCCGCCGTGGTGGGGCTCGGTGCCCGGGCGCGGATGTTCACCGAGGCCCTGACGGGATCCTTCGCGGAACGGGTGGAGCTGGTCGGGCTCTGCGACCTGAACACGCACCGCATGGCCGTCCACAACGCCTGGATCGCCGCCGACCACCCCGGCCGCGCGCCCGTACCGGCGTACGGGGCCGACGAGTTCGAGGAGATGCTGCGCCGCGAGCGGGTCGACCTGGTCGTGGTGTGCACGGTGGACCGGACCCACGACCACTACATCGTCCGGGCCCTGGAGGCGGGCTGCGACGTCGTCACCGAGAAGCCGATGACGACCGACGCCGAGCGTGCCCACCGCATCCTCCACGCCCGGCGGCGGACCGGCCGCGAGGTACGCGTCTCCTTCAACTACCGCTACAACCCGGTGCATTCGGCCGTACGGGAGCTGCTCGCGAGCGGTGAGATCGGCGAGGTCGGCTCGGTGCACTTCGAGTGGCTGCTCGATCTGCGGCACGGCGCCGACTACTTCCGCCGCTGGCACCGCGACAAGGCGAACTCCGGCGGCCTCCTCGTGCACAAGTCGACCCACCACTTCGACCTGGTCAACTGGTGGCTGGACACCCGCCCCGACACCGTCTTCGCCCAGGGTGGCCTCTTCTTCTACGGCGACGAGGCGGGCCCCCGCCGAGGACTCGCCCGGGACTACACCCGCGCCCACGGCTCCCCGGCGGCCGAGTCCGACCCCTTCGCCCTGCGCCTGCGGGACTCCCCCGTCCTCACCTCGCTCTACCTGGACGCCGAGCGGGAGGACGGCTACCACCGCGACCAGAACGTCTTCGGTCCCGGCGTGACCATCGAGGACGACATGGCGGTCCTCGTGCGGTACGCCTCCGGGGCGACCCTGACGTACCACCTGACGGCGTACGCGCCCTGGGAGGGGTACCGCATCGCCTTCAACGGCAGCGAGGGGCGCGTCGAGCTGCTGGTGGAGGAGTCCACCTGGACCCGCCCGCACGTCCCCGTCACCGGTGCGAGCCCCGTCCTGCACGGCGCCGAGGCGGGCGCGGAACCCGGCAGGACCCAGCTGCTCGTACGCCGCTTCTGGGAGCCGCCGCGCGAGGTGAAGGTGGAGACGGACGCGGGCGGACACGGCGGTGGAGACGTCCGCATGCTGGCCGACCTGTTCGGGGAGCGGGTGCCGGACGCGCTGGGGCGCGCGGCCGACGCCGTGGACGGCGCACGGTCGCTGGTGACGGGGCTGGCGGCGAACCGGTCGCTGGAGACGGGGATGCCGGTGGCGGCGCGGGACCTGCTGCACGTGTGAAACCGCACCGCTCCGCGCGCCGGGGCCGCCACGCGCCGGCCCCCGGCGGGGACTCCAGGGGGTCCGGCAGGTCACCAGAGGAGTTCGAGGCGTTCCGGGGACCGATGGATCAACGTCGGCCGCATGGTGATCCGTTGGCCCTCGGCCAGGCGCAGGCCCGGCAGTCGGCTGGTCAACAGCTCCAGTGTCAGGCGGAGTTGTTCGCGGGCGAGCTGTGAGCCGGGGCAGGTGTGGGCGCCGAGGCCGAAGGAGAGGTGACGGCTGCCGGCGGGACGGGCGATGTCGAACTCGTCGGGGCGCGGGTGGCGTGAGGCGTCGCGGTTGGCGCCGGCGAACGCGAGGAACACCGGTGTCCCGGCGGGAAGTTCGGTGCCGGCGAGGGTGACCGGGCGCGTGGTGACGCGGCGGAAGCCCTGCAGCGCGGTGTCGTGGCGGGCGGCTTCCTCTATGGCGGCCGGGATGCGCTCCGGTTCGGCGCAGAGCAGCTCCCACTGCCGGCGGTCGCGCAGCAGGTGCAGGACGGTGGTCCCGATGAGGGCCGTCGTGGTCAGGTGTCCGGCGATGAGCAGGTTCTGCAGATGGGCCACGACCTGGTGGCGATGGTCGAGGGTCAGCTCGGCGGCGTCCGGTCCGACGACGGAGACGATGAGTTCGGTGCCCAGATCCTCGCGCGGGTCGGCGTGCCGGGCCCGCACGAAGGCGTCGAGCAGGTGGGCCGTGGCGACCACGTCCTCGGCCGCCGCGATCTGCTCGGCCTCCGCCATGGGCCGGAACAGCAACTGCTCGGCCCGGCGACCGCCGTGCACCAACGCCGGTACGTCGTCCGGGTCGAACCCGACGAGACGCCCGATGACCTCCCCGGGCAGCCGCCCCGCGTACGCGGACATCAGCTCGACGCGGCCGCCCTGGCCTTTCTTGACGAAGTCGTCGACCAGGGCGGCGGCCCGTTCGGCTGCGTACGGCAGGACGGCACCGACCCGGGCGGGCGACAGGCCCCGCACGATCGGGGCGCGCAGCTCCTGGTGCAGGGCGCCGTCGGCGGTGACGACCACGGGACGGCCGCCGAAGCCCCCGCCGAGCACGGCCAGCGCGGCGGGCGCGGGCATGACGTCGGGGCGCAGCGCGTTGGCCGAGGAGAAGTCCTCCGGGCGCCGCAGCACCTCTCGTACGTCGGCGTCCCGGGCCACCAGCCAGGAGTCCAGCTCGGGGACGTACGTCAGCCCCTCCGCCGACCTGGCCCGCGCGTAGAGCGGATACGGATCGCGCTGCAACTCGTCGAGTCTGTCGTGCAGTTCAGCGTCCACGAGAGCACCTTCCGGCCAGGGGCGGGCGTGCGGTCGCGCTCATCGTGCCGTACGGCGTGGCAGGGCGATAGGGGCGCTGCGGCGGGTGCGCCGGACGGGCCCGGGGGGCCGGGAGGGCCGCAGCGCCGGGCGGGCGTCGGGGCATCCGGGTACGCGACCCTCCGCGCGCCCCGGCACCCGCCTCCGCCACGACTGTTCCCTTACGCTCGCCCCGTGGTTCTCTTCCTCCTGGAACGCCTCACCCCGCTCCCCGTGGACCGTGCCTGGCGGCTTCTGACCGACTGGCCCCGGCACGCGGACGTCGTGCCGCTGACCCGCGTCACCGTGCGCACGCCCGCGCCGACCGGTGAGGGCACGGTGTTCGTGGCCCGCAGCGGTGTCGGGCCGCTCGCCTTCGACGACCCGATGGAGGTCACGGTCTGGCAGCCACCGGAGGCCGGGGCTCCCGGGAAGTGCCGTCTCGTCAAGCGTGGTTCGTTCGTCACCGGCTGGGCCGAGATCGAGGTCCATCCGTACGGTGACGGCGCCTCCCGCACGGTCTGGCGCGAGGACCTGCGGGTGCGATGGCTGCCGGGCCTCCTCGACCGACCGCTGGCATGGACGTCGCGACGTATGTTCGGACGCGCGATGGACGGGCTGCTCGCGGCCGACGGCGGGCGAACGGGCTGAGTCGGCCGTCCCGGCGGTCCTGTCGTCGGCCGCGGTCCGGAGGTCGGTGTCAGACCCTCCCACTACTGTCCGCACCATGACCACAGACCACCACACCACCCGGGAGTCCTACGACACGGTCGCCACCGACTACGAGAAGCTGCTGAGAGACGAGTTGGCGAAGAGCCCGTTCGAGCGGGCCATGCTGGGCGTGTTCGCCGAGCAGGTGCTGGACGCCGGGGGCGGCCGCGTCGCGGACCTGGGGTGCGGGCCGGGGCGGATCACCGGACATCTGGCCTCGCTGGGGCTCGACATCTGCGGCATCGACCTCTCGCCGCAGATGGTCGCCGTGGCCCGCTGGGCCCATCCGCGACTCCGGTTCGACGTGGGCACGATGACCGCGCTCGACTTCGAGGACGGCTGCCTGGCCGGAGCCCTCGCCTGGTACTCCACGGTGCACACCCCGCTCGCCGAACTCCCGCGTATGTTCCGGGAGTTCCATCGGATCCTTGCCCCCGGCGGGCTCCTCGCGATGGCGTACAAGGTGGGCGACGAGTCCGTCCACCTCACGCACGCCTACGGTCACCCCCTCGACCTCGACGTCCACCGCTTCCCGCCCGACCGGATCGCCGAGATGCTGAGGGACGCCGGGCTGGTCGAGTCGGCGCGGCTCGTGCGGGAGGCCGACGGGCCCGGCACCACGGCGAACACCCCTCAGGCGTACGTGCTGGCGCGCAAGCCGGGGTGAGCCGGCGGGTCTCGGGGGGGGGAGGCGGACACCTGGGGGGGGCCGGGGTACTGATGCCGAACGTCGTCAGGACGGGCCCGGGTCCCCGTTGCGGTTGGTGGACAGGCCGTCGCGGCGGTCCCGGTCGCCGTCGCCCGTGGTGCTGAGGAGGGTGTCGCAGATCTCGCGGAGCTTGTCGGTGGCCTGTTTGGAGAAGAGTCCGCAGAGCCCGGCGATGCCGGAGAAGCCGTACGGGTTGGTCGCCCCGGCGCCGGAGCTGCCCGCGAACAGGCCGCCACGCAGGAGGAGATAGACGAGGAGCGCGAGGGCCACCCCGATTCCGGCCCGCAGGAGGTACCACCACAGCCAGCTCGCGTAGAGCCGACGGTTGCCGACGTACGTCGCGAAGGACGTGGCCGCGTGGACGAAGCTGCCGAGCGCGCTGCACACGACCACGGCCAGCAGCATCGCCGTGTCGGCGGTCAGCGACCAGTCCCCCAGGCCGAACGGCGACCAGCGCGCGGTGGCCGTGGGTTCCGCCCCGGGCTCGACCGTCGCCAACACCGCCGGCCAGAGCGTCACCAGGGCTCCGCAGACGAAGACGACGTCGGCGAGGAGGAAGAGCCCGAGGAGCGCGGTCGACACGGTCGACAGCCGCCGTTCGTCGGCGGCGCCGTCGTCTCCGGGCTCACCCGAAGCGTCGCCGTCCCCCGCACCCCCGTCACCGGCGTCGGCGTCGGCCTCACCGGCTTCGGCGCCCTCGGCGGTGCTGCCGTCGGTACCGCTGTCGGTACCGCCGTCCGAGGGTGCGCCGCCTTCGTCGGGGGTGCCGTCGTCGGCGGTGCCGTCGCCAGGCCTTCTGTCTGGAGCGTCGGCGCTCCGCCCCCGCTCGTCCGCGTCCGAATTCCTCGCGCCGTGCGGGCTGTCGGCCCCGCCCCCGCGCGGTCGCTCCTCATCGGTCATCGCACTCAACTGCCCGCCCCCGTAGCGCTGTTGCCCTATCGCAACGGTCGGCCCTGCCGCCCCGGGGGTCAAGTCGGCGGCGCGGGGCGATGTCAGGAGACGCGGAGGCTCGGCAGTTCCGTGAGGGCGGGTGGGCCGTCGTGGTGGATCGGGGTGTGCGCGCCGGTCAGGCGGACCCCGCTGCCGCCCCGCCGGTCGGCGACGATCTCGGCGGCGATCGACAGGGCGGTCTCCTCCGGGGTGCGCGCGCCGAGGTCGAGGCCGATCGGGGAACGCAGCCGGGCCAGCTCCAGCTCGGTGACACCGGCCTCGCGGAGGCGTTCGTTGCGGTCGAGATGCGTGCGGCGGGACCCCATCGCGCCGACGTAGGCGACGGGGAGCCGCAGGGCGAGCCGGAGGAGCGGGATGTCGAACTTGGCGTCGTGGGTGAGGACGCAGAGGACCGTACGGGCGTCGACGGCCGTGCGCTCCAGGTAGGTGTGCGGCCACTCGACCACGATCTCGTCGGCCTCCGGGAAGCGGGCCCGGGTCGCGAAGACGGGGCGGGCGTCGCACACCGTCACATGGTGGCCGAGGAACTTGCCGACCCGGACCAGCGCCGACGCGAAGTCGATCGCGCCGAAGACGATCATCCGGGGCGGCGGGACGGACGACTCGACGAGGACCGTGAGCGGGGCTCCGCACCGCGAGCCCTCCTCTCCGATCTCCAGGGTGCCCGTGCGGCCGGCGTCGAGGAGGGCACGGGCCTCGACGGCGACCGTGCGGTCCAGCTCGGGATGGGCGCCGTAGCCGCCGTCGTACGAGCCGTCCGGGCGGACCAGCAGGGCGCGGCCCCGCAGGTCCGCCGGGCCGGAGACGATCCGGGCCAGGGCCGCCGCCCGCCCGCTCACGGCGGTGGAGAGCGCGGCGGCGGCGACCGGGCGGACGGGGTCGCCGGCCCGCACCGGTGTGACGAGGATGTCGATGACTCCGCCGCAGGTCAGCCCGACGGCGAAGGCGTCCTCGTCGCTGTAGCCGAAGCGTTCGAGGACCGTTTCGCCGTCCGTCAGGGCCTGTCGGCACAGGTCGTAGACGGCGCCTTCCACGCAGCCGCCGGAGACCGAGCCGATCGCCGCACCGTCGGCGTCCACCGCGAGGGCGGCGCCCGGTCGGCGGGGGGCGCTGCCGCCGACGGCCACCACGGTGGCCACGGCGAAGTCACGTCCCTGCTCGACCCACCGGTGCAGTTCTTCGGCGATGTCCAGCATCTCTCGGTCTCCTTCGGCGTCAACGGCGGTGGTGCGGACGGTACGTGGCGGGGACTGCCGCTAGCGCACGCCCATCCAGTTCTCGATGGGGTTCAGGGCGAAGAAGACGACGAAGACCGCCGTCAGGCCCCACATGAACGCGCCGATCTCCCGCGCCCGGCCCTGGGCGAGCCTGATGGCGACGTAGGAGACGACTCCGGCGGCGACGCCCGCCGTGATGGAGTACGTGAACGGCATGATCACGACGGTCAGGAAGACCGGGATCGCGGTGGCGCGGTCGGACCAGTCGACGTGGCGGGCGTTCATCATCATCATGGCGCCGATGACGACGAGGGCGGCGGCCGCGACCTCGCCGGGCACGATCGCCGTGAGCGGGGTGAAGAACAGACAGGCGGCGAAGAACAGCCCGGTGACGACGGAGGAGAGCCCCGTGCGGGCGCCCTCGCCGACGCCGGTCGCCGACTCGACGAACACGGTCTGGCCCGAGCCGCCGGCCACACCGCCGATCGCGCCGCCCGCGCCGTCGACGAACAATGCCTTGGACAGGCCCGGCATACGGCCCTTGTCGTCGGCGAGCCCGGCCTCCGTACCCACGCCGATGATGGTGGCCATCGCGTCGAAGAACCCGGCGAGCACGAGGGTGAAGACGATCATGCCGACCGTCATCGCGCCGACGTCGCCCCAGCCGCCGAACTCGACCTGGCCGAGAAGTGAGAAGTCCGGCATCGAGACCGCGCTGCCGTGCAACTCCGGTGCGCCGCCCGCCCATTGCTTCGGGTCGATGACGTCGAGGGCGTTGAGGAGCACGGCGATCACCGTGCCGCCGACGATACCGAGCAGGATCGCGCCGGGAACGCCCCGGGCCTGGAGCATGAAGATCGCGAGGAGGGTGACCGCGAAGAGGAGGACCGGCCAGCCGGCGAGTTCCCCGGCGGGGCCGAGGCTGACCGGGGTCGCCTTGCCCTGGTGCACGAAGCCGGCCTTGTAGAAGCCGATCAGGGCGACGAACAGCCCGATACCCATGGTGATCGCGTGCTTCAGGGCCAGCGGGATGGCGTTCATGATCATCTCGCGGAGGCCGGTGACGACCAGCAGCATGATGATCACGCCGTACATCACGCACATGCCCATCGCCTGCGGCCAGGTCATCTGCGGGGCGACCTGCGAGGCGATGACGCCCGAGACGGAGAGGCCGGCGGCGAGGGCGAGCGGGACCCTGCCGACGACGCCCATGAGGAGCGTGCTGACGGCTGCCGCGAGCGCGGTCGCCGTGATCAGGGCCTTCTGGCCGAGCGTGGCGCCGGCGGCGTCCGGGCCGGACAGGATGAGCGGGTTGAGCAGGAGGATGTACGCCATCGCCATGAAGGTGGTGACGCCGCCGCGGACCTCTCGGGCGACGGTGGATCCTCGGTGGGTGATGTGGAAGTACCGGTCGAGCGAGGGCCTGCCGGCGGGGACGGGGGGTGGTGTGCCCGTGTCGTCGGCGGTGCTGCTCGGTTTGAGTGAGGGTTGGGTCATGTGGGCCTGCTCCCAAGGTTCACAGGGGCCCGGCCGTCGCCTTCGCTCCGGCCGTTTTGGGAAGGTGCCCGACCCGGGGGACGGCCCGAGACGAACGTGGTGATTGCGGGGGGGTGCGTTGTCGGGTGCGGGTGCGTGGGGGCTGGTCGCGCAGTTCCCCGCGCCCCTTGACGGCATGGGTCGCGCCCGGGGCTTTCAAGGGGCGCGGGGAACTGCGCGAGCAACCACAACGCACCCGCACCCGCAGACGAACCGCACCCCCAGGGTTCTTGGGCGCCCCGGCCGACCGCTACGCCGTACCCGTCAGATGTTCCGGGCGCACCGGCGTTCGGTTCAGTTCCAGCCCCGTCGCGGCCCGGATCGCCGCGAGCACGGCCGGGGTCGACGACAGGGTCGGGGCCTCGCCGGCCCCGCGCAGCCCGTACGGCGCGTGGTCGTCGGCGAGTTCGAGCACGTCGACGGGGATGGTCGGCGTGTCGAGGATCGTGGGGATGAGGTAGTCCGTGAAGGAGGGATTGCGCACCTTCGCGGTCCTGGGGTCGACGACGATCTCCTCCATCACCGCGATGCCGAGGCCCTGGGTCGTGCCGCCCTGGATCTGGCCCACCACGGAGAGCGGGTTGAGCGCCTTGCCGACGTCCTGGGCACAGGCCAGCTCGACGACCTTGACCATGCCCAGCTCGGTGTCGACCTCGACGACCGCCCGGTGCGCGGCGAAGGAGTACTGGACATGGCCGAAGCCCTGCCCGGTCCGCAGGTCGAACGGCTCGGTCGGCCGGTGCCGCCACTCCGCCTCGACCTCGACGGCCTCGTCCCCGAGGACGTCCACCAGGTCGGCCAGGACCTCACCGGCGTCGGTGACGACCTTGCCGCCCTCCAGCAGCAGCTCGGCCGTGGCCCAGGCGGGGTGGTACGTGCCGAACTTGCGGCGCCCCATCTCCAGGACCTTCTCGCGGACCAGCTCGCAGCTGTTCCTGACCGCGCCGCCCGTGACGTAGGTCTGGCGGGACGCGGAGGTCGAGCCGGCCGAACCCACCTGGGTGTCGGCCGGGTTGATGGTCACCCGGGTGACGCCGAGCTCGGTGCGGGCGATCTGCGCGTGGACGGTGATGCCGCCCTGGCCGACCTCGGCCATGGCCGTGTGGACGGTGGCGACGGCTTCACCGCCGACGACCTCCATCCGGACCCGGGCGGTCGAGTAGTCGTCGAAGCCCTCGGAGAAGCCGACGTTCTTGATGCCGACCGCGTAACCGACGCCCCGGACGACGCCTTCGCCGTGCGTGGTGTTGGACAGGCCGCCCGGCAGCTGTCGTACGTCCGCCGCCTCGCCCGCCGTGCGCCACTGCTGCTCGGGCGGCAGGGGCATCGCCTTGACGCGGCGCAGGAGTTCGGCGACCGGGGCCGGGGAGTCGACCACCTGGCCGGTCGGCATGACGGCGCCCTGGGACATGGCGTTGATCCGCCGGAACTCCACCGGGTCCATGCCGAGCTTCGCCGCCAGCTTGTCCATCTGCGCCTCGTAGGCGAAGCACGCCTGGACCGCTCCGAAGCCGCGCATCGCGCCGCAGGGCGGGTTGTTGGTGTAGAGGGCGAGGGCCTCGATGTCGACGTCCTCGATGACGTACGGCCCGGCGCCGAGCGAGGCGGCGTTGCCGACGACGGCCGGGGAGGAGGAGGCGTAGGCGCCGCCGTCCAGGACGATACGGGCCTTGAGGTGGGTGAGCTTGCCGTCCTTCGTCGCGCCGTGCTCGTAGTGGAGCTTCGCGGGGTGACGGTGGACATGGCCGAAGAAGGACTCGAAGCGGTTGAAGACGATCTTGACGGGCTTGCCCGTGCGCAGGGCGAGCAGGCAGGCGTGGATCTGCATCGACAGGTCCTCGCGACCGCCGAAGGCCCCGCCGACGCCGGCCAGCGTCATCCGGACCTTGTCCTCGGGCAGGCCGAGCACGGGGGCGATCTGGCGCAGGTCGGCGTGCAGCCACTGGGTGGCGATGTAGAGGTCGACGCCGCCGTCCTCGGCGGGGACGGCGAGGCCGGACTCGGGGCCGAGGAAGGCCTGGTCCTGCATGCCGAAGACGTACTCGCCCTCGACGATCACGTCGGCGCGCTCGCGTGCCTTCGCCACGTCGCCGCGGATGACGGGCTGGCGGTGGACGATGTTCGGGTGGGAGACGTGCGCGAAGTGGTGGTCGTCGCGGTCCTCGTGCAGGAGGACGGCGTCCGGCGCGGTCGCGGAGGCCTCGTCGGTGACGACCGGCAGTTCGCGGTACTCCACCTTGATCTTGGCGGCGGCCCGGCGGGCGGTCTCCGGGTGGTCGGCGGCGACGATCGCGACGGGTTCGCCGTGGTGACGGACCTTGCCGTGGGCGAGGACGGGGGTGTCCTGGATCTCCAGGCCGTAGTGCTTCACCTCGGTCGGCAGGTCGTCGTACGTCATGACGGCGTACACGCCGGGGGTGGCGAGGGCCTCGCCGGTGTCGATGGAGACGATCTCGGCGTGGGCGACCGTGGAGCGCAGGATGTGGCCCCAGAGCATGTCCTCGTGCCACATGTCGGAGGAGTACGCGAACTCGCCGGTGACCTTGAGGGTGCCGTCCGGGCGGAGCGTGGACTCGCCGACACCGCCCTTGGTGCGGGAGCCCTGGGTGAGGGTGGTGGGCAGGCCGGTGGTTCCCATCCGTTCAGACCCCTTCGGACTGCCGGGCGGCCGCGAGGCGGACCGCGTCCATGATCTTCTCGTAGCCGGTGCAGCGGCACAGGTTGCCCGACAGCGCCTCACGGATGTCCGCGTCGCTCGGGTTCGGGGTGCGTTCCAGCATCTCGTCGGCCGCGACCAGCAGACCCGGGGTGCAGAAGCCGCACTGGACGGCCCCGGCGTCGATGAACGCCTGCTGGATCGGGGAGAGTTCGGTGCCCTCGCCGGTCTGCGAGTCGGTGCCCTCGGCAGCCCACCGCCTGGCCTCGTCGAGCGAGGTTCCCGCCGGGCCGGCCGTACCGCAGGCGGCGGAGGCGCAGCCACCGTGCTCGGCGCGCTGCTTGGCGAAGTCCGCGAGTCCCTCGACCGTGACGACCTCGCGACCCTCGACCTGGCCGGCGGCCACCAGACACGAACACACCGGGACGCCGTCGAGGCGGACCGTGCAGGACCCGCACTCGCCCTGCTCGCAGGCGTTCTTGGAGCCGGGCAGTCCCATCCGCTCCCGCAGCACGTACAGCAGGGACTCGCCCTCCCACACGTCGTCGGCTTCCTGGGGACGACCGTTGACCGTGAAACTGACGCGCATTACGCGACTCCCTCCGTGTGGGCGGCGGTGCCGCGGTAGGACTCCCAGGTCCACATGAGCGTGCGGCGGGCCATGACGCCGACCGCGTGACGGCGGTAGCTCGCGGTGCCGCGTACGTCGTCGATCGGGTTGCAGGCGCCGGCGCACAGGTCCGCGAACTGTTTGGCGACCGACGGGGTGATGATCCGGCCGTTGTCCCAGAAGCCCCCCTCGTCGAGCGCCGCGTTCAGGAACTCCTCGGCGGCCTTGGCCCGGACGGGGGTGGGCGCGGCCGAGCCGATGCCGGTGCGGACGGTGCGCGACGACGGGTGCAGGGCCAGTCCGAAGGCGCAGACGGCGATGACCATGGCGTTGCGGGTGCCGACCTTCGAGTACTGCTGCGGCCCGTCGGCCCTGGCGATGTGCACCGCGCGGATCAGCTCGTCCGGCGCGAGGGCGTTGCGCTTGACGCCGGTGTAGAAGTCGTCGATGGGGATGAGCCGGGAGCCCCGTACGGACTCGGCCTCGACCTGGGCGCCCGCCGCGAGGAGGGCCGGGTGGGCGTCGCCGGCCGGGGAGGCGGTGCCGAGGTTGCCGCCGACGCCGCCGCGGTTGCGGATCTGCGGGGAGGCGACCGTGTGCGAGGCCAGGGCGAGGCCGGGCAGCTCGCCGCGGAGGTTCTCCATGATCTGGGTGTACGGGACGGACGCACCCAGGCGAACCGACTCCTCGCCGACCTCCCACTCGGAGAGTTCGCCGATGCGGTTCAGGTCGAGCAGATGCTCGGGCCGACGGTGGTCGAAGTTGATCTCGACCATCACGTCGGTGCCGCCGGCGATCGGCACAGCGGTGGGGTGCTCGGCCTTCGCGGCGAGCGCCTCCTCCCAGCTGGCGGGGCGAAGGAAGTCCATCTGACCGGCTCTCTTCTTCGTCTGGAGTCGTTCGGTTTGAGCCAGATCGTGTGCGGCGGGCCCGGCTCGTGCAGGTGCTGTTCAGGTGTCTTGGGCTCAGTACACAGCGCCCTCCTCCACCCCGGTCAGTCACGGAAACCATGAAGGAGTTGGCTGGCCAGGGCGCTCATCTTGTAGATTCGTATGAACGGAGGCCCTCTGCAACCTCTAGGTTTTCCCCTGGAAACATCCTTGTTCCCGAGACAGGAACGGCGGCGACGAGAATGCGCCTGCGCGCACTGCTGGACACCGACGCGCTGGGACTGCGGCTGCTCGGCGGCGAGGACGAGCTGGACCGCACCGTGCGCGGTGTGATGACCACCGACCTCAGAGACCCCAGCCGCTATCTCTCCGGCGGCGAGCTGGTGCTCACGGGCCTCGCCTGGCGCCGCGACGCCGCCGACTCCGAACCCTTCGTACGGATCCTGGCGGGCGCCGGGGTCACCGCGCTGGCCGCCGGGGAGGCCGAGCTGGGCGACATTCCCGAGGACCTCGTCGTGGCCTGCGCGCGTCACCGGCTGCCGCTCTTCGCGGTCAACGAGTCGGTGGCCTTCGCGACCATCACCGAGCACGTCGTACGGCAGGTCTCCGGCGAGCGCGCCGGGGACCTGGCGGCCGTGGTGGACCGGCACCGCCGGATGATGACCTCGGGCCCGGCGGGCGGCGGCCCGGACGTCGTCCTGGACCTGCTGGGCTCCGACCTGGACCTGCGCGCCTGGGTGCTCTCCCCCGCCGGCCGGCTCGTCTCGGGCCCCGAGGACGCCGGACCGGCCCTCCCCGCCGAGTTGCGCGCGCGGCTGTCGGCCGAGCACCTGGCGGCGACGCGCGCCGGGCGGCGCGGACCGCACCGCGTGGCCGTCGGCACCACCACGTACTCGCTGTTCCCGATCAGCAGCGCGGGCCGGGGCACGGGCGGCGCCCCCCGCGAGGTCCGCGAGACCCTGCTGTCGGACTGGCTCCTCGCGGTCGAGGCCGACGCCGGGGACTGGCCCGCCGAACGGCTCGACCTGCTGCACGGCGTCACTCAGCTGATCGCGGTCGAGCGCGACCGGCGCGACGCGGCCCGTACGGTACGGCGCCGGCTCGCCCAGGAGGTCCTGGAGCTGGTGCAGGCGGGGGCCGTCCCGGCCGAGATCGCGGCCCGGCTGCGGGTGGCCGCGCCGGTGCTGCTGCCCGGTCTGGGGGCGGCGCCGCACTGGCAGGTCGTCGTGGCGCGGGTGGAGTGGGAGGACGGGGAGATCGACAGCGGCCCGGTCACCCAGGCGCTCCTGGAGGAGATCCTCGTCGATCCCCTGTCCACGGGCCCCGAGCCGTCCGACCGCATCGCCGTCGCCCACACGGGTGAGGAGGCCATCGCCCTCGTCCCCCTCCCGGCCGTCTCCTCCGAGCACGACGGCTCGGAGTCCGGCATCCACGCCGACACGCTCCTCGCGGCCGTACGGAACCCGCTGAGCGCCGGTCTCGACGACGACGGACGGCTCACCCTGGGCGTCAGCGCGGCCGTGCACTCCGCCGAGGGGCTGCGCGGCGCCCTGGAGGAGGCCCGGCATGCCCGCCGGGTGGCGGCGGCGCGCTCCGGCCGGGTGTGCGCGGCCGGCCACCAGGAACTGGCCTCGCACGTCCTGCTGCTCCCCTTCGTCCCCGACGACGTGCGCCGCGCCTTCACGGCCCGGCTCCTCGACCCGCTGCGCGACTACGACCGGCGGCACCGCGCCGAGCTGATCCCCACCCTGGAGGCGTTCCTGGAGTGCGACGGCTCCTGGACCCGCTGCGCCGCACGCCTCCATCTGCACGTCAACACGCTGCGGTACCGGGTGGGCCGCATCGAACAGTTGACGAGCCGGGACCTCTCCCGACTGGAGGACAAACTGGACTTCTTCCTGGCCCTGCGCATGAGCTGAGGCCACGGGGTGGTGGACGAAGATCCAAGTGCGCCGTCCGCACCCCATGACTTTGTGAATTCCTTCACCCACCCCCTTGGCCGGGCCACGGGATTCGTGCTGAGATGCCGCCACCACTCAAAGCTCAAGGACGTGCTCGGGGAGGGCAACGTGGCGCATACCGCCATGTCTGGTGACGGAACGACAGCCGGTGACGATCCACTCCAGACCGCGGTATGGCGGCTGCGCTCACGCGCCTGCTGGGTCGACGCGGCCGCCCTGATCGAGCCCGACGGTCCACAGGCCTCGCTCCAGCGGACCGCGCTGCTCGTCGAGCGCTGTCTCTACACCGAGCAGGGCTGGGAGGACGCCGAGGACGCGCTGCGCACGGCCGAGGCGCAGGCACGCACCGACGACGAGCGCGGCGCGGCCGCCTGTGAGCGCGGCCAACTGGCGTACGCGGCCACACTGCTCGGGGTCCGGGACCGCTCCGACGAGGCGCGCGCCGCGCTCGGCCGGGCGGCGGCCCTGATCGCCCCCGGCGCGCGCGGCCGGGCCCTGCTCGACTTCCGGCGGGGTCTCATCGCCGAGAACCTCGCCCGCTCCCCGCAGGCCGCGCGCGCCGCCTACCGTCGGGCCCACGCCGGTGCCACCGCCCACGACGACCTGCTCCTGCAGTCCTTCACCTGGCGCCATCTCGCCGGTCTCGCCCTGCGGGACGGCGAGTTGGCCGAGGCACGGCACGGCTTCGCCGAATCCCTGCGCATCCGGGAGGAGTTGGGCTACCTCGTGGGCACCGCCCCGGCGCTCGTCTCCCTCGCCGAGACCGAGTCCGAACCGGAGGCCTCGCGACTGCGCGAGGAGGCGGGGCGGTTGTTCCGCCTGCTGGGCGGTGTACCGACGTGGCTGGCACGGCAGCTGGCCCCACCACCGGCGGCGACAGCGTGACGTTCGTGACGGCGCCTCATGGCTCGGGGGAGCGGGTTCGTCGGCGGGGGCGGGTCCGGGGGGCACCGTACGCGCGAGCCGCATGACCACCGGCACCTGGAGCAGTGCCCGCACCTCCGCCAGCTCGGCCAGCTCCCG
>NZ_JAVRFJ010000052.1:0-71075 GCF_031845845.1 Streptomyces gottesmaniae
CGCTCAGAGCAGGAACGGCGCGACGCCTTCCCCCGCTGGCTGCACACCTACAATCACCACCGCGGACACACCGCGCTGAAAGGCCAACCACCCGCCAGCCGCGTCCCCAACCTCTCAGGGCAATACATCTAGCCCTCTATTGCATTCCCCTGCCTGCATGCTAGGCTCGCCCGCAAGTTGCAGTTTGGTTTCCCTTGCAGTACAGAGCCTGCGGAGCATGTGACCGCGGGCTCTCGTCGTTTTCAGACGTATGCAGTTGTGCGGCATCTTGTTTTCACACTTGCAGGGTTCTGGAGCAGGGCAACCCTTTGGGCCCAAGGAGGGCTTATGGCTACCGGAACCGTGAAGTGGTTCAACGCCGAAAAGGGCTTTGGCTTCATCGCCCAGGAAGGCGGCGGCCCCGACGTCTTCGTCCACTACTCCGCCATCAACGCGAGCGGCTTCCGTTCGCTGGAGGAGAACCAGCAGGTCTCCTTCGATGTCACGCAGGGCCCGAAGGGTCCGCAGGCGGAGAACGTCACCCCCGTCTGATCCGAGGGATGCCCCTCTGACGACGTCTGAGAGCAGTACCCAAGGAGCCCCTCGCCGTTCGGCGCAGGGGCTCCTGCCTTTTCCCCGCCGTTCCCGCCTTCTCCGCCTTCTCCCTCCTTTGCGCCTTTCTCAGATGTGCTGCATCACGAGCACGAAGGTCGTCCCGGGCGCGAGCGCCTCGTACGAATGCGGCACGTCGCCGCGGAACGCCATGTAGTCCCCGGGACCGAGTTCGACCTCCTCGCCCGTCGGGCCCGCCTTCACCCGGCCCGTGCTCACGGTGAGGTGCTCCACCGTCCCCGGGATGTGCGGCTCCGACTCCCGTACCGACCCCGGTTCGAGCCGGGTCCGGTAGATGTCGCGGCGCGCCCCCGGCGGGCTGGCGGACAGCAGGACCGCCGAGTAACTGGAGTGTTCCGAGTGGACGGCGGGCCCTTCCCCCGCCCGGACCACCTGCACCGCCGGCATCGGTGGCTCGATCAGCGCGCTGAACGGCACTCCGAGCGCCACGCCCAGCGCCCACAGCGTCTCCATGCTCGGATTGCCGCTCGCCGCCTCCAGCTGGGACAGCGTCGACTTCGCGATTCCGGCGCGCTTGGCCAGCTCGGAGAGGGAGAGGCCGGCCCGGGTGCGCTCCCGACGGAGGGAGGCGGCGATCCAGTCGAGCGGGAGCCGGGACGGCGGCTTCGGCCCCTCGGAGGCTGCGTCGGACATGTCGTTCGCTCCAGAAGTACGATCGTTCGGCTTGACGAACATGAAGGCTCATGTTCATTGTAGAGAACATGCGTTCGCTGCTCCGAACACCCCAGGTCCGTGACCCCGCCCTGTTCCGGGACATCTCCCTCGTCTGTGCCGCCGGGGGCGTCGTCGGCGTCTCCTTCGGGGCGATCTCGGTGGCGGGCGGACTGCCCGTGTGGGTGCCGGTGGTGATGTCGCTGGTCGTGTACGCGGGTGCCGCGCAGTTCAGCGCGGTCGGGATCCTGCTGGCCGGGGGCGGACCGTTCGCGGCGGCGGCCACG
Organism: Streptomyces gottesmaniae; assembly: GCF_031845845.1. Lineage (NCBI taxonomy): Bacteria > Bacillati > Actinomycetota > Actinomycetes > Kitasatosporales > Streptomycetaceae > Streptomyces > Streptomyces gottesmaniae. Next base: position 1,551 of record NZ_JAVRFJ010000052.1, read on the forward strand.
GGGCTGTTGCTCAACACCCGCAACGCGGCCTTCAGCCTGGCGGTCGCCGACCTCCTGGGACCGGGGAGGGCCGCGCGGTTCGTGGGCGCGCATCTCGTCACCGACGAGACGGTGGCCTTCGCCCTGGCCCAGAGCGATCCGGTACGGCGCCGGGTCGCGTTCTGGGCCTCGGGGCTCGGCCTGTTCGCCGTCTGGAACGTGTGCGTCCTCGCCGGGGCCCTGGCCGGCACCGCGCTGGGCGACACCGCCACGTACGGCCTCGACGCCGCCTTCCCCGCCGTGCTCGCCGCGCTGGTGCTGCCCGCCCTGCGGGAGAGCCCGCCCGTGCGCCGGGCCGCGCTGCTCGGTGCGGCGGTCGCCCTGGCGACGACTCCGGTGACCCCCACGGGGGTTCCCGTCCTGCTGGCGCTGACCGGGCTGGTGGTGTGGCGGGCGTCGGCCGGGCCGAAGGGCTCGACGGACGGGAGGGCGTCATGAGCGGCGGGGTCGTCGGCGCGATGCTCGCGCTCGCCGTGGGGACGTACGCCCTGCGGCTCACCGGGCCCGTCCTGCACGGGAGGGTCGAGATCCCCGTACGGGTGCGGGAGTCGCTGGCCGCGGCCGCCGTGGTGCTGCTGGTGGCGCTGCTGGCCACGGGTGCCCTGACCGAGGGCGGCGGTTCCGCCGGGTGGGCACGGCCCGTCGGCGTGCTGGTGGGCGGGGTGCTGGCGTGGCGAAGGGCCCCGTTCGCGGTGGTGGTCCTGGGGGCGGCGGCGACCACGGCGGGGCTGCGGGCTATGGGGGTCGGCTAGCGATCGCGGCCGGGGTCGGGCGGCGGCGTGCCGGAAGGGAGCGCGTCCGAAGGGGGCACGTCCGAAGGGGGCACGTCCGAAGGGAGCGCGTCCGAAGGGGGCACGTCCGAAGGGGGCACGTCCGAAGGGAGCGCGCCCGAAGGGGGCACGTCCGAAGGGAGCGCGCCCGAAGGGGGCACGTCCGAAGGGAGCGCGGGGAACCGCGCGACCGGCCACACCGAAGCCGCGGCCGACGAAGCACCGGTTCCCAACTCATCCTCGGCCCGCCCTCAGGCCCCCTTCGCCGCCGCCAGCGACTCCAGTACCCGTCGCAGCCGGACGCCCCGCCCCAGGTCCGGTTCGAGCCCCTTCGCCCGCAGGAGCGCGGTCAGGGAGGCCTGGACGACCTCCGCGCCCTCGGGGGCGACCCGCTTGGAGACCTCCAGCCACTCCAGGGGCTGGTCGGCGCCCAACGTGCAGTGCTCCACGGTCACTTCGTGGTGGTCGAGGCGTACGCCGCGCCAGCGGACCGTGTCCACGGGGCCGAGGACGTCGAGCGAGCCCAAGTCGGCGTCGATGTCGGCGCAGTCGGCGAGGAAGGCGCGCTGACGGTCGGAGAAGACGAGGTCCAGCGGCTTGCCGCCGGTGGCGGCGGCCTCCACGGCCGTGCGCCCGCAGTCGGAGACGAGGACGGCGGAAAGCACCCGGCGGTCGCCCGACCAGGCGCCCGCCAGGTGGAAGGAATCCGGTCCCTGCTCACGGAAGCGCAGCCAGCGTTCCGAGAGCCGGGACCGGCGACAGGGCCGCAATTCCGCGGTCGCGGCCCCGCCCCGCCCGCTCCCCGCCCATAGGCGCAGGATCAACCCCGCATCCAGAAGCGGCAGTTGACCTGGCGCCGTGGAGCGGGCGAGGGCCTCACAGAAGTAGACGCGGCGCCGGGCTCCCCCGATGTCCGGCGCCAGCGCCCAAGTCGCGGCGGCCGCGCCCGCATCCGAGAACGTCACCCTGATCTCGACCGAGTCGAGCCGGTCGGATCCGGAGGTGAGATCCCCGCGTCCCACGGATGCCGGCATGGGCCGTCCCCCTAGTTCCGCGACCTGGTTCATTTCCCCTGTTTTCCTTGGTTCCTTCGGTCTTTCGGCTACTTCGTTACCTTCGGTTCCTTCGGTTCCTTCGGTTATTGGCGATCCCCCTGTGCGATCGCCCTGCGGCGCTCCCCCCTGTGGTGCTGTTCCGCGACACCATTGAAGGCCCGGGGCGGCCCCCGTCGCTTCCGGGAAGTCCCTACATCTCCCCTGACAACTCCCCCTGGGGGATGATGGACGGGCGGGGCCGAGCACAGGCGGGCACCAGGGGGTGGCGCATTGTTACGGGGACTCGTCGGTCGGGAGCGGGAACGCCGGCTGATGGACGACCTGCTCGTGGCGGGTGGGGCGGGTGGGGCGGCACTGCTGTTGTGGGGCGAACCCGGTATCGGAAAGACGGCCCTGCTGGACTACGCGGCAGAGCGCGCGACGGTCGGCGGCTCCGGCGCGACCCCGGCCACGGTCCTGCGCGCCCGGGGCATCGAGACCGAGACCGTGCTCCCCTTCGCCACCCTCGGCGACCTCCTGGTGCCCCATTCATCCCTTTTCAGGGAACTCCCCGGCGCCCAGCGCTCGGCTCTCGAGTCCTGTCTGGCCCTCAGCGGCGACCCGGCGGACCCGCCGGGCAATCCCTACGCCGCCTGCATGGGCGCCCTCAACGTGCTCGCGGCGCTCGGCGACGAGCACCCGGTCGTCGTCCTCGTCGACGACCTGCACTGGGTGGATCCGTCCTCCCAGCGCGTCCTTCTCTTCGTCGCCCGCCGCCTCTCCAGTGAACGCGTCGCCCTGGCCCTGGGCTCCCGGGAGGACCACGGCGAGTCGGGGCCGCGTCGCAGCATCCCCACCGTGCAGGTGGGCGGGCTGGCGCCGGAGGAGTGCGCCGCCCTGCTGGAGGGCCGTGTCACCCCCAACGTCCTCGCCGACCTCGTACGCGTCAGCGGGGGCAATCCGCTCGCCCTGCGTGAGATCGCGGGGGCGCTGACGGACGAACAGGCGCGCGGCGAGCAGCCGTTGCTCGATCCGCCGTCCCTGGGCAGTCACCTGGAGCGCGCCTGGGCGGCCCGGATCGACGGTCTGCCGGACACCGCCCGCCGGGCCCTGGTCGTCCTGGCCGCCGGCCGCTCGACTGCGGCGGGCCCGCTGCGCAAGGCCCTGGAGGCGGCCGGGCTCTCCCTCGACGCCCTCTCCCCCGCCGAGGAGGACGGCCTGATCACGGCCACGGCGGACGGGCTGGACTTCCACCACCCGGTGCTGCGGGCGCTGGTGCTGGGCCGCGCCCCCCTCGCGCACCGGTACGCCGCGTTCCAGGCACTGGCCGAGGTGAGCACCGGCTCGTTGCACGCCTGGTACCGGGCGTCCGCGAGTCCCGGCCCCGACGAGGAGACTGCGGCGGCGCTCGCCGACGCCGCGCGGGAGGCCCGCAGGCGCAGCGCCTTCGGCGAGTCGGCCCTGGCCTGGCGGCGCGCCGCCGAGCTCACCCCCGACCCCGCGCCCCGCGCCGACCGCCTCCACCATGCCGCCTCCGACGCCCTGCTCAGCGGCTCCCCGGCGGGCCCGCAGTGGTGCGAGGAGGCCCTGCGCATCACCCCCGACCCGGCCGTACGCGCCGCCATCCAGGGCCTGTTGGGCCGTATGTACACCTGGAAGGGCGAGACGGCCCAGGCGTACGGCCTGCTCATGAACGCCGCCGACGCCGTACGCGACTCCGACCGCACCCGGGCCTGTCTGCTGCTGGCGGAGGCGACGGCCGCCGCGCGCCTGGACGGCCACGTCCCGGCGGCGGTCCGCGTCGCCGAGGAGTCCCTCGCCCTCGCCTCCGAGTCCGGCCCCGAACGCTGGTACAGCCTGTCGATGCTGGGCGGGGCCCTGATCATGTCCGGCCGTACGGCGCGAGGGCGCGAGATGCTGGAGGCGGCCGACCGGCACGGCGGCGGCGACCCCGTGCGCGACCAGCAGGTGTACGCGATCGCCGGGCAGGCGTGGAGCCGGGCGGAGGAGTTCGTCCGGGGGCGCCGGCTGCTCAACACGGCCGTGGAGTCGGCGAGGCGGCACAGCGCGGTGGGCGTGCTGGGCTTCACCCTCGCCGTGCGGGGGGAACTGGAGACCCGCATCGGCCAATGGGCATCCGCACGCGGCGACTTGACGGAGGCGTTGCGCTGGGCGGAGGAGCTGGGCCAGTTGACGTGCGTGAGCTACACGCTGTACTGCCTCGCCCGGCTGGAGGCCCTGCGCGGTGAACGGGTCGAGTGCGAGGAGCATGTGGCGCGGGCGCGGCGGGAGTGCGGGGCGTACGGCATCGGCTGCCAGGAGTTCCACATGACGGCGGTGCTCGGGCTGTCGGCCCTGGCCCACGGCGACCACGAAGCGGCCGTCGACCAGCTCGAGCAAACGTTGTCACTGGCGATCGAGCAGGGCATCGGGAACCCCGAGGTGGTGCCCTTCGCGGCGGACCTGGCGGAGGCGCACGTACGGGCGGGGAACGCGACGCGGGCCGCCGAGGTCGTGTCCTGGCTGGAGGAACGGGCCCGGGATACGGGCCTCGCGTCGGCGGAGGCGGCGGCGGCCCGGGTCCGGGGGCTGCTCGCGGGGACGCCGGAGGAGGCGGAGGCGTCCTTCGGCGCGGCGCTCGCGGCTCATCAGCGGACGACCGGCCCCTTCGACTGGGCGCGGACCCAACTGTGCGAGGCGGAGGTCCTGCGCCGCTACCGCCGCCCGGCGGCAGCGCGGGCCCCGCTGGCCTCCGCCCTGGCCTGCTTCGAACGGCTGGGCGCGGTCCCCTGGGCCCGGCGCGCGGCGAGCGAACTGGCCGCGGCGGGAGGCGTCCTGAGCGCCGCCCGGTCCGCCGTCGGCGGCGGCACGAACGGCATGGGCGGCACGGGCGGCTTGGGCGGCGCCCTGAACCAGCTGACCCCCCAGGAGTTCCAGGTGTCGCGGGCGATCGCCCGCGGGCTCAACAACACGGAGGCCGCGGCATCGTTGTTCGTCTCCCGGAAGACCGTGGAGGCCCATCTCACCCGGATCTACCGGAAGTTGCACGTCCGCTCCCGGACGGACCTGACCCGACTGCTCACTGCGGCCGACCTGGTGGATTGAGTACCGGTACTCATGTGGGCACTCGTCGCTGCCCGGCATGGTTCAGGCATGAGACCGCACCTTCTTCCGAAGTCCCTGCTGGTGACCGTCCTCGGCGGCGCCCTCCTGACCGGTTTGGGCGCGCCGAGCGCCATGGCCGCCGCGCCGGCCTCCGCGACCGCCGTCGCCGCGATGAGCGACGACGCCGCGGAGGCACGGTTCTTCGAGATGAACGACCTCTTCTGGCAGAGCTGCGCCCCGGACGTCAGTGACAGTGACGGACCGGCGCTACCTCCCGGCGACCCGATCGACCCGCTGCCGGTGGACCCCTACGATCCGGTGCGGCTGGACCCCACCGAACAGTGCGTGGCCGACCGGCACGCGCGGCGTGTGAGCAAGGCCTTCTCCGGCACGGACGTCACCGACCACGCGGCCCTGCTCACGAAGCTGACGGGCCTGAAGTACCCGGCCGCACGGATCCACCGCGTGCCCGACCACCTGGGCGAGCCTCGGGTGAGGCTCGACCTGCGCATGGGCGGCGACCACGTCGCCCTCCAGGTCACCGGCACGGGCCTCGGGGTGACGACCGAGACCTTCGGCGCCTCCGAGGGCGTGAGCGTGACCGACGTCCGGCTGGAGCCGCGGCCCCAGCCGGACGAGCCCACGTCCTGACGCCCCGCCGTCGACAGCCCTCAGGGGTTCTCGATGGTGATGAAGGGGTCCCACTGGAAGTAGCCCTTCAACTGGCGGTGGCGGTCCAGGATCTGGAAGGAGAAGTGGTAGACGACCTTGCCGACCCTTTTGACGGTCGTCCGCCAGTAATGGTCCTGGTAGTTCTGCGTCACGAATTCCGGCCTGCCCTCGGAGCCTTCCTTCGGCAGCGGATAGACGCCGTCGATCACCTCGATCTCCGGTGTCCGGATGAGCTGGTGGCCGGTGTCGCTGCTCACGTATTTGTAAAGTAACGCCTTGTAGTCACTGCCCAGCGACAGCGTCGTCTCCCGCCACCTGATGGTGTCCCCGGGCTCGGCGCGGAGATTCAGTTCGGCGCCCGACGTGCCGACGATGTGGTCGTGGCGCGTCGTCATGTAGATGAGGCTCTGGTCGGCGTACGTCGGCGCGTCGGGATTCCTCGACGCGTTGGGGTTCCGTTCGACGATCGTGGCCGCGTCGAACGCGATCAGGACGTTGAGATCAGCCATGTGCTGTTCCTTTCGGATCTCCGGATTTCACCTTGTACGCCATCGCCCGCGGATAGTCGCGGCGGTGGAGTCGGACACGGACCAGCAGCGGTCCGTCGTTGACCGGGTCGGTCGGGTCGGTGAGGCGGGCCAGCAGGTCGTCCAGCTCGACGGCGTGGGCGACGGTGATTCCGCTCGCCGGGGTGTCCCGGTCGGCGAAGACGGCTGCGAGGCGGTCGTAGTGCCAGGGGTGCAGGACGTTGTAGAAGTCGGGGGCGTGCGAGCCCGGTTCGGCGTCGGCGTCGGCGTCGGCGTCGGCACCGGCGTCGGCGTAGTAGGACGGGTGCACCAGCATCTGTTCGATGCCGTAGAAGTGGCCGTTGTCCATGACGAAGACCACCGACCGCAGCCCGAGCCGGGTGTGGGTGGAGATCTCCTGGCAGGTCTCCTGGAAGGCGCCGTCGCCGACGAACACCATCGGACGGGCCCGCCCGCGTTCGTGTACGTCACCGGGGGTACGGGGACGAGCGGGTGGAAGTCGGGCAGCCGCATGGCGCCGGCCTCCGCGTACTGGGCGGAGTCCTCGAACGGCTGGTGGTGCTTGGTGGCACGGAAGGTCTTGATGCGTCCGCCGACGCGGCTCTCGTTGGCCTCGATGACGGTGACGCCGTGACCGGCGTCCTTGAGCGGGGTGTGGGGATAGCGGGCGAGCCTGAGACATGTCTGCCAGCGCGCACGGGTGGCGGAGTCGTCCCGTGGAGTGTCGGTCATGGTGGGAAATCGTAGATATGCAGAAACGATTTCGTTGATGCCCTCGCGAGCAAAGGCCAGAAAACACCGATCGCATTTCTTGACGGATTTTCGGCTTGCTCGCATTTACTTACCGGGGCCGGAGTTCCGCCAGGGACTGAGGGGAGAGGAGAAGAAGCCGAGGCAGAGAATTCCGGGGTGGAATGTGGCAATCCTGGGGATCCGGCAACGACGGTTCCGCTCACCCATTTTCCCGATGTCCTTTTCGACACGGATCACTCCGGCGGCGTCACGCCAAAAATACGGAGCTCCCGAGTTCCCGAGTTCACGGAGTTCCGGGAATGCGCGCGGTACATCGCGCCGCGGGGCGGCGGCTCAGCGGCGCTCCTTGAAATGCGTCCAGGCGAAGACGGCCCCGATGGCGCAGCTGAGTGTCCCGGACGCCAGGATCAGTCCGCCGTCGTCCGCCTCCGGCACTCCCGGTACGTCCCAGCCCAGCCCCCGGACCACCCCCCACACGTAGGCCCAGGCCATCAGCCCGACGGTGATCAGCACCACGGCGATCATCCCGTTGGCGGAGGTGCGCAGGGAGCGCAGGGAGTCGAGCACGTACCGGGCGTCGAGGGCCTCGGCCTCACCTCGCCGGTACCGCAGGTGCCGCTCGTGCAGGCCGAGGAAGAGGTGCCCTGTCAGGGCCACGGACAGCGCGGTGACGGAGAGGCGATCCGCGGTGGCGTCGTCCTGGCCCAGCGACGCGAAGGTGCGCACGGCGGACCAGACCCACAGCGCGGCGGCCGACAGCAGGCACGCCGCGTAGAGCTTGCCCCACTTCGACGAGAGCAGCCGGATCATTCGTCTTCGCATCGTTCGTCCTCGGATCGTTCGTCTTCGCATCGTTCGTCCTTGCCTCGCTCGTCCTCGGATCATCCGGCGCACGGTATCGGCGCCGGTTGCGGGCGCGGAGCGTGGGGCGGGAAAGTTCGTCGTGCCGTACAACCGGATCCCGCTCAGACGCCTCTAGGGAGGAGTAGGCCAGGCAGGAAACGGGGTGGGCGGGGATGTTGACGAAGCGGGGCGTTCTGCTGGGCTGCGGTGGGCTGGTGGTCGTTCTCGGTGTGGGTGCGGCCGTGTGGTGGAACTGGTTCCGGGCGCCGTACGCACTCGCCGGCTCGCCGAAGGTCGAGGTGACCGTGCGGGCCGCGAAGTCCGAGTATCCCGATGTCGCGCGGACCGCCGAGGACGTCGACACGGTCGTGCGCGTGTATGTGCAGCGGCTCAAGGCCGGTGACGTGGAGGGCTTGATGGAACTGGCGGGGCCCGCGTACGGCGGGACCCGGGGCGCCGCCTACGAGCAGGTGCGGGAGTTCGGCGAGGGTGCGCGCGGGCCCGTCGACGTCACCGTGCTGGAGGGGGTCGTCGACTACTTCAATCCCGTCCGGCTCAGGTACGACAGGACCGGCCAGGAGCAGGAGTTGCTGTTGGTCAAGGACGACGGGTACTGGTGGGTCGCGCTGGGGGAGGGCGACCCGGCCGCGGGGAAGTAGAGGGCCGGTTCACCGCGGCGAACGGGGAACAGGACCGGTTCGCCGCGGGGGTCTACTTCTCGTACAGCCCCTCGATCTCGGCCGCGAAGGAGCTCTCCACGGCCTCTCGACGCAGCTTCATCGACGGTGTGAGGTGGCCCGCCTCCTCGCTGAAACCGCCGGGGACGATGGTGAACCGGCGGATGGACTCGGGGCGGGAGACCAGGCGGTTGGCCTCGTCCACCGCGCGTTGCAGGACGGCTCGCAGATCCGGGTCCTCGGCCAGGCTGTCGAGGGGGATGTCCTGCTTGGCGTTCATCTGGGTCCAGTGGGTGATGCCCTCGGGGTCCAGCGTCAGCAGCGCGGTGACGTACGGGCGGCGGTCGCCGATGACCATGGCGTGGGCGATCAGGGGGTGGGAGCGGAGCCAGTTCTCCAGCGGTGCCGGCGCCACGTTCTTGCCGCTGTCGGTGACGAGGATCTCCTTCTTGCGGCCGGTGATCGTGAGGTAGCCCTCGTCGTCCAGGTGGCCGATGTCGCCGGTGGCGAACCAGCCGTCGGTACTCGCGGGGACGACACCGCCGGCCTGTGGGTCCCAGTAGCCGCGGAAGATCTGGCCGCCGTGCAGGAGGATCTCGCCGTCGGCGGCTATCCGGACCCGGGTGCCGGGGAGCGGTCGGCCGACCGTGCCCAGCCGGGGCCGGTCGGGTGGGGTCACGGTGACGGCGGCGGTCGTCTCCGTCATGCCGTAGCCCTCGAAGACGTCGATGCCGGCGCCCGCGTAGAAGGCGGCCAGCCGACGGCCGAGGGGGCTGCCGCCGCAGATGAGGTAGCGGACCCGGCCGCCCAGCGCCTTACGGATGCGTCGGTAGACCAGGGGATCGTAGAAGGTCCGGGCCGCCTTCAGGAAGGCCGAGGGCCCGGGGCCGGTGCCGTGCTGTTCGGCTTCCAGGGCCTCGCCGTAGCGGCGGGCCACGGCGGAGGCGCGGTCGTACGAGGAGGCGCGCCCCATGCGTTCGGCGGAGGCGCGGGCCGTGTTGAACACCTTCTCCAGGACGTAGGGGATGACCAGGAGGAACGTCGGGCGAAAGGACTTGAGGTCGGCGAGGAGGTCCTCCGTGCGGAAGCTCGGCGAGTGGCCCAGCCGGACCCGCGCCCGCATACAGCCGATCGCGACCATACGGCCGAACACATGGGCGAGCGGGAGGAAGAGGAGGGTGGAGGCCTCCTCGTCCGTCTTCGCGCGGAAGATGGGGTAGAGGAGGTCGATCGCGTTGTCGACCTCGGCGCAGAAGTTGCCGTGGGTGAGGGCGCAGCCCTTGGGGCGGCCGGTCGTGCCCGAGGTGTAGATCAGGGTCGCGAGGGTGTCGGGGCCCAACACCCCGCGGCGTACGGCCACTTCCTGGTCCGACACGTCACGGCCCCGCTCGGCGAGCCGGTCCAGGTGCCCCTTCTCGAAGACCCACATGTGGCGCAGGTCGGGGATGCGGTCGAGTTCGGGGCCGAGGGCGGCGGCCTGGCCCGGCGTCTCGACGGCGAGGGCCACCGCGCCGGAGTCCTGGAGGATCCAGCGGGTCTGGAAGACGGAGGAGGTGGGGTAGACGGGGACCGTGACCAGGCCCGCCGCCCAGGCCGCGAAGTCCAGGAGGGTCCACTCGTACGTCGTCCGCGCCATGATCGCGATCCGGTCGCCCGGCACGAGGCCCTCGGCGATCAGGCCCTTCGCCAGCGCGAGCACCTCGGCGGCGAAATCGGCGGCCGTGACGTCCCGCCACCGGCCCTCGCCGCCCCCCTCCGTACCGCCGTCCTTGCGGCTGAGGACGACCGAGTCGGGGGCGTGGGCCGCGTTGTCGAACGGGATGTCCGCGAGCGAGCCGTAGGTCACGGGCGCGGCGAGCGCGGGCACGTACGCCTCCCGCACGGCGCCGTCCAGCCGCTTCAACTCGGGTTCCACCAGGGCGGGTTCGGTGCTTTCGAGGTGGGACACGGGCGGCTCCTGGGCGTTCGGTGTGTCCGGATCGTACGGGGTTGGTGTGTGAGGTTCGTGTGAGTGTGGCGATGGTCCGGAGACGGAACCGGGCCGGGGATGTGCAGTGTCGCAGACCGCTCGGTCACGGTTCCTCCGCAGGTCAAGGGCGTGCCAAGTTACCTGAGGGTCGTTCAGTTCTCGGGCTCCACGAGAGGCCCAACCGGCCCTTACCTCCGGTAACCTGACGTTCGAGTAAGGAAGCGGAGTCCGGCGCGGGGAGCGGAGCCCGGCGCGAGAAGGGGAGACCTCGGATGCACATCGTCACCCTCACCCGACCGCCCTCCCTCGGTCCCGTTCTCGCCAGGGGCGCTCTCCTCTCCCCGGGCAGGAGCCGCAGGCTCCCGCGCACGGCGGCCTCCGGGCTGATCTCCCCCTCCCGACTGCCCCGGCTCGTCCTCCCCGGTGTCCGGATCGACCTCGCTCGGCTCGCCGCGTACGAGCGGGTCTGCGGGTTCCCGACCGGGGAGGACGCCGTTCCGCTGACGTATCCGCACGTCCTCGGATTTCCGGCAACCATGCGGATCATGGCCGGGCGGGACTTCCCGTTGCCCCTCCTCGGTCTCGTGCACACCTCGATCGAGATCACCCGCCGTCGGCGGCTGCCCGCCACCGGGGAGTACGAGATCACCGTGTACGTCGCCGAGTTGACGCCCCATCGGCGCGGCACGGAGGCGACGGTCGTCACCGAGGTGCGGGACGGGGAGGAGGCCGAGGGCGGGCTCGGGGTCGCCTGGGAGTCCCGGAGCACGTATCTCGCCCGGCATCGGCACGAGCGCGAGGGCGAGGGCGAGGGCGAGCACCGGCGGAGTGCGGGTGCCGGGGCGGGCGAGGGTGAAGCGCGGGGCGACGGGAGCGGGGACGGGTGGCTCGGCGGGAACGGGTCGGCGAGGGGCGGCCCGAAGGGGGTGCCTGTCGTCGTCGAGTGGCGGCTGGGTGGGGATGTGGGGCGGCGGTACGGGGCGGTGTCCGGGGACCGGAACCCGATCCATCTGCATCCGCTGGGCGCCCGGCTGTTCGGCTTCCCCCGGGCCATCGCGCACGGCATGTGGACCGTCGCCCGCTGCCTCGCCGAGCACGGCACACCCCCGGCGACCCTCGTCCGCGCGGAGTTCCGCGCGCCGGTGCCGCTGCCGGGCGCGGTGACGTACACGGCGGACGGACAGGCGTGGGGCGGCTTCGAACTGCGCGGGAGCGGTGCGTCCGGGCCAACCGGTGGCCCCGGATCAGGCGGGGCGGGGGACTCGGGTGGCTCGGGTGGCTCGGGCGGAGGGCGTGTTCATGTGCGGGGTCAGGTGTATCCGCTCGTCGCCTGAGTGTGTCGGGTGCGGGTCGGTGGGGGTCGGTGGGGGCTGGTCGCGCGGTTCCCCGCGCCCCCAACCACCCGCCCCGCCCGCAGCCCGGCGCCGAACGGGCCGTTCTCACCCGGCGGGCGGTGGTGTCCAGGGGCGGCCCTCCATCAGGTCGCCCAGGCCGGCCCACGCGAAGTTCATCAGGGTCGTGGCGGCCTGGCGCGCGGTGATGCCGGGCGTGGCATTGGCCCAGGCGGCGAGCGCCTCGGCGGCGCCGACCAGGCCCTCGGCGAGACCGGCGACCTCCCGCTCGGGCAGGGAGGGGTCACGGCGGGCCTCCCGCGCGGCGACCAGGATCAGTCCGGTCACGAACGCGACCATCTCCTCCCGCATCGCCGCCACTTCGGCGGCGAAGGGTTCCCCGTGCGTACGGGCCTGGAGGTGCAGCACCGCCCACGCGTCGGGGTGGCGCGCCGTGTGCGTGAAAAAAGCCCCCAGCCCGTCCCAGAGCTGGCGGTCGGCGGGCAATTCGGGGTTCACGCCCGCGCGTACGGCCGTGGTGAGCGCCTTGGCCTCGCGGCGGATGCAGGCCGTGAAGAGGTCTTCCTTGGAGTTCAGGTACAGGTACACCAACGGCTTGGACACGCCCGCCAGTTCGGCGATCTCGTCCATCGACGCCGCCCGGTACCCACGCTGCCCGAACGTCCGAACCGCCGCGTCCAGCATTTGCTGTTCCCGTACCGCACGAGGCATCCGTTTGCTCTTCACAGCACCCATGCGGGCAAGCGTACGGTTCCGACGGCGAGGACGGACCTGGGCGTCGGGCGGGTGATCCTTTTTTCGCCGGGCCGACGGACGCTCCCGTCGGCGGTTCGCGTACGCGCCTACGAAGCCTTGCCGGACGTCGGCCGGGCGGCCCCCGCATCGGCCTTGACGGCCTCGTCGGTCCCGGCGGCCTCGTCGGTCCCGGCGGCCTCGCCGGTCTGGCCCTCCGGGCCCTGGGTCCGGGCCACGTCGTCGGCCTCGTCCTCCTGGCTGCGGTTGGCCGCGAGGTTGGACTTGACGCGGCCGATGGAGCGGTCGAGGCGGGGGGCGATCTGGGCGGAGGCCCGGTCGCGCTCCTTGCGGAGGGCGACGAAACTGATCGGCGCGGAGACCAGGAGCGCGAGCACGACCATCCACATGCCGTTGGACGCGCCGAGGCCGCGCGGGGCGACACCGGAGTAGACGAGGGCCCAGACGACCACGAAGCAGCCCACGAAGATACCGAGGCGCATCAGTGTGTAGCGGAGCATCTCAATCCACTCTTCCGTTCCGTTCCGAACCTCGCCCGCGCGTTGCCGGAGGGCATCGTCCAGTGAAGCACGGTCGGCGTGCGATCTTGCAGGGGGGTGTGGGCGCGCTCCTGCCCCTCGGGGCGCGCCTCAGCCGAGGGGCAGGAGCATCGTGATGTCGTCGCGGTGGTCGTCGGGGGCCACCCGTATGGCGCCGGGGACTCGGCCGACCTCCTTGTAGCCGCAGGAGGCGTAGAAGCGCTCCAGGCCGAGGCCTCCTCGGCAGCTGAGGCGGATGGCGTCTATGCCGTCGAAGCCGCGGGCCGCGGTCTCCGCGGCCCGCATGAGGTCGCGGCCGTAGCCCTTGCCCTGGTGGGAGGGGTGGACCATCACCGTGTAGAGCCAGACCCAGTGGGTCATCAGGCGGTGGGTGTTGAAGCTGAAGAAGGCGGTGGCGGCGGGGGTGCCGGTGTCGTCCAGGCCGAGGAGGAGGCGGTGTCCGCCTTCGGCCATGGCGGTGAGGTGCCTGAGGAGTTCCGGGCGGATCGCTTCGCGGGTGACCGGGGGGACGAAGCCCACGGCTCCGCCGGCGTTGGTGACGTCTGTCCAGAGGGTGAGGATGCCGTCGTGGAGGGTGGGGGTGAGGGGTGGGTCCAGGTGGAACGTAAGGGGCATGGGGTGACCGTAGTCATTACGTGCGGCTCGCCTCAAGAGGGATTCGCCCCCGCCGCCCCTACCCGTCCCATCCTCAAGGGGCTGCGCCCCTTTGACCCCCAGGTGCGGGTCCGGTGGGGGCTGGTCGCGCAGTTCCCCGCGCCCCTGAAAGGCCTACGACCTTTCGGGCCGACAAGCACGGGGCGCAGCCCTTACGCGCCCGCACCCGGCAACCAGCCCCTCACACCCGCATCGGCTGCGGGGACTCCCGGCGTGCCGGGTCCGGGCCCTCGTACTCTCGGATGATCTCGTAGCGCGTGTTCCGCTCCACCGGTCGGAAGCCGGCGTCCCTGATGAGGTCCAGGAGGTCCTCGCGGGTCAGTTTGTTCGGGGTGCCGTAGTTGTCCGCGTCGTGGGTGATCTTGTACTCGACGACCGAGCCGTCCATGTCGTCGGCGCCGTGCTGGAGCGCCAGTTGCGCGGTCTGGACGCCGTGCATGACCCAGAAGACCTTGACGTGGGGGACGTTGTCGAACAGCAGCCGCGAGACCGCGAAGGTCTTCAGGGCCTCCGCGCCGGTCGCCATCTGGGTGCGGGCCTGGAGGCGGTTGCGCACCTTGCCGTCCTGCATGTCCACGAAGTCGTGCTGGTAGCGCAGGGGGATGAAGACCTGGAAGCCGTTCGTCTCGTCCTGGAGTTCACGCAGCCGCAGGACGTGGTCGACCCGGTGACGCGGCTCCTCGATGTGGCCGTACAGCATGGTGCACGGGGTCTTGAGGCCCTTCTCGTGCGCCAGGCGGTGGATCCGCGACCAGTCCTCCCAGTGGGTGCGGTGGTCCACGATGTGCTGGCGGACCTCCCAGTCGAAGATCTCCGCGCCGCCGCCCGTGAGGGATTCGAGGCCCGCGTCGATCAGTTCGTCCAGGATCTCCGACGCCGTCAGACCGCTGATCGTCTCGAAGTGGTGGATCTCCGTGGCCGTGAAGGCCTTCAGCGAGACGTTCGGCAGGGCGGCCTTCAGCTCCTTCAGGGAGCGCGGGTAATAGCGCCACGGGAGGTTCGGGTGCAGGCCGTTGACGATGTGCAGCTCGGTGAGGTTCTCGCCCTCCATCGCCTTGGCGAGCTTCACCGCCTCCTCGATGCGCATCGTGTACGCGTCCTTCTCCCCCGGCTTGCGCTGGAAGGAGCAGTACGCGCAGGAGGCGGTGCACACGTTGGTCATGTTGAGGTGGCGGTTGACGTTGAAGTGGACGACGTCGCCGTTCTTCCGCGTCCGCACCTCGTGCGCCAGACCGCCCAGCCAGGCCAGGTCGTCCGACGCGTACAGCGCGATGCCGTCCTCGCGGGTCAGCCGCTCACCGGAGCGGACCTTCTCCTCCAGCTCGCGCTTGAGCCCGACGTCCATGCCCACACCTTTCACCGACCGACCTGCCTGCCTGCCTCGAAGACCTCGTCAACCCTACGTCCCCTCCCCTACTGCTCCTCCTCCGGCAGTTCACCCACCCGGTTCTCCCACTTCGTGGAGAGCACGATCGTCGTACGGGTGCGGGAGACGCCCTTGGTGCCGGAGAGCCGGCGGATGGTCTTCTCCAGGCCGTCCACGTCGGGGGCGCGCACCTTGAGCATGAACGAGTCGTCGCCCGCGATGAACCAGCAGTCCTCGATCTCGGCCAGGTCCCGCAGCCGGTTCGCCACGTCCTCGTGGTCGGCCGCGTCGGAGAGCGAGATGCCGATGAGCGCGGTCACGCCGAGGCCGAGGGAGGCCGCGTTCACGGTGGCGCGATAGCCGGTGATGACACCGGCCGCCTCCAGCCGGTTGATGCGGTCGGTGACACTGGGTCCCGACAGTCCGACGAGGCGTCCCAGCTCCGCGTAGGAGGCCCGGCCGTTCTCCCTCAGGGCCTGGATGAGCTGCCTGTCCACCGCGTCCATGCGATCGGTTGCCTTCCGCTGAAGAGTTGAGTTGTGGGTGCTGCTTGGTTGGTCAGTGATCACTGTCAGTGGTCACTGGTCCTTGGTTTGTGGTCCGTGGCCCGTGGTCCGTGGTACGAGAAGCGGGGGGCCGGTGCGGTGCGGGCCGGGGTGAGCGCGTGGGGCTCAGTCGGTCGCACCGGAAGCGCGCGCCCCGCCCACCTCGCCCTCCCAGCGCCGGTACAGGGTGTGCGGGACGCCCGCCGCGTCCAGCGCCCGTCCGGCGACGAAGTCCACCAGGTCCTGGATGTGCGTGGCCCCGGCGTAGAACGCCGGGGACGCGGGCAGTACGGTCGCGCCCGCCTCGTCCAGGGTCACCAGGTGCCGCAGGGTCTGCCCGTTCAACGGGGTCTCGCGTACGGCGACGACGAGCGGCCGGCCCTCCTTGAGGGTCACGCTCGCCGCCCGCTGCAGCAGGTCCTTGGAGAGCCCGAGGGCCACGCCCGCGACGCACGCCGTCGACGCGGGGACGATCAGCATCCCCTTGACGGGGTACGAGCCCGAGGACGGTCCGGCGGCCAGGTCGCCGGGGCTCCAGTGCCGTACCCGGTCGCCGTCTTCGCCGTCGAGGTCCACGGCGAACGTGCCGGGCTTGCCGTCCGCCCCACGGGACAGCCATTCCCGCAGGTCGCCGCGCCAGTGTGCGTCCCGGTAGGAGATTCCCGTCTCGTCGAGCAGGGTCAGCCGCGAGGCCCGGGACACCACGAGGTCGACACTCTCGTCGGCGGCGAGGAGCGCACGCAGCACGGCCGCGGCGTATGGGGTGCCGGATGCGCCGGACACCCCTACGATCCAAGGCGTACGCGGCGTCTTCCCTGGCTTGACTGGGTTCACGACCCCGAGCCTATCCGGCGCCGCGCGGCGGGAACCGGTCAAGGGGGCCCGGCCGTTTCCCTCAGGGACGTGTGAGGTTGCGACGGGGGTTCGACATGGCAGGTGGAGTGCGAGGGACGCTGGGTCCCGAGCGGGAGTGGTCGCGCGGGGACCGCGCGAAGGCGGCGGCCAAGCTGATGGTGGGCTGGGTGGCGCTGCTGTGGATCCTGGAGGTCGTGGACGTGGCGACCGGCCATGCCCTGGACGACTTCGGGATCGTGCCGCGTTCGGTTCCGGAGCTGGTCGATGTCGTACCCGCCTCGTTCATCCACTTCGGCTTCGGCCATGTCGCGGCGAACAGCGTGCCGTTGCTGGTGCTGGGGTTCCTCGCGGCGCTGGGCGGACTGCGCCGCTTCGCCGCCGTCTGCGCGCTGATCATCGTCGCGGACGGGCTGGGGGTCTGGCTCATATCCCCCGACCACACCAACACCGCAGGTGCCTCCGGCGTCGTCTTCGGGCTCTTCGGGTTCCTCGTCGTCACCGGCTTCGTCGAGCGTCGGCTGCTGGGGGTGGCGGTGGGTGTCCTGGTCGCGGCCGTGTGGGGCGGCGCGATCCTCGGCGGTATCGCCCCGACCGCGGCCGGGGTCAGCTGGCAGGGGCATCTGATCGGGCTGGTGACGGGGGTGGTGGCGGCGTTCGTGTTCCGGCGGCGCCCATCCCGCACGGCGCTCACGTCGTAGGGCGCGTCTTCGGGTCCACGGGGAGACGGCCGGTGGCGATGGTGAGCTTGCCGAGCGGGGTGTCGAGGGTCAGGTCAGGGCCGTAGGCAAGGGTGTCGCGGCCCTGGTAGCCGTCGGGGCCGGGATTCCACATCATGACCGCGTGGCCCTTGAGCGGATCCAGGATGACGTAGTGGGTGATGCCGCGGGAGGCGTACCAGCGAGGCTTGATCTCGTAGTCGCGGCGGATGCTCTCCGGCGACACCACTTCAGCCACGAACTCGATCAGATCGGCGGGATACGCACTGCGGTTCTCCGCCTCCGCCTCCGCCGGGATGACCGCGATGTCCGGGCAGAACTCGTTGGCGTCGTCGAAGGGAAAGGCCACATCGCTCACCAGCGCCCAGTCCGGCGGAAGCTGCTCCTCCAGGTCCGTCGCCACCCTCAGGATCGTCTTCCCGTGGAACGGCCTGACCGGGTTCATCACGATGCTGCCCTCGACAATCTCCGTCAGATAGCCGGGGAACATGTCCTCCAGCCTGCTGAGCTGCGAGTGCAGGCGGTCAATGCCCGAGACGGTCACGCTGGCCTCCCTGGGGTCCTGCCCTCGATGGTAGGCCGACGGCAATCAGAGGGTCAGACCCCGAACCAGAAGATCCAGCAGCGCGCACACGAACAGGGCAATGCCGATGAACCCGTTGACGGAGAAGAACGCGCGGTTCAGCTTCGACAGGTCGTGCGGGCGGACGATCGTGTGCTCGTACACGAACGCGCCCGCGATGATCGCGAGGCCCAGCCACAGGAAGGCGCCCGCGTCCGTCAGCACCGCGTACCAGACGAACAACGCCGTCGTCAGTACGTGGCAGACCCGCGCCGCCCAGATCGCCGCCGGGATGCCGAACCGGGCCGGGACCGACAGGACGCCGGACTCGCGGTCGGATTCGACGTCCTGGCAGGCGTAGATGAGGTCGAAGCCGCCGATCCAGATGCCGACCGCCAAGCCGAGGACGACCGCCTCCCAGGACCACTCCCCCGTGACGGCGAGCCAGCCGCCGACCGGGCCCATGGCCTGGGCGAGACCGAGGATGGCCTGCGGGTAGTTGGTGAACCGCTTGCCGTAGGGGTAGACCACCATCGGGATCACGGCGACGGGGGCCAGGGCCAGGCAGAGCGGGTTCAGCAGCGCCGCGGAGCCGAGGAAGATCACGACCGCGATGAGGGCGCCGGTCCACGCGTGCTTGACCGACATCGCGCCGGTGACCAGCTCGCGGTGGGCCGTGCGCGGGTTCCGCGCGTCGATCTCGCGGTCGATGATCCGGTTGACCGCCATCGCGAAGGTGCGCAGGCCCACCATGCAGATGGTGACCAGGAGCAGCCGGACCCAGTGGATGTTGCCGTCCAGCTGGAACATGGCGGTGAGCGCGGCGATGTACGCGAAGGGCAGCGCGAAGATCGAGTGTTCGATCATCACGAGGCGGAGGAAGGCCTTGGTACGGCCCGGCTGTCGCGGGATCGCCGCCGACGCGCTGGTCACAGGCCGTACTCCTTCCAGCGGCGGTCGACGAGCGCGGCCGTGGCCGGGTCGGACTCGACCATGTCGGGCCAGCCCCCGTCCCGGGTGTAGCCCTCCTCGATCCACTTTTTGGTGGCGTCGATGCCTGCCTTGCCGCCCCAGAACTGCTGGTAGGAGGCGTGGTCCAGATGGTCCACCGGACCCTCGACGATCGAGAGGTCGCGGGAGTAGTCGGTGTTGCCGAGCGCCCGCCAGGCGACCTCGTGGAGGTCGTGGACGTCGCAGTCGGAGTCCACGACCACGATCAGCTTGGTCAGGGACATCATGTGGGCGCCCCAGATCGCGTGCATGACCTTCTGCGCGTGCTTGGGGTACTTCTTCTCGATCGAGATGATCGCGCAGTTGTGGAAGCCGCCCGCCTCGGGGAGGTGGTAGTCCACGATGTCCGGGACGATGATCTTGAGGAGGGGCAGGAAGAAGCGTTCCGTCGCACGGCCCAGCGGTCCGTCCTCCGTCGGCGGGCGGCCGACGACGATCGACTGGAGCAGCGGGCGCTTCCGCATCGTCACGCAGTCGATCTTCAGGGCGGGGAACGGTTCCTGCGGGGTGTAGAAGCCGGTGTGGTCGCCGAAGGGCCCCTCGGGGAGCATCTCGCCGGGCTCCAGCCAGCCCTCGATCACGACCTCGGCGTTGGCCGGCACCTGCAACGGCACCGTCTTGCAGTCGACCATCTCGATCCGCTTGCCCGCGACGAACCCGGCGAACAGGTACTCGTCGATGTCACCGGGGAGCGGCGCGGTGGAGGCGTAGGTCACGGCGGGCGGGCAGCCGAAGGCGATGGCGACCGGCAGGCGTTCGCCGCGCTTGGCGGCCACCTGGTAGTGGTTGCGGCTGTCCTTGTGGATCTGCCAGTGCATACCGATGGTGCGCTTGTCGTGGCGCTGGAGGCGGTACAGGCCGAGGTTGCGTACGCCGGTCTCGGGGTGCTTGGTGTGGGTGAGCCCCAGGTTGAAGAAGGAGCCGCCGTCCTTGGGCCAGGTGAACAGCGCGGGCAGCTGGTCCAGATCGACGTCGTCGCCCTGGAGGACCACCTCCTGCACGGGCGCGCTGTCCGGCTTCACCTTCTTCGGCGGGACGTGGGTCATGGCGCCGAGCTTGCCGAACGCCTCGCGCACGCCCACGAAGCCCTGGGGCAGTTCGGGCTTGAGGAGGCCGCCGATCTTCTCGCTGATCTCGCCGTACGACTTCAGACCGAGGGCCTTCAGCAGGCGGCGGTCGGTGCCGAAGACGTTCATCGCGAGGGGCATCGCGGAGCCCTTCACGTTCTCGAAGAGCAGGGCGGGGCCGCCGGCCTTGTTGACCCGGTCGACGATCTCCCCGACCTCCAGGTAGGGGTCGACTTCGGCCTTGATGCGCTTGAGATCGCCCTCGCGCTCCAGTGCGCGGAGCAGGGAGCGAAGATCGTCGTAAGCCATGGGGTCCAGTATCCCCGAGGGGCTACCCTGACCCCGTCACGGGGCCCGGTGCACGGCCCCGCCGTCACGTCCGGGGTCCGGCGCACGGCCCCGCCACCGCTTCCAGGGGGCTGTTCCATGCTCAGGCTGTTGATGTACCTCGTGCCGTTGGCGCTGACCATCTACGCGTTCATCGACTGCCTCAACACCCCCGAGGACGAGGCGAAGCACCTGCCGAAGATCGCGTGGGTCTTCATCATCCTGCTCTTCTGGATCGTGGGCCCGATCGCCTGGCTCGCCGCGGGCAAGCTCCGCAACGCGCCCGCCGGTGGTCGCACGCCCTCGGAGTGGCACCGCAACCACCGCACGCAGTACGTCGCTCCCGACGACAACCCCGAGTTCCTGAAGTCGCTGGCCGAGGGCAACAAGAAGGACGAGTCACTGCTGAAGAGCTGGGAGGCCGACCTGCGCCGCCGCGAGGAGGAGCTGAAGCGGCAGGAGCAGGAGAGCGGCGAGAAGGGCGGACAGGGCGAGAAGCGGGAGAAGAAGGAGAAGAAGGACGGCGAGGAGGCGTAGCGGTCGTCGTCGGTCGCCGGTCGCCGGTCGTGGGTCGCCGGTCGTGGGTCGTCGGTCGGCTGACGGGCGTAGGACGTCGGGCGGCCGTCGAGAGTGGGCGGTCGGGCATGCCGTCGGGCACCCGGCACCGGCCGTCGGGCGTCCGGCCGTCAGGCGACCGGCCGTCAGGCGACCGACCATCGGGGCTGGACACCGTCAGACGACCGACCATCGGGGCTGGGCCGACGGGCCTGGGCACCGGCCGTCAGGCACCCGGCCATCGGGCACCCGGCCGTCAGGCGACCGGCGTCAGTCGGTCGGCTCCTGGCCCTTTTTGTCGATGACCCCGACCTCCACACGTCAGGGTGGTCGACCTCGCCGAAGGCCAGGCCGACGCCCTGACGGCCCACGGCGTCCTCCGCCTTCATGGCCGTACACCGCTTGTGCGTGCTCCCGGAGGAGCGCGCTGAACGCCTCCGGATCGCCGTCCCGTACGCGTGCCCGCAAAGAATGCTCCACGCCTTCCCCTGTCCGCCCACCCCCGGCCATCCCTGTGTCCCCGGTCACACAGGAACCGGCCTCCCTCCCACTCGAAACCGCCCTAGCCTTCCACCCGATGCCTGAACCCGGACCGCCTTCCAGCGCCCCCGCCCGCCTGCGCCCCGTCGACCTCGCCCGGCTCTCCGGGGTCTCCACGCAGCAGATCCGCAACTACGAGGAGGCCGGGGTGCTGCCGCCCGTCCCGCGTACGGACTCGGGGTACCGGGTCTTCGGCGACGCGCACCGGCGGGCGCTGCTGACGTACCGGGCACTGTCGAAGGGGTACGGGGCGGTCGTGGCGACGCGGATCATGCGGACCGTGCACGAGGGGGACGTACCGGGGGCGCTGGCGCTGGTGGACGAGGCGCACGCGGCGCTGCACGCGGAGCGGGTGGCGTTGCGCGCGACCGGGGAAGCGCTGCGTGCGCTGGCCGGGGAGCGTCCCGAGGACGACGTCCCCGCCGCCGACCTGCTGATCGGCGAGGTCGCGGCGCTGCTCGGTGTCCGGACGTCGACGCTGCGGGTCTGGGAGGCCGCCGGCCTGCTCTCCCCCCGGCGCGAACGCGGCACCGGCTACCGCCACTACGCCCCCGACGAGGTGCGCGACGCCCGTTTCATCCTCGCCCTCCGCCGCAGCCACTATCTCCTCGACGACATCCGACCCGTCCTCGAAGACCTCCGCGCGGAGGGCGGCACACAGGCGCTGCGCGCCGCGATCACCACCCGCCGCACCACCCTGACCGCCCGCACGGCGGCGATGCTGGACGGCGCGGGCCACCTGCACGCCTACCTGGCACCGCCCGCCCCGTAGCAGCCCCCACGCCCCGGGGCCGCCGGGAACCCGGGGTGGCATATGCCTTGCCCAAGGTCGATGATGGACAAAGGGTAAGAAGGTGATGATTACGAACGATCGGGAGCCGGAGAAGCACCGTTCCTCGTCGCGGCAGGAGCCCGCCGAGGAGCGGGTCCCCGCGCCCGAGGCCATGCGGAGCGCCGTCCAGCAGCTCGCCGAGTTGCTCGGGCGCGCTCCGGAGTCCGTTTCCGCGCTGAAGCCGACCGATGAGGGCTGGGAGGCCCAGGTCGAGGTCCTGGAACTGGAGCGCATCCCACAGACGACCAGCGTGATGGCCGCCTACCGGGTGTCTCTGGACCCCGCGGGCAAGCTGCTGGCGTACGAGCGCGGACGCCGGTACACGCGCGCGCAGATCGACCGGGGCACCTCCCGCTGAGCCGCCGCGTCCACGGCCGCCGTCGGAGAACCCGGCGGCCGCCGTCGGAGCCTTGGCTCGGGGCCCTCGCCGGACGGCTTCCCGTACTCGGAGGGAAGAGATCGTGACTGTGGTGCCGCAGAGCGAGGGCGGCGCCCTCGCCCCCCGTGGCGGTGGCTCCGGGAACCTCTACGACGTGCTGGAACTGGTCCTCGACCGGGGCCTGGTCATCGACGCGTTCGTGCGCGTCTCCCTGGTGGGCATCGAGATCCTGAAGATCGACGCCCGGGTCGTCGTGGCCAGCGTCGACACCTATCTGCGCTTCGCGGAGGCGTGCAACCGCCTGGACCTGGAGTCGGGACGCAAGGCCCCCTCCCAGCTGACGGACATCGTCGGGGACACCACCGAGTCGGGCGCCCGGGGCAAGAGCAAGGGCGCGCTCACCGGGGCGGTCGAGGCCGTCTCCGACTCGCTGCAGAAGAAGCGCGACCACGACGAGGACCGCGAGTCCGGGCGCGAGAAGCAGCACGTGAGCTCCGGGCGGAGCGGCACGAGCCGCCGTTCCTCCAGGGACCGTGAGGAGTGAGCGGCCGATGTCCGTCTACGTCTACGCGATCACCAAGGCGGCGCACCCGCTGGGCCTGGACGACGTCAAGGGCGTCGGCGAGGACCCCAGCGCGCTGCACGCCGTCAGCAACGGCGAGCTGAGCGCCGTCGTCAGCGAGGCCCCCGACGATCTGTCGGTGAGCCGCCGGGACGTGGAGGCGCATCAGGAGGTCCAGCTGCAACTGTGGGCCGACGGCGCCATCCTGCCGCTGAGCTTCGGTTTCGTCGCCCCGGACGAGGCCGCCGTGGAGGCGCTGCTCCAGGAGCAGGCCGAGACGTTCTCCCGGCGTCTGGACGAACTGACGGGGCGCGCGGAGTTCAACGTCAAGGGCGTGCTGGACGAGGACACCCTTCTGCGCGCCGTCCTGACGGAGTCCGCGCAGGCGCGCGAGCTGAACGACGCGATCCGTGAGGGCGGTGGCACGTACGAGGACCGTCTCGCGCTCGGCGAACTCGTGGCCCAGGAGGTGCAGAGCCGGCAGGAGGCACTCGGCGAGGAGGTTCTCGCCGCGCTGCGGCCGTACGCCCTGGACGAGCGGCTCGCCCCGGCCTCCCAGCAGTACTTCGTGAACGTCTCCTTCCTGGTGGACGGCGAACGGTCGGACGAGTTCGCCGAGGCCGGTGGGGAGTTGGCCGAGGCCCTGGGAGAGGGGGTGGAACTGCGGCTGCGCGGACCGCTGCCGCCGTACAGCTTCGTATGACCGTCGTCAAAGCACTTCGACCTGGGAGGCGATGTGGTGGGACTGGTCGGAACCATTCTGTCGTTGCCTGTCGCCCCTGTGCGGGGCGTCGGGTGGGTCGTCGACAAGGTGCGGCAGGTCGCCGAGGACGAGTACTACGACCCGGGGCCGGTCCAGGAGGAGTTGGTGAACCTGGAGCAGGCGCGGACCGAGGGACGGATCGGCGAGGAGGAGTTCACGCGGCGCGAGGATGAGTTGCTGGGGCGGCTGGCGGAGATCAGTGCCTATCGGCTCCAGCAGCAGAGGGAGACGGAGTCATGAACAACGCCAAGATGGGCGCGGCCGTCCTCGGTGGTTACCTGCTGGGACGGACGAAGAAGGCCAAGATCGCCGTCGGCCTCGGTGCGCTGCTGGCCGGGTCCCGGGTCAGGCCCGGGCAGCTGGGTAAGGCGCTCGACGCCCCGTTCCTCAGTGACCTCACGCGCCAGGTGCGCGACGAGCTGGCGGGCGCGAGCAAGGCCGCAGCGACCTCCGTGCTGACCGCGAAGGCCGACAACCTCGCGGACGCCCTGCACGAACGCACCGTGGGACTGCGGGAGCGGGCCGAGACCGATGGCGGCGCGCCCGACGACGAGGCCGAGGACGAGCCCCAGGACGAGACCGAGACCGAGGACGAGACGCCCGAGGACGAGACGCCCGAGGACGAGACACCCGAGGACGAGACACCCGAGGACGAGACACCCGAGGACGAGACCGAGGACGAGACCAAGGGCGAGGACGAAAGCGACGCCGACGAACCCGAGGACGAAGGCGACGCCGACGAACCCAAGGACGAAGACGAGGCCGAGGACGAGACCGACGAACCCAAGGACGAAGACGAGGCCGAGGACGAGACCGACGAACCCAAGGACGAAGACGAGGCCGAGGACGACGCCGACAAAGCCAAGGACGAGAGCAAGGACGAGCGCCAGGCTCAGGGCCAGGGCAAGGGCAAGCGGACCGGCAAGGCGGCCGGATCGGGAGCGGGTTCACGCCGCAAGAGCGCGCCGCAGTCGAGAGGTACCGGGCGTGCGAAGAAGGCGACCGCCGCCGCGAGCCGCGCCAAGAGCAGCAGTGGCACCCGGTCGAGGAGCCAGGACGATGGCTGAGCGCGGAACGGCGAAGGGGGGCTCGGCCGGCGGCACCGGCACCCTCAGCAGAACGGGGGACGACTCCGGCGTGAACGCGGGCACGACCTGGCTGAAGGAAGAGCTGGAGGAAGAGCTGGAGGAGCACATCGAGGCCCGGCTGCAGAAGACGCGGTCTAGGAGGTCGTGAACCGTGACCCAGTCCGGCTCCCCCGTCCCCTCGCCCTCGACTTCACCCTCGCGGAGCGCCTACCCGTACGGCGGTGGTCAGGGCTCCAGCGCGAACCTCGCCGACATCCTCGAACGGGTGCTCGACAAGGGCATCGTCATCGTCGGCGACATCAAGATCAACCTCCTCGACATCGAGCTGCTCACCATCAAACTGCGCCTGCTGGTGGCCTCGGTCGACAAGGCCAAGGAGATCGGCATCGACTGGTGGGAGCACGACCCCGCGCTGTCCTCCCGCGCGCACAGCTCCGACGGCCGCCGCTCCCTCGCCGACGAGAACGAGCGGCTGCGCGCCGAGGTGAAGGAGCTGCGCCGACGAGTCGAGGAGCCCCCTCCGGCGCTGAGCGCGAGCGGATCGACCGAGCGCCCGGAGCGCCCGGAGCGCCCGCGCAAGGAGGTCCGCCGCAAGGAGGCCCGTCCGGAGAGCCGGGGTGAGCCCCGCACCGAGCCCCGGGCGGCGGAGCCCCGGCGCAAACGGCGCAAGCCGGTGAACGTCGACGCCGAGGGCGACGAGGGTGACGCGGGTGACGAGGACGAGGACGAGCACCGTGGCTGAGGAAGGCCCCGCCCCCCGATGAGCGCGTACAGCGGCCACGACGCGCACGACGCGCACGACGACCGTGACATGCGCGACGACCGTGCCGCGTACGACCACCCCTACGCGTACGACGACGATCGCGACCGCCCGATCAGTGGACGCCAGGTCGCGCTGATCGACCTGCTCGACCGGCTCCTGAGCGGCGGTGTCGTCCTCACCGGAGACCTCGTCCTGAGCATCGCGGACATCGACCTGGTGCGGGTGTCGCTGCGCGCGGTGATCGTCGCCGTCCGCGAGCAGATGGACGAACAGTGGGCCCTTCCCCTGTCCGAGCCGAGGCCCTTGGAAGGGGCGGAAGGAGACGACGATCATGGCGAGCCCTCTGCCTGACGGCGGCCCCCACGTCGACCGTCTCCGTGAGGTGTCCGCGGCCGCGCACCGCGCGTTCTCCCTGCTGCCGGCCCGGCCGGAGGAGGTCGCCCCGCCACCCCCGACCCGGGGCGAAGCCGTGGCGCGCCGGTTGCGCACCGACCCCGACACGGTCGAGCGGGACCTCGTCCGCCTGGTCCTCACCATCGTCGAACTGCTCCGCCAGCTGATGGAACGCCAGGCCCTGCGCCGCGTCGACCAGGGCGGACTGACCGAGGAGCAGGAGGAACGCCTCGGCATGACCCTGATGGTCCTGCACGAGCGCATGACGGAACTCTGCGACCGCTACGACCTCACCCTGGACGACCTCAACCTCGACCTCGGCCCGCTGGGCACCCTCCTCCCCCCTCCCTGATCTCACCGCCCCGATACGCGCCAGGCACGTGACCGCCTCACGTCGCGGGCAGAGTGAGGTCATGGACCAGGACCAGGCACGCAGGTGGCTCGTCACCGCCGTCGAGGAGGCGCGGGCGGGGCTCGCGGAGGGCGGCATCCCCATCGGAGCCGCGCTCTACGGGCCGGACGGCGGGCTGCTCGGGCGCGGGCACAACCGCCGCGTCCAGGACGGCGATCCGTCCCTCCACGCCGAGACGGCCGCGTTCCGCGCGGCCGGCCGGCAGCGGACGTATCGCGGTACGACGATGGTGACGACGCTCTCGCCGTGCTGGTACTGCTCCGGACTGGTACGGCAGTTCGGGATCTCGCGGGTGGTGGTCGGGGAGGCCACCACCTTCCACGGCGGCCAC
The DNA here is from genome assembly GCF_031845845.1 of Streptomyces gottesmaniae. Taxonomy (NCBI): domain Bacteria; kingdom Bacillati; phylum Actinomycetota; class Actinomycetes; order Kitasatosporales; family Streptomycetaceae; genus Streptomyces; species Streptomyces gottesmaniae. The sequence continues at coordinate 28,305 of NZ_JAVRFJ010000052.1, forward strand.
GACTGGCTCGCCGAGCACGGTGTGGAGGTCCTGGTGCTGGACGACCCGGAGTGCGTGGCCCTGATGCGCGACTTCGTCGAGCACCACCCGGCTCTATGGAACGAGGACATCGGTGACGCCAGTGACATCAGTGACGCCGGGGGGTAGGCCCCGTGTCCCCACCATCGACCTGCGCCCCTGGCTCGACGGCGGCCCCGAGGACCGCGCCAGGATCGCCCGGACCGTCGACGAGGCGCTGCAGAGCGCCGGTTTCCTGCTCGTCACCGGCCACGGGGTCGATCCGGCCCTCCGGACGCGCATCCGGCAGGCCGCGCGGGCCTTCTTCGCCCTGCCCGTCGAGGCCAAGCAGGCGTACGAGGTGAAGGTCGGCGGGCGCGGCTGGCTCGGGCCCGGGGCCGAGGCGAACGGGTACGCCGAGGGTACGGAGACCCCGCCGGACCTGAAGGAGTCGCTGACGTTCGCGACGCACGAGCCGTTCGACGACCCGGTCGTGAACGCGGAGTGGTACGCGCCGAACGTGTGGCCGACGGAGGTGCCGGAGCTGCGGGCGCTCTGCGAGGAGTACCTGGCACGGATGGGAGAGCTGGAGAACCTGCTGCTCTCCCTCCTCGGCGAGGCCCTCGGGCTGGAGCCGGACTTCTTCTCCCGCCATATGAGCCACCCCACCTACGGCTTCAACATCAACTGGTACCCGGGCACGGACGTCATCGGCGACCCCGTGCCGGGCCAGTTCAGGATCGGCCCGCACACCGACTTCGGCACGGTCACCATCCTCGACCGGCAGGCCGGGAAGGGCGGGCTCCAGGTGTACACGGACGAGGGCGGCTGGGAGGACGCCCCGTACGACCCGGCCGCCTTCACGATCAACATCGGTGACCTGATGGCCCGTTGGACCGGCGACCGCTGGCGGTCCGGACGCCACCGCGTCCTGCCGCCCCCGGCCGACGAGCCCGCCGAGGAGCTGATGTCGCTGGTCTACTTCGGCGAGTGCACCCCGGGCACGGTCGTGGAGTCGGTGCCCGCGCCGATCGGGCGGGTGGCGTACCCGCCGGTGGACTCGCACGCGTATCTGCGGGCGCAGCTGGACTCGATCACGGTCGACTGACCACGCCCTCCGGGCACGAGGGAACCTCTTCGGCCCGGAGCCCGTCTTCCCCCGCGTCAGCTTGTACCGAGCGTTTGACACAAGATCCCGGCCACGGCATCTTGTACCCACTGCTTGATACAAGATGATCCGGGGGGATCTTTCCATGCTCGACACCGCCCCGCTCCAGCATCGGCTCCTCGACCACGCCGACCACTACGCCCGCTGGTCCGGTCTCGCCATCGGTCTGGTCGTCGCGCAGGAGCTGTCCACGCTCGGGCACATCGAGTTCGAGCAGCGGGTCGTGTTCTGCCTCACGGCCTTCGGCCTGTGCGCGGTGGCCGGTGTCCTCCTCGCCGACGCCCTGACCCTGCGCCCGCAGGACGCGGTGCGCACGGCGAGTCTCGCCCCGCGCCTGGTCAGAGACCATGTGCCCCCGCGCATGGGCCCCCTGATCGCCCTCCAGGGGGTCTCCCTCGTCGCCCTGCTGGTGATCACGGCCGCCACGGCGTCCGTCGACGGCGACCGGATGTTCATCACCGGGAAGGCCGTCGACATCACCTGCAACGGGATGCGCGCGACCCTCGGCCCGTGGCCCGGCCTGTACTACAGCCTCCCGATGTTCGGCGCGCTCGCCATAGCCACCCCCACCTGCGTCTGGGCCCTGCGCCGCATCGCGCACGGGCCGGGCGAGGAACAGCAGCGCCACGACCGCGCGTGGGCGGTCACCGGGGCCTGGGGCCTGCTGGTGTCGAGCCAACAGCTGTACGCCGTCCTGATGATCTCCGTCGCGCTGACGGAGACGGGCTGCGCCGGCACGCTGGGCGCGATCACCTTCTGGGTGTTCTACCCCCTGGCCCTGCTGAACCTGTTCACCGTCGTCTGGTCCCTGGTCACCGTGGTCGCACCCCGCGCGGTCGAGGACGAGGACGGGGCCCCCGGCGATGAGTGACCCCGCCGTCCGCGTCGACACCACCAGCCAGGTCCCGCCGTACGAGCAGATTCGCGCGCAGCTCGCCGCGCTGATCGTCACCGGCCGCCTGGCCGAGGGTGAACGGCTGCCGACCGTGCGCCAGCTGGCCACCGACCTCGGCCTCTCGCCGGGCACCGTGGCCCGCGCCTACCGCGAGCTGGAGGCCGCCGAACTGATCCGCACCCGCCGGGGCGCGGGCACCCGGGTGGCGGCTCCCCGCACCGGACCGGCCCGCCCGCACGCCCCTCAACTCGCCACCTTGGCCCGCGACTTCACCGCCTCCGCCCGCGCCCTGGGCGCCGACACGGAGTCCATCCTGACCGCCGTCCGCGACGCCCTGGGCCCGGACCGGCCCTAGCGCCGGCCCCTCCAGAAAGTGCTCCCGAGAACACCGCCCGCGCCGCCGCCAAGCACCAGACCCATCGTCAGGTTGTCGAAGACGGCCACCCCCAACGCGACACCGACCGCGATACCGATCAGCATGCCCACGGCAAGCCCGACACCAACGGACGACACCCCGTCGGCAGCGCCGTTCTCCCCGCCCCCGCCATCCTGACCGTTCACCATACGATCATCCTGTCAGACCGACTGGTGGGGGCGAGAGGTGCGCCTGCCTCCCTCAACGGGGCACCTCCTCCAACGGTTCCAGCACCGAGTAGTCCCCGAAGCTGCGCCGGTAGCGCAGGTGCCGTGTCTCCTGCGTGTGCCTGCGCTGCCACTCCTCCACGGCCGCCGGATCGCCGTGCACGCCCGACTCCGCGCCGCACTCCGTCTCGTCGCCCGACACGCACCGCGCCTCGTACTCCGGCTCCGCCGTCAGATCCTGCGCGATGACGTACGGCACGTACCGGAAGACGCGGCGCGTGCGAGTGCCTCCGCCGTGCTCCCGTCGCTGATGGTGACGGAGCAGCACGTTCGCGTCCGTCTCCGCGCTCCGGTCGTACCGCGCCCGCGCCTCGTCCCGCCGTACGGCCAGCTCGGCGCACGCCGTACATCCCGTCACCGGAACGGGGGGCGGACCCAAGGGGTCAAGTTGACGCAACGTCACACCCTCCTCTTCGTACGGCGGTTGGCCGCCCTGACCTGCGCCCCGAGCCGCTCCGCCGGAGTCGCCGGCCGCAACGTCGCCGGATCCGCCTCCCACTCCCGACCGCCGCCCACCGGACGCAGCATCGCGTACGGCCCGACCCTGTCCCGGTACTCCCCTACGCGCCGCGTCCGCGGATCGTAGACAAGCTGCCCCTCTGGTTCCACGCGCACTCCACAGCCCTGTTCGTCACTCTGGGTGTATCCAGCGTCGCCCACGGGAACGGTCGATATCAACGCGGGACGTGTGGCACTGGACCACTGCCACACGCGGTACGAGGGGGCGTCATGGCAAGGCGGAACGCGGACGGGGCAGTCGGGGCCGGGAGTTCGGTGCTGTTCGGCGAGGTGCTGCGGCACTACCGCGAGGTGGCCCTGCTGACGCAGGAGGCCCTGGCGAGAGAGATCCCGTGCGACCGCTCCCAGGTGGCGAAGATCGAGGCGGGCACCAGGGTCCCGAGCGACCAGTTCGCGAAGCGGTGCGACGAGGTGTTGGGAACGGGTGGGGTGTTGGCCCGGATGTGGGCCAAGGTGGACTGGTATCCGCAGGTCGAGCATCCGGATTGGTTCAAGCGCCGGGCCGAGATGGACGCGGTGGCCGTCGGCCTGCGGGAGTACCAGGAGCAGGTCGTTCCGGGCCTCTTGCAGACCCCGGCCTACGCACACGCACTGTTCTCCCAGGTCCTGGCCGATGACGAGGCGGACGAACGCGTTCGGGCCAGGATGAGCCGCCAGCCGCGCTTCCTGGCAGACGGCGGTCCGCTGTACGTCGCGGTCCTGGACGAGAGTTGCCTGCGCAACGCGGTCGGGAGCCCGGAGGTCATGCATGAGCAGTGCGCACGACTGCTCAGCGTCGGACGACGGCCCAACATCCGTATCCAGGTGGTCCCGGCGGATCTCTACGGACTCATCCGCCCCAAGGTCTCCATGTCCCTGATCGACCTGCCCGGCGAGCGTTGGGTCTACTCGGAGTCGCAGCACAGCGGCCATTTCAACAACGATCCGGCCGTCTACACCCGTGACAGCCAGACCTATGATGTGCTCAGAGCGGACATCCCGTCAGCCCGCGAGTCCGCCGCTCTGATCAGCGACGTGATGGAGGGGTACGAGCGTCATGGACAGGTACGACCTGAGCGCGGCGATCTGGATCAAGAGCAGCTACAGCGGCAACGACGGCGGCAACTGTCTGGAAGTCGCGACCTGGATCAAAAGCAGCTACAGCGGCGACAATGGCGGCAACTGCATCGAAATCGCCCCCCATATCCCCGCCGTCGTCCCCGTTCGCGACAGCAAGAACCCTGACGGACCCGTACTGGTCATCAACCGTCCCGCTTGGCTCTCCTTCATCGGCGCTCTTCGGTCGGAGTCGTAAGCGAACGGGCAGGGTTCGTCGTACTCCGAAACAACTGCCCCTCTCCGCACAGCTGTTGATAACCACAGCAGCTATGACAACGGCAACGACACCGACCCCCGCCCTCTTCGACATACCCAGGGCGTACGAACACTCCCCCGAACTCCCCTTCGTGGTGCTGGCGGGAGCCCGGGGGCTCGGCAGGAGCACGGTGCTGCGGGAGTTGTGCGCGGCCTACCGGGGGCGCGGCCCCGTCGCGTTGATCGACGGGGAGGAGAGCCGGTTCGACCGGCCTCCCCCGGGCCGGCCCCCCGCTTCCTGGTCACCCGTGTACGAGGCGTTGGCCGTGGTCGCGGAGCAACTGGGGGAGCCCGACGGCGGGGCCGGGCGGATCACGTTCCCCCGGCTGGCGTGCGGGCTGCTGGCCGTCGCGGCCGGTGGCTGGGGGGACCGCGGACTGTCGCGGATCTGCGCGGAGGCGGAGCGGGTCCTGCTGCTGAGCGACACGGGCGGCTGGCTGGCGGGGCGGTGGGTCGGGAAGGCCGTGGCCCGGCTGGTGTCGTCGATGTCGGACCAGGGGCCGGTGGTCGAGGCGATCATCGAGTCCGCGTTGGAGGCGTTCAGCGAGGGGATGTCGTCCTCGCACCGGCGGCTGCGCCGGGGCGCCGTCTGGTACCGCGACCACCCGAACGCGGCCGGGAACCCCAAACTCGGCCTGGTCCTCCTCTCCCGGCACTTCCGAGCGGGCGGCGACGCCCGGACCCACGCCGAACACCATCTCGTACGGGCGCTGCTGGCCGACCTCGACGACGCGTACGCGGGGGTCACGGGGGTCGTGCAGCGCCCGCAGCGGGCCGGGCGGCCGATGGTGCTGCTGGACAACGTGCAGGAGGCGGCGGGGCGGCGGTTGATGGAGTCCGTATTGCGGGCCCGGGCGAACGGCCGGACCGACCAGGTGACGTTCGTCGCCGGACTGCGGGGACAGGGCCACCCCGCCCTGCGGAACGCGACCCGCCGCACGCTCGCGGAGGCGACCCGTGGGGCCGACTGGGCACCCGGCGGTACGCCGTCCTCGCACGCCCTGCTGGTGTCACTGCCGCCGCTCTCCCCCGACGACACGCGGCACGCCCTGGAAGGTGCCTGTCCCGGGCTCGCGATCCCGCCCCGACTCCCCTTCGCCGTCCACCGATTGACCGGCGGCAATCCCCTCGGCACAGCGCTCCTCGCCGCATCGGCCGGCCGCAACCTGGCCCGGGGACTCGCCACGCCGGCCGATCTGCTGCTGGCGGAGGACAGCGGACGCCGTACCTACGAGGCCGCGCTGGACCGTCTCCTCCCGGACGAGGACCACCTCGACGAGCTGGCCGTCCTGTCCCTCGCCCACGACCACGACTCGGCGGTCGTCCTGGCGGAGTCCCAACTTCCGGTCAACTTCGGCGAGTCGGGCGTACGGGCCCTGGCGAGCCGCTTGGCGGCGGAGGGCCACGCCCCCTGCCCCGACCACTTCGTGAGCGACCCCTTCCTGCGGGCACTGCTCCTGCTGCGCCTGCGCCACGGCCGCCCCGACCGCCCGGCATGGCGGGACGCCCACCGGACCCTGGCGGCCCACTACGCAGGGAGCGCCCGCCCCCTGCACCACGCACACCACGAACTCGCCCTCGGCAACCCCGACTTCGCGGTCGCCCACCTTCACGACACGTACCACTCCACGGAGCCCCGGGACTGGCTCGCCTCCCTCACCTTCCTCACCTCGGCCCCGCACCACAGCCCCGACGACGCCCACCTCCCCGCCCCCCTCGGCCCGGCCGGTACGGACCCGGACCTCCGGCTGCGGGTGCGCCGCGTCCTCCACGCGGCCCGGCGGACGACGGATCCCTTCTCCCCACCCGCCCCGGAGGCTGCCGACGACCTCCGCCGAGACCTGGCGTCCCTCCTCCCTGAATCGGTCCTGTAGACGGCGGGGGCCAGGGGCCACTGCCCCTGGCCCCCGCGTGGAGCTCAGCGCTTGAGCGTGAAGGTGAAGTCGTCGGAGAGCCGGCCGCTCAGCCGGGCCGCCGAGACGAGCCCGCCCTCGGCGAGGAGCCTCTCGACCTCGGCCCGCGCCAGGCCGCACCCCTCGGCGATCAGCCGCACCGGCCGGACCGGGATCGGCGCCGCGAAACGGACCGAGACGTCGATGACCTCACGGTCCAGGTGATCCGCTCCGCCGGTGTCGAGGCGCCAGGCGCCCGCCCAGTCGAGGGCGACACGGTTGCGGCGCCGCAGGACCGGATCCTGGAGGAGCTCGGCCGCCAGGCCGGGATCGTTGGCGTGCAGCCGGTCCAGCAGTTCGGGTCGTACGGAGCGTACGTTCGTCCGCTCCAGGACCGTGATCTTGGCGGTCTCCCCGCACCCGGTACAGAGCACGAGGAGCCAGACGTCGATGAGTTTGTGGTGGGCGTTGACACGGAACTTGCCGTTCGCCCGGAAGCGCTCGGACGCGCAGGTGCGGCAACGGCGGAGAACGAGCGGCAGGCAGGTGGGCATGACCACCCAGTCATGGAGCACAGAAGTACACCGGTTTCAGTGAGAAGTCCGCAGCGGTAAGCAGCGCGGCACGCTGGGCGCGACGCGCGACAGATCAGCTCTCGGGGGGTCTCACACGGTGTACAACGGCACGTCCTCGCCTCGACGACTCGGGTCGGCAGCACGGTAACGACACACGGCGGCGCGGCTCCACCGGTTTTCGACCGCCGCGCCGCCGGCTCCGTCGCCTCTAGGGCCGTTCGCTGGTCCGGTCGACCACCGCGCGTTCCAGGATCGCCACCGACAGGACGAGGTCGCCTGCTTCGAGGGTGTCGCAGGAGTCGGCCGGAGGGTCGAGTTTGACGGTGTCGCCGGCGAGGAAGGCCAACGTCCGCGTGTCGAAGAGGAGTTCGTGCCGGGTGGGCCCGTGGCCGCGGTCCTCGGGCCAGTCGCCCTCAAGGCCGACGGAGATCCCCGTACGGCCCGCCGCGTCGACGGATCCCTCGTACACGGTCAGTCCCGGGATCCGCGCGAGGGCCCGGTACAGCGCGGCCTCGGTCTTCGGCGGCAGCAACTGCTCGGCGAGCAGCGCGGACGCCTTGTCGAAGGCCCGCCGGTGGGCCGACTTCGCGCCGGACGCCCGCTCGTCGCCCTTCAGTCCGTACAGGTAGCGGTACATCCCGTCGGCGTCGGTCGGCAGTTCGTCCTCCACCTCCCGGAAGAAGTTGACGCCGTTCTTGACGGGCAGCTGCGTGCCGATGGAGATCTCCACGACCTCACCGCCGTCCGGACGCTCCCGGGACAGCCCGTTGTGCTGCCCGTCCACCGACCACCAGACCTCGCGCAGGCCGTAGGGGTACCCCTCCAGGGTCATGGGGCAGGGCATGTCATTCTTCTCGGAGTCCATCTTCCAGTGGTAGTCCTCCCGTTCGGTGTAGACGAACTGGTCGTCCCTCACCTTGGGCAGGCTCCGCTTCCCGGCCGCCTCCGCGACCCGCTCCAACAGTTCGGCCGCGCTCTCGTCGCTGCGCCTCGCCTCGGCCGGTCGCCGGTCGCCGGAACCGTCCGCATGTGTGGTCAGCGGCAAGGCCGCCTGCTGCGTCACCGCGGCACCCACCACGACCGTGGCCGTCAGCACGGCGGCCACGGCGGGCCACACGAAGGCGGGCCGCCGCCAGGCCGGCCGTACGACCGGGGTCCCGCCGCCGCTCTCGATCTCACGCATCAACTGCTCCCTCAGGACACGGTGACGGCCCGGAGGAAGTTCCCGCTCGACGGCGGCCGGGACGCCGGCACCGGCCGGCTCGTCCCGGGGGGACGGGTTGTCGTTCACGGGTTCCCCTCCTGGATGGGCCCGGCCACGGAGGCGCGGCCGTCTCTTGTCTGTCCGCGGCGGGCGTCGGGTTCCCGGGCACCCTGCTCCCGGGCGTCCCGATTCCCGGCGCCCCGCTCCCCGGCCGCCAGCTGCGCGGCGAGCTTGGCGCGGGCCCGGGAGAGGCGGGAGCGCACGGTGCCGACGGGGATGCCGAGCGCCTCCGCGGCCGCCGCGTAGTCGAGGCCGCCCCACGCGCACAGCGCGAGCACCTCCCGCTCGGGCCGCCGCAGCCGGTCCACCGCCGTGCGGACGGCCCGCAGATACGCCTGGTCGTCGAGGTTCCCGGCGACCTCGTCGGCGAAGTCCCGCACGGACTCGGGTCTCGGCAGCCGCGCGACGGCGGCGGTGTGGCGCCGGCCGGCCCGGCGGGTGTTGCGGGCCACGTTGGTGGCGATGCCGAGCAGCCACGGACGCGGCGAACCACCCTCCGCGTCCAGCCGCCCCCGGAGCCGCCACGCCTCCAGGAAGGTCAGCGACACGATGTCCTCGGCCGTCGACCAGTCCCCCGTCAGTCGGAAGGCATGGTTGTAGACGGACCGCGCGTAGGCGTCGAAGACCTCCCCGAACGCCCCCGCGTCCCCGTCCCTGATCCGGGCGCGCCACGCACGCCGGTCCCCCGTGTCCCCGTCATTCGTCTCCACGTCCTCCCCCTGTCCGTACACCGAAGGCCGGTTCCCGTGACCCATGTCACAAGAGAACCGGCCTTCGGTGTACGGAAACCGTACGGAGGAGGCGGGAAGGGGCTGCCGTGGTCAGCCGACGTCCGCGTAGGAGTGCTTGCCGCTGACGAAGATGTTGACGCCGTAGTAGTTGAACAGCCAGCAGGCGAAGGCCGCGAGCGCGATGTACGCGGCCTTGCGGCCCTTCCAGCCGGCGGTGGCGCGGGCGTGCAGGTAGGCGGCGTAGAAGACCCAGGTGATGAACGACCAGGTCTCCTTGGGGTCCCAGCCCCAGTAGCGGCCCCACGCGTCGCCCGCCCAGATGGCGCCCGCGATGATCGTGAACGTCCACAGCGGGAAGACGGCGGCGTTGACGCGGTACGAGAACTTGTCGAGCGAGGCCGAGGCCGGCAGCCGCTCCATGACCGAGGTCGCGAACCGGCCCGGCCGGCCGCCGCTCGCGAGCTTGCTCTCGTAGGAGTCCTTGAACAGGTACAGGATCGTGCCGACCGCCCCGACGTAGAACACGGCGCCGCAGAAGATCGCCGTCGAGACGTGGATGTACAGCCAGTACGAGTGCAGGGCGGGAACCAACTGGTCGCTGGCGGTGTACAAGACAGTGACGGCGAGACCGAGATCGAGGAGGACGGTCGTGATGAGCGGCAGCCCGAGCCAGCGCACGTTCTTCTTCAGCGCCAGCAGCGAGAGGTACACCCCGACGGCCACGGTGGAGAAGGTGATGTTGAACTCGTACATGTTGCCCCACGGCGCCCGCTGCACCGAGAGGGCCCGCGTGAGCACCCCGCCGAACTCCACCAGGAAGGCCACCACCGTGAGGGACACGGCGATACGGCCGTAGAGGTCGCCCTGCTCGTCCCCGCCGTGGGCGCCGGGCCCGTCCGGCACGTCCCGGGAGCCGGTGGCGGCCCGCACGACCACCTTCGGCCGCTCCAGCACACCGGTCCCGCCGGCCGTCTTCACCGTCACCGCGGGCGCGTCCGCCTTCCTCGTGGCGGCGGCACCGCCCTCGGCGGTCAGCGCGGCGGCCGTCCGGCCCACCTTGCTGCGGCTCCCGAAGAGCCATTCGGCGATGTAGGCGAAGAAGGCCAGGGTGTACACGGCCATCGCGGAGTAGATCAGCGTGTTGCTGATGTTCGCGAGATTTTCGTTGGTGGCGGCGGCGAGAATCACTGCTCAGCCCCTTCGGAGGGTACGGCTGGGGGTTGGGGGGAGGGGGACTTCGGGCCCGCGCTCTCTGCGGGCAGTCGTGCCGCTGGGGCGGCAGTGGGCGCGGCGGCACCCGGCAAGCGCCGGTCAGCCTCACCACCCTCGGCCTCGGCACCGGCACCGGCACCGGCAGGCGGCTCACCATCGGAACCAAGCTCAGCGGCAGTCGGAACCTCGTCATGCACTACTGCGGCCAAGTCACCCAACTCCTCCGGCACCTTCGCCGACTCGCTGCGCCCGAGGCCCGCCATCTCCACGACGGTGACGCCGTCGGGGCCGGTCACCGCCCGCACCCACACACGGCGGCGCTGGACGAAGAGGGACGCGGCGAGGCCGAGAATCGCGGCGATCGCCCCACCGAGCGCCCACCCGCTGCCGGGCTGCTGGGTGACCTGGAAGCCGGCCCACTCCTTCACCCCGTCGAAGGTGACCGTGCCGTTCCCGCCGGGCAGCGTCATGGTCTCGCCGGGTTTCAGGTTCTCCCGCACCTGCGCGCCCTTGGAGTCCTTGTACGCGGTCAGCTTCCGCTTCTCCAGCCGGTACACGCTCTGCGGCACACCGGAGTCGACCCCGAGGTCCCCGTGGTAGGGCTCCAGGTTCAGCACGGGGTTGAGCAGCGCCGGGAACTGCGAGAGGACGGCCGTGTCGGGCCCGCCGTAGGACGGAAGGAAGAACGCCTGGAAACCGAGCTGCTCCCGCTTCCCCTCGGCGTTGCGGTAGCCGTCCATGACCTTGATCGCGCCGGAGGAGGTGACGTTGGAGTCCAGCGGCAGCAGCGGCGCGGCATCGCTGAAGACGACCTTGCCGTTCCCGTCCCGGACGGTGATGACGGGGGCGTACCCATGGCTGACGAGATAGACCTTCGAGTCGCCGATCTCCAGCGGCTTGTTGACCTCGATCTTGGTCGACCGCTCCTTGCCGTCGGCGCCGACGGCGTAGTCGATGTAGGCCTCGTAGATGCGCGGGGTGCCCTTGTTCGGGCCGCTCGCCTCGTAGGTGCCGCGGAAGTTCTTGAGGTCGAAGCTGAAGGGGTTGAGGTCCTCGGCGGTGAAGAGGCTGCCGGACTTGAAGTCGTCGTACTGCGTGAGGGTGTTGGCGAAGCCGTCGCCCTCGACGATCAGCTTGTTGCCCTCGGAGCGGTAGAGCTGGCCCCAGGCGAAGGCGACGAGCATCACGATCAGGGCGATGTGGAAGGCGAGGTTGCCGGCCTCCCGCAGATAGCCCTTCTCGGCGGCGACCGCGTCGCCGACGAGGTGCGCGCGGAACCGGCGCTTGCGCAGCACCTTCAGCGCCACCTCGCGCACCTGCTCGGGCTCGGCCCGCGTGCGCCACGTCGCGTAGGCGGGCAGCCGGGTCAGCCGCTTGGGGGCGCCCGGCGGGCGGCCGCGCAGCTGGCCCACGAACTGCCAGGTGCGGGGCACGATGCAGCCGATGAGCGAGACGAACAGCAGGATGTAGATCGCCGAGAACCACGCCGAGCTGTAGACGTGGAACAGCCCGAGCTTCTCGTAGATCGGCCCCAGGGTGTCGTGCCGCTCCATGAAGTCGGCGACCCGGGTCTCGTCCTGTCCCGACTGCGGGATCAGCGAGCCGGGGATCGCCGCGAGCGACAGCATGAACAGCAGGATCAGCGCGACCCGCATCGACGTCAGCTGCCGCCAGAACCAGCGGGCCCACCCGATCGCCCCCAGCGCGGGCAGTGTGGGCGCGTCCTCCTGCGGAGCGGTGGAGAGCTGCGATCCGGCGGCACCGAGGTCGTTGTCGTCGGCGGCTGCGCCGCCGCGCCGGGCGGTGTTCTCGCGGTTGCCGGAGTCGGTCGTCGTCATTGGCTCAGATCCCAGGGGTGAAGCCGGAGGACCAGACCTGCATCTCCTGAATGATGCGGTCCCAGGCGCCGGTCAGCATGAGCAGTCCGATCGTGATCATCATGCCGCCGCCGATGCGCAGCACCCACGCGTAGTGCCGCTTGACCCAGGCGAAGGCGCCGAGCGCCTTGCGGAAGGCCACCGCGGCGAGCACGAAGGGCAGGCCCAGCCCCAGACAGTACGCCACCATCAGCAGGGCTCCCCGCCCGGCGCTGGCCTGTTCGAGGGCGAGCGCGTTGACCGAGGCGAGGGTGGGTCCGATGCAGGGCACCCAGCCGATGCCGAACAGCGCGCCGAGTATCGGGGCGCCCACCAGACCGGTGGCGGGCCTGGTGTGGAAGCGGAACTCCCGCTGGGTGAACCAGGGCATCAGCCCCATGAAGAACAGACCCATGGCGATCATGAGCCCGCCGAGCACCTTGGTGAGGACGTCCTGGTGCTCCAGCAGGGTCCGGCCGAAGTAGCCGAAGAGCGCGCCGCTGGAGACGAACACGACGGTGAACCCGAGGACGAACAGCCCGGCACCGGCCACCATCCGGCCCCGGCGGGCGTCGACCAGGTCGGTGCCGCCGACCCCGGTGACGTACGACAGATAGCCGGGCACCAGTGGCAGGACACAGGGCGAGAAGAAGGAGACGAGCCCGCCGAGGACGGCGATCGGCAGGGCCAGCAGCAGGGCGCCGTTGAAGACGGTCTCGTTCAGCTCGGCGGCGGTCGTGATGAGCGCGGACGTTCCCGACACCTTCACGTCACTTCTCCGCGAGGATCGGCTTGAGCATCTTGCGCAGCTTCTCCTCGCTCAGCGCCTGCTGTGTGCGGGCCGCGAGCTTCCCCTCCCGGTCGATGACCAGGGTGGAGGGGATCAGCTGCGGGTTGAGCGAGCCCTTCTCGAAGCGCAGCAGCAGCTTGCCCGTGGGGTCGTACAGGCTCGGGTACTCGACCTTGTACTGCTCCTCGAAGGCGACCGCGGGCCGGGTGCTGGTGTCGCGGGTGTTGATGCCGACGAACTGCACGCCCTGGTCGGCGAGGTCCTCGGAGACCTTCGCCAGGTTGGGCGCCTCGGCACGGCACGGCGCGCACCAGGAACCCCACACGTTCAGGACGATGATCTTGCCCTTGAAGTCGGAGAGGTCCAGCTGCTCGCCGTCGATGGTCTTCCCGGAGAGGTCGGGGGCGGTGTCCCGGTCCCCCTGCTGCACCGTGGCGATCCCGTCGGAGCCGGTGATGAACCCGGTCTGACCGCCACCGCCCTCGATGCCTCCGCCCGCACAGGCGGACAGCGTCAGCGCCAGGGCGGCGGCCCCGGCGGAGAGCAAAGCGGCACGACTGCGGCTCGTACGGACACTCATGTGAAAAGTTTCGCATGCCCGTTTCGGGGTCTTACGGCGGGGTCGACGGCCCTCTTGTCCGCAGGTCAGGCGGCTGACCCGGCCCCCAGGAACTCCTTCCACCCGCCCGTCGGCCGCTGCCCCACGCCGAGGGTCTGGAGCTTGGCCAGGACGTCCGGCGTCTGCACGTCCATCCAGTCCACGAACTGCCGGAACGAGACGATCCGTATCTCCCCGTCCTCGGCCTTCTCCTTGGCCCGCGCGATGTGCTTGAGGGCGTTCTCGACGGCGTCCATGTAGACCCCGCCGTTCCACTCCTCGAAGTGGTTCCCTATGAACAGCGGCGCCCGGTTCGTCTCGTACGCCCGCTGGAACCCGGCGACGTACGCGCCGGTCGCCTGGGTGCGGTAGGCCGGGTAGTTGGCGGGCGGGGCCTGGGTGGAGTTCTGGGACTGGTTGTACATGATGTTGTAGTCCATGGAGAGCACCTCGAAGCTCCGCCCGGGGAACGGCACGGACTGCAGGGGAAGGTCCCACAGCCCCTGCTTCTTCTTCGGCCAGACCTGGAGGCCGCCGGGCGAGGAGGAGTCGTAGCGCCAGCCCAGCTCGCGCGCGGTGGGCAGCAGGTTCTCCTGCCCGAGCAGACACGGCGTGCGCCCGCCGACCAGCTCCTTGTCGTAGTCGAACGGCAGGGGCTCGACGTCCGTCCAGCCGCTGTTGGTCCGCCACTCCTTGACGAAGGACTTCGCCTGGTCGATCTCGCTGCGCCACTGCTTGGGCGTCCAGGTGCCGACCGAGCCGCTGCCGCCGCAGAAATGGCCGTTGAAGTGGGTGCCTATCTCGTGCCCGTCGAGCCAGGCCGTGCGCAGGTGTCCCAGCGTCGACTTGATGTGCTCGTCCGTCAGGTAACCGATGTCGGAGGCGCCGGGCGCGTTGTTCGGCGGCAGGTACGCGCGCTTCTTCGACTCGGGGAGGAGATAGATCCCGGAGAGGAAGAACGTCATATGGGCGTCGTGGTCCCGCCCGGCCTTCAGGAACCGCTCGAAGAGCCCGTTCCCGACGTCTCCGGCCCCGTCCCAGGAGAAGACCACGAACTGCGGGGGCGTCTCGCCGGGCGCCAGCGGCCGCGGCCGGCCCGGCTGGTTCGGCTGCTTCCCCGTGTACGAGGTCGACCCGTCGCCCAGCGGCTTCGCCGTCGTCCCCTGCTTCTTCCGCCCCGAGCCCTTGCCGCCACCACCGGCCCCGCCGGCCTCGCTCGGCCTGCCCCCGAGGCCCGTACCGCACCCGGTCAGCCCCAGCCCGGCGGCCGCTCCCGCGCCGAGCCCCAGCACTCCCCTTCGCGACAGTTCGCGCATTACGTCCCCCTTGGTCAGCTCACGCACCGTTCACGTGAAGCACACCGTTTGAGAGGGGTGAGAGGAGGCGGCGGTTCCTGTTGATCTCGAAGAAAGTCGGATGCCGTTCAGGGGCGCGGGGAGCTGCGCGACCAGCCACAACGGGCACGCGGCTCCCCCATCGCGTCAAGTCCGGTCGTCCTGCGGGACGTTCACGCCCCGAAGGCCTTGTCCTTGCCCTTGACCGGCTTGGCGCCCGCCAGCAGATGCGGCGGCACGAGGTCCCGCGCCGGCTCGCTGTAGCCGACGGAAACGATCCTGTCGCCCTGGTACGTGAACGTGGTCAGGGACGCGAGGGTGCACTGCCGCCGGCGCGGATCGTGCCACAGCCGCCGCTTCTCGACGTACGACCGCACGATCCAGATCGGCAGCTGGTGCGAGACCAGCACGGCCTCGTGCCCGCGCGCCGCGTCCTTCGCCGCGTCGAGCGCCCCCATCATCCGCACGACCTGGTCGATGTACGGCTCGCCCCACGACGGCTTGAAGGGGTTGACCAGGTGCTTCCAGTTCTCCGGCCGCTTCAGCGCGCCGTCGCCGACCCCGAAGGTCTTGCCCTGGAAGACGTTGTCCGCCTCGATGAGCCGCGCGTCGGTGGCGAGGTCGAGCCCGTGCGCCTTGGCGATCGGCGCCGCCGTCTCCTGCGCCCGCTCCAGCGGGGAGGCGACGACGTGCGTGATGCCCCGGGGCGCCAGGTGCTCGGCGACCCGGTCGGCCATGCGCCGTCCGAGGTCGGAGAGGTGGTACCCGTGCAGGCGCCCGTACAGGATCCCGTCCGGGTTGGCGACCTCGCCGTGCCGCATCAGGTGGACGACCGTGATGTCACTCATGCTGCCGAAGCCTCCGCTGCTGCCCGTGCCGCCGCCGGAAGGGCGTCGGCGATCCGCTGAACCGCCCGCTCGTCGTGCGCGGTCGACACGAACCACGACTCGAACGACGACGGCGGCAAGTAGACGCCCTGCGACAGCATCGAGTGGAAGAAGGCGTTGAAGCGGTACGACTCCTGCGCCTTGGCCTCCTCGTAGTTCCGCACGGGCGTCTCCGTGAAGAACACGGAGAACATGTTGGAGGCGTTCTGCAGCGTGTGCGCGACGCCCTCCTTGCTGAGCGCGTCGCTGACGAGCCCCTGGATCTGCCGGGACACGGCGTCGACGACGTCGTACGCCGCCTCGTCCAGCAGTCGCAGCTGCGCGAGCCCGGCGGCCGTCGCGACCGGGTTCCCGGAGAGCGTGCCGGCCTGGTAGACGGGCCCGGCGGGCGCGAGGTACGCCATCACGTCGGCGCGCCCACCGAAGGCCGCGGCGGGGAAGCCGCCGCCCATCACCTTGCCGAAGGTCATCAGGTCCGGGACGACCCCGTCGATCCCGAACCACCCGGCCCGGCTGGTCCGGAACCCGGTCATCACCTCGTCGGAGACGTACAGCGCGCCGTTCTCCGCGCAGACGTCCTTGAGTCCCTGGTTGAAGCCCGGCAGCGGCGGGACGACGCCCATGTTGCCCGGGGAGGCCTCGGTGATGACGCACGCGATCTCGCCGGGGTGGGCGGCGAAGGCGGCGCGTACGGCGTCGAGGTCGTTGTAGGGGAGCACGATGGTGTCGCCGGCCTGGGCTCCGGTGACGCCCGGGGTGTCGGGGAGCGCGAAGGTGGCGACACCGGACCCGGCGGCGGCGAGCAGTGAGTCGACGTGACCGTGATAACACCCGGCGAACTTCACGACCTTGGCGCGGCCGGTGAAACCACGGGCGAGCCGGATCGCCGACATGGTGGCCTCGGTCCCGCTGGACACCAGCCGCACCTGCTCCAGCGGCCCGACCCGGTCCACCATCTCCTCGGCGAGCGCGACCTCGCCCTCGCCGGGCGTACCGAAGGACGTTCCGCGCGAGACGGCGTCCTGGACGGCGGCGATGACCTCGGGACGGGAGTGCCCGAGGATCATGGGACCCCACGAACACACAAGATCTACATACTCGCGGCCGTCGGCGTCCGTCAGATACGGACCGGTACCGGACACCATGAACCGGGGCGTACCGCCCACGGCACGGAAGGCGCGCACGGGAGAGTTCACGCCGCCGGGCGTGACGGCCGCCGCGCGGTCGAAAAGAGTCTGCGAAACTGGGGCTTCGTACGGATAGCTCACACAGGCCATGGTGTCAGAGGCTCCGAAGATCCCGCCGACTGGTGTTTGCGCGCACGTTTCGGCGAGCGGTCGCGGGGGAGGTCACTGACACGATGATCGGGTTGCGCGGCGGGGGTCACGCGGCCCAGAAATGCGTTCGGGTGGAGATATGCATCGCGGTGGCGGACTGGGCGAGGGGACCGGTGACCTCGGTCCTCGTCGTGCCCGGCGGGGCAGGCACCGGCGCGAGGCGGAGGAGGCCGCGGAGACACGGCAGGAGCGGGGCGGATCGACCGACCGGAGCGCGCCGGGCGAGGTGAGCGGGGCGGCCGGGCCGGGCCCGCAGCCGTCGTCGCCGGGGCCGGGTCCGCAGGGTGCGCCGCCGGCCCGTCCGGCGGGACCGCCGACGCCGCCCGTGCCGCCCCTTCCGTCGGTACCGCCGCCCCCCGCGGGGTCGCCGGGGTCACAGCCCCCGTACGCACCGCAGGGACAGCCGGGCGTGTACGGTCCGCAGGGTGCACATGGCACACACGACCCACACGGCTCGCTCGATCCTCTCGACTCACGCGGTGCGAGGGACCAGCGGCAGGAGGCTCCGCCCCGCTCGCGTCGTCGACGCGGTGCGCAGGGCGACACCGACCGTTCGCAGACCGGTATGGGCCGGACCGGAGCCGAGACCGAGGCCGAGGCGGGCAGTGGTCTGCCCGGCGCGGGGAGCGGGCGGATTCCGGCCGGTTCCGACCGGTCCGCCGGTGGCCCCGACCGCCCCGAGAGTGGATCCGACCGGTCCGAGAGCGGTTCCGACCGGATCCCGCCCAGTGGCTCCGACAGGATCCAGAGCGGTGGCGCTGAGCGGATCGGGCGGCTCAGCCGTATGGACGGTATGGACCGTATGGATCGTGCCGATCATGTGGATCGTGTCAATCGTGTGGACGGAATGGATCAGACGGACCGGATGGACCGGCCTGACCTGGTGGATCGCAGGACGCGCGCGGAACGCAGGAGCCGCGCTGACCGCAAGGACCGTACGGACCGCATCGAGAGCGCGGACCGCACGGACCGGGTGGACGGCCTGGACCACGTGGTCAACCGGCTCCGGGCGGGGAGCGGGAATGGTGGTCGGGTGGGGGTGACGTACAAATACTTCGGCGCGCCCGACGGCGCGACCGCGGCCCGCGTCCCGATCTCGATGCGCCCCGAGGAACTCGGCGGCGACGAGCTCGGCATGAACGGCATGTTCACCAAGATCAAGCCGGAGACGATGGCCGCGATGGTGCTGACCGGCATCGAAGGCGTCCCCCTGCACAAGGTGCCCCCGCTCGAACTGGTCGTCCTGCACCCCGACTACGCGGTCGTGAAGCTCCCGATGACCGTCGTCGACCCGCTGCGCGGCATCGGCGAGGAGGCGGTCGGCGCGGCCGCCTTCATCTGGTCGACGGTCCCGGACCGCGGCGGCCCCCGCGACGCGTTCAACGTGTACCAACTGCTGCACGAGTGGCAGGACTTCAGCCATCGGTTGCACGAGGCGGGACATCAGCCGTACTGCCTGGTCTGGCCGTGAGCTGACCTCCCACGAGGTCCGGGCGGGGTTCTCGCGACCCCGCCCTCGTCATGTGCCGGAGGGGTCGTCCTCGGATTCCCTGACCTCCGCCTGGTGCTCCCGCAGCCAGGCCGGACAGGAGGGCACCGGCACGCCGTCCCGCTCCGGGACACCGATGACGCGCCGGACGCCGACGGACCCGTCGGCGTGCTCCCCGGCCCACTGGGCGCCGTGAGAAACCGGTGTGCCGGCCGTGGCGTCCTTCCCCTCGAAGGAAGATCACCACGACCGGTATGGAGACGATCTTGGCAACCACGGGTACGCACCATCCACATCCCCGCCCTCGTCGGCGCGCGGTGCTCGGCCTCGGCGTGCTGGCGGGGCTGGGCGCAGTCGGCACGGTCGGTCCGGGGACGGCGTACGCCTCGACCGCCACCGGCGCGGGGCTCTCGCGGCAACTGGGCGAGCTGGAGCGGGAGTACTCCGCGCGGCTGGGCGTCTTCGCCCGCGACACCGCCACCGGACGCACGGTGGCGTACCGGGCGGACGAGCGGTTCCCTCTCTGCTCGGTGTTCAAGACGCTCGCCGCGGGGGCGGTGTTACGGGACCTCGACCGCGACGGCGAGTACCTCGCGAAGCGGATCCACTACACGAAGGAGTACGCCGAGGCCGCGGGCTACAGCCCGATCACGGGCACGGCCGCGAACGTCGAGGCCGGCATGACGGTCGGGGAGCTGTGCTCCGCCACGGTCTCGCACAGCGACAACGGCGCGGGGAACCTGCTGCTGCGCGAGCTGGGCGGGCCCACCGCGATCACCCGCTTCTGCCGCTCGCTGGGTGACCGGACGACCCGCCTCGACCGCTGGGAGCCCGAGCTGAACACGGCGGAGCCGTGGCGGACGACGGACACCACCACCCCTCGGGCGATCGGCGGGACCTACGCGCGGCTCCTCCTCGGCCGGGCCCTGCGGGACGCGGACCGGGAGCTCCTGACCGACTGGCTGATCGCCAACTCGACCAACGTCCAGCGGTTCCGGGCGGGCCTGCCCGCCGACTGGACCCTCGCGGACAAGACCGGCGGCGGGGCGGCGTACGGGGTCGCCAACGACGTCGGCGTCGTCTGGCCGCCCGGCCGCCCGCCCCTCGTCCTGTCCGTCCTGTCGACGAAGTACGACCCCGCGGGCCCCACGGACAACCCACTGGTGGCCAGGGCGGCGGGGCTGGTCGCGGGCACGCTCACGGCGTAGCGGCGACCACCGGCCGGGGCGCGGTACCGTCCGCACCCCGGTCACGGCTGGCCCCGAGCCCCCTCCGGGCCGCAGCATGAGTGGCATGAGTGGCATGAGCGATGTGAACGACGTGCGCGGCGCGGGCGGCATGAGCGGTACCAGTGGTACGGACGGTACGGACAGCCCGGTCGCCGGTGCCGGGGGCAGCGGCGGCGTGCGTGTCTCGCGGCGGGCCCGGGCCGTCGCCCCCTTCTACGCCATGGAGTTCGCCAAGCAGGCCGCCGCGCTGACCGCCCAGGGTCATGACGTCGTCAAACTCAGCCTCGGGGAACCGGACTTCGGCGCGCCCCCGGCCGTAGCGGAGGCGATGCGGGAGGTGATGGACGGGCGGCCGATGACGTACACGGCGGCGCTCGGACTGCCCGCCCTGCGGGAGGCCATCGCCGGCTTCTACGGCGACCGGCACGGCGTCGAGGTCGACCCGGGCCGGGTCGTCGTCACGGCCGGCGCCTCGGCCGCGCTCGTGCTGGCCACCGCCGCGCTCGTCGACCCCGGTGACGAGGTGCTCATCGGCGACCCCTCCTACCCGTGCAACCGGCAGATCATGGAGAGCTTCGGCGCCGACGTCACGCTCGTGCCCACCACCGCCGGGAGCCGGTTCCAGCTGGACGCGGCGGCGGTGCGGGCGCACTGGACGGACCGTACGCGCGGGCTCATGGTCGCCACCCCGTCCAATCCGACCGGCACCTCCGTCCCGGCCGACGAGCTCGCCGCCCTCTGCGACCTGGCCCGGGAGCGGGACGCGTGGCGCCTCGTCGACGAGATCTACCTCGACCTCGGCGATCACGACGAGCGGGGCCGGCCGCCGCGCAGCGCCCTGTCGTACGACCCCGGAGCCGTCGTGATCAACAGCTTCTCCAAGTACTTCGGGATGACCGGCTGGCGGCTCGGCTGGTGCGTCGTCCCCGAGTCCCTCGTACCGGCCCTGGAGCGCCTCGCCCAGAACTACTTCCTCTGCGCCTCGGCCCCGGCCCAGCACGCCGCCCTCGCCTGCTTCACCCCCGAGTCCCTCGCCGTCTGCGAGGCGCGCCGGGTGGAGTTCGGCGAACGCCGCGCGCTCGTCCTGGACGGGCTGGCGCGGATCGGGCTCCCGGTTCCGGTGCCGCCCGACGGGGCGTTCTACGTCTACTTCGACGTCAGCGGCACCGGCCTCACCTCCTGGCAGTTCTGCGAACGGGCCCTGCGGGAGGCGCACGTGGCCCTGACGCCCGGCCGGGACTTCGGCACGCACACCGCCGACACCCACGTCCGGCTCTCCTACGCGGCCTCGTCGGACGAACTGCGCGAGGGGATCGCCAGGTTGGGGAAGTTCATGACCGCGCTGCGGTGAGGACCGGTGTCGGGGCGGTTCACGGCCGCCGCCCGCCCCTGCCGCCGGCCCCCGTCGCTCCTCCCGCGCCGACCGACCGCGCCACTTCCACGACGCGGTCGACCATCCGTCACCGTGGCTCTATATGATCGGCGTTCGCATGTACGGGGGCATGTGCGGGTGCAACTTCGGCGTCATCGCCGGGCGTTGTCGTGTTCGCTCCGCGTTGCCGTTTTCGTGGCGTCGGCTCCGCCCACTCCTCCGTGCGTCGCGCGTCCTTCCGATGACACCGACGACGAGGAGAGGGGCCATGTCCTATCCGACACCGCCCCGGCAACCCGGCCCTGCCGGAGGCCACGGACAACCGCCCGGCCCCTACGGGCAGCCGGCCCCACCGTACGGCCACCCGCCCCAGCAGGGCGCCTGGCCACAGCAGCAGCCGCCACAGGCACCCCACGCAGGCCAGGCACCGGCACCGCAGTACCCAGGACAGACACCGCGGCATCCGGGCCGGTCACCCCACCCCACCCCGGTCCGGACCCCTCCCCCGGCCAAGGGCGGCGCCGCCCGCGGGTGTCTCGCCGGCGCCCTCGGGTTCTTCGGGCTGCTCGGCATGCTGGGCGGCGGCCTGCTGGTCGGGCACGCGTACTCCAACGCGAGCCAGGACATTCCCAACCGTGACGGCTACGGCCCGACCATGTGGCGGAACGAGCCGGCGGACAAGCTCTTCCCCGACGCCCTGGCCCCCCGGCTGAGCGCGACGACCACGAAGCCGGACGGCTCCCGGGCCACCTGGCACCGCATCGGCATATCCGAGGACACCGACTGCGCGAAGGGCCTGAACAAGGTCACCTCCGCCGCCGTCGCGAAGCTCGACTGCGAGGCGGTGCTGCGCGCCACGTACGTGGACCCGACGGGGAACACCATCGGCACGGTCGCGCTGATCGTGCTGCCCGCCGGGGAGTCCGCGAAGTCGGAGATGACCGCGTTCTTCGAGAAGGACGAGGACAAGCTCGATCCCGAGGTCGGGGTGAAGGCGTTCACCGTGCCCGGCACGATCGCGGCGAAGTGGAGCGACGCCCGCGGCAACGGCGGGGCGGGGATCGCCGTTCCGGACTCGTCGCTGCCGTACGTCGTCGTGGCCTCCACCGGCGCGGTCGACGGTCGCGAGGCGGGCCGTCTGCCGGGCGAGTACGGCAGCCACACCTGGGACGCGGGCGACGACCGCGCCCCGTGGCGCGGCGCGGCGAAGGCCCTGTGCGAAGACGTCAGCCACCACCTCGGTGACCTGTTGCTGGAGACCTCATGAGCGGCACGACCATACGGCGGACCGGTGTCATCACCGCCACGGCGGCGCTGCTGCTCGCCACGGCGACCATGGGTTCGGCGAGCGCGGCCGAGACGATCCCGCGGTCGTGGGAGCACCAGGCGCTGAAGCTGGACGCGGCGCAGCGACTCGCGCAGGGCGAGGGCATCACCGTCGCGGTCCTCGACACCGGGGTGGAGGCCGACCACCCCGCGCTCAAGGGCAGGGTGACGACCGGCCCCGACTACATCGGGGAGGGTTCGGACTCCGAGGAGGCGGACAACGAAGGCCGGCACGGCACGGCGATGGCCTCGGACGTCCTCAAGGTCGCCCCGAAGGCGAAGATCCTTTCGCTCCGCGTGACCGACGGCAGCGGGGAGCCGGGGTACAGCGAGGGCGGCGACCCGGTCGCTCAGGGAATCAACTACGCGATCGAGCACGACGCCGACGTGATCTCCATGTCCATCGGGGACCAGCTCCTCGGCAACAGTTACGACGAGGACGTGACCGACGCCCTGGGGCGCGCCGCCCTGGCGGGCGTGCCGGTCCTCGCCTCGGCGGGCAACAGCGGCGACCTCTTCAACGACGCCCAGTACCCGGCGGGTTACCCCGGCGTGATCGCGGTCGCCGCGCTCCAGCAGGACGGGACCCGGGCCGCCTTCTCCACCGTGCGGACGTACAACGCGGTCGCGGCACCCGGCGTCGACATCATGAGCGCGAGCAACTCCGGTGGCTACGCGACGATCGACGGCACCTCACCCGCCACGGCTCTGGCCTCCGGTGTCGTCGCCCTGATGCTCTCCCGCAACGACAAGCTGACCCCGGCGCAGGTCCGGACGATCCTGACCACGACCGCCGGGCACGCCGCTCAGGGCCACAGCCCGCTGGACGGGTACGGCGTCATCGACGCGCCCGCCGCGATCGAGGCCTCGGGGAAGCCGCCGGCGGACCGGACCGAACCGGTGGCGTACAAGGGCGAGGAGCACCTCGCCGCGCCGGACGGCACCTCGAAGACCAAGCACCCCGAGCTGGAGACGGATCTGGTGGCGATCGGGGGCGGCGCGGCGGCGGTCGGGCTGCTGATGGCCGTGGGGGCGGTGTTCCTCGGCCGCGCGGGCCGGCGGCGTACGGCACGGGTGGCGGGCGGTGCCGGGGCGCGCTGAGGCGTATTCGCGCCGACCCGCATATCTTGGCGCCCATGCAGTCCTACACGATCGGGCAGGCCGCGCGGCTGCTCGGGGTCAGCCCCGACACCGCGCGGCGCTGGGCGGACGCGGGCCGGGTGCCGACGCGGCGCGACGAGAGCGGGCGCCGGCTCATCGACGGGAAGGACCTCGCGGCCTTCTCCGTGCGGCTGGCCCGGGACGCCGCCGACGAGGCCGACGTCCCGTACACGTCGGCGCGCAACGCCTTCGCCGGCATCGTCACCGCCGTGAAACTCGGTGACGTGGCGGCCCAGGTCGAGATCCAGGCGGGCCCGCACCGCCTGGTCTCCCTGCTCACCCGGGAGGCCGTGGAGGAGCTGGGCCTGGAGGTCGGCATGGAGGCCACGGCCCGGGTGAAGTCCACGAACGTCCACATCGACCGCACCTGAAGCGCCCTCCTGACGCCCCCTTACGGCTCCCTTCCGGCTCCCGAGTTCTCACCGCTCGGGAGCGAGGGCCCGCGCCAGTCGGGCGACGGCGGCCGGGTCCGGCAGGTTCCCCAGCAGGCCGACGACCTGTCCGCTCGCGAACTCCCGCTGTGCCGGGGTCAGCTGCGGATCGACCGCGGATTCGGCCTGCACCCGCAGATAGTTCAGATCCGTCGCGAAGAGCAGGGAGAAGGACTCCACCCCCTCGACGACCGCGGGCCCTCCGGCGTCCAGGTAGCCGCGCACCAGCTGCCGGGCGGAGTCGGCGCGAAAGTCGTTGCCACCGGCCCACACGTAGGCGGCACGGGCGAGTTCACGTGCCGCCGAGACGGGTCCGGCGTTGTCCCAGTCGAGCAGAGCGGGACCGGACGGGCCCACCAGCACGTTCTGCGGCCGCATGTCGAGGTGGGAGGTCACGGTGTCCTCGCCCCCGGACGGAGTGACGTGCCGCGCCAGTCGCACCGCCTCCGTGGCCGCGAACCCCTCCAGCGCGTCCGCCCACGGCACCCCGGCCCGCCGAGCCCTCTCGCACAACTCGGCCCAGTCCTCTTCCCCGGGGCACCGCTCGTACCAGTCGTTCGGCGTCTCCTTCGTCCCCTCGCCGGCCCGGTGCAGCAGCGCCAGTGTCCGCCCGCACCAGGCGAGGTTCTCCGGATCGCCGGGATCCGCCTCGCTCCCGTCGACCCAGTCGTAGAGCTTCACGTACGACCCGCCCATCCACTCCGGGAGCCGTGTCACGTACGCCCCGTCCCGGTCCGGGAGGAACCGGGGCGCCGCGATGCCCAGCCCCTCCGCCGCGTTCCGTAACGCGGCCTCCCGCGCCACCTGCCCCTCGTCGCACCCGAACAGCAGCTCCTTGACCGCCCAGGCCGCACCGCCCCCGGCCGAGAGCCGCCAGATCTGCCCCAGGGCCCCCCGCGCGACGGGCGCCATCTCCCAGGCCCCGCCCCCGAGTCCGTACACATCCGCGACAAACCCGGCCCTGCTCCGCATGAACCCACCGTCCCGCTCGCCTCGTTCGAACCTCTGTCCCCCGCCATGTCATACGCGGAAGCCACCGGACCCAAACGGTTTACGGCCGGCCGAGGCGCCCCTAGCCCGGCGCCGCCAGGTCGAACCAGACCGCCTTGCCGTCGGGGTGGACGAGGTTGCCGCCGTTCGGGAGGGCGGCGGCGGTGCCCCAGTGGCCCTCGGTGAGGGCGTCCACGAGGTAGAGGCCGCGCCCGCCCTCCTCCCAGCCGCCCGGGGTCAACTCCCTCATGACCGGCGGGTTCTCGTCGCCGTCGAAGACGATCACTCTGACGCGCCAGGTCTCCACCGCCAGCCAGAGAACCGATCCTCCACCTTTGGCGTGCACACAGGCGTTCGTGACCAGCTCGGACGTGCACAGGGCGGCCGCGTCGACGAGGGTGTCGAGGCCGAGGGCGCGCAGAACGGTGGCGACGAAGTCGCGGGCGATGAGCGGGGAGGTGTCGAGGGGCGGACAGAACAGGGTGTACGTCGTCGCCGCAGGCGAGGGCCAGGGAGTGGTGCTGGGGATCGGGGCGCGGAGATCGCGGGCAGTTTCGGTCATGGGTGATCAACTCCATTGTGACGAGAAGGGATTGCTCGCGTCCCTACCGCGTCTGCGGCTCCTCCTCGGGTGTCGACGGCCCGGGGTGCGCTTTCAACTGACAGTACATATGAGTGATTGCTTGAGCACTCTCCGTGAGCGCAGGAATGACCGTAGTCGGCACGTTCACACCGCCGCAATGGGGACGGTGGAAGTACTACGAAAGCGCGTCGCCGAGGGCCCGGTACCCCCGGCCCGACCCTCACCCTGAGTGGTTCGCGAGCCGATCGGCGGGTCGTGTGATGATGGGCGCGAGGGCGCCCGCAGGGGACGGGCGGCGCTCCCCCGGGGGCGCGAACACAACGGGTACGGGGACGGAACTGTCATGACCAGTCGGTTGCTCATGTCCTACGACGCGCAGGCGAAAAGGGCCGCGGTGGCGGTGCGGGAGCCCGCGGACGTGATCGGCTCCACGCGGGCCACGGAGATCCTGGACCACGACGATCCGCGGGTCGGAGCGGTCGCGCGCCGGGTGCTGAGCGAGGCGACACCGCGTGACGCGCTGCGGGCCGCGCACCGGATCATCGCCCGGAACGTGCGCCCGGTGTACTCGGTGGAGGACGGTCGGCGGGTGTCGCGGACGCTGCGGCTCGGGCGGGGCTCGTGCAGTCAGCGGATGGCGGCGCTGGAGGCGGTCGCGCGGGCCGTCCGGGTTCGGACGCGGGTACGCGGGCTGCTGGTGGACGGGACCTTCTGGTATCCGCGGTTCCCCCGGCTGAAGCCGTTCGTGCCGGAGCAGGTCCTGCTGGCCTGGCCGGAGTTCAGGATCAGCGGCGCCTGGGTCCCCATCGGCGAACTCTTCGACGCCTCCGCCGCCGCACCCGCCTCCGCCGACGGCAGCGTCGGCTTCGCCAACAAGGGCGGCGAGACCCTCTTCGACGCGGTGGCCCGTACGGGCGTCCGGTGGGACGCCTGCGGCGCCGAGGCCGGCACCGGACCCGGCACCGCCTGCGACCTCTCCGCCCGGGTCGTCGCCGACCTCGGCCACTTCGACGACCGCGACGAACTCTTCGCACGCCACGGCCAGACCCTGTGCTGGACGGCCCGCACCCTCACCGAGCCGGTACTCGGCCGCTGGAGCGCGGGAGCGACCCACCCCGCCGCCTGAGCAGCCGGCGCCGGCGCGCGGCGCACGCCGTCACGACCCGTCGGCCGTGGCCGACTCCCGTGCCTGGCCGATGAGTTCGAGCCGTTCACCCGGGGTAGGACGCTACGGAAAGCCCGTTGCGCTCGGCGGCGCGGTTCGTGGCGCCGGAAGAGCAGCAGCCTGTCGCGGGCGCTGACCGAGTTCTCGCCGGAGCCGTGCGCGGGGCGCGGGACGCGGCTGGAAGCAGTCGAGGCCGTGGTCCCGCTGCCCGATGAGCGAGGAGCCGACGATCCGGCCCACAGGGCTGAGCCACCCACGCCTGGGCCATGCCCGGCCCCACCGGACCGACAGCCCGATCGCCGCCCTGCCCAGCCGCCCCCTCGCCCGGTCGCCCCCGTCAGTCCCCCTCGCCGCCGGCGGCCCCCCGCACCGTGAACCCGGTCACCAACCCCCCGCCCTCCCGCCGGAACGCGAACGGGGCACCGCCGTGTGCGGATGCCACGGCTCGGACGATCGAGAGGCCGAGGCCCGAACCGGGGAGGCTGCGGGCGTCGGGGGCCCGGTAGAAGCGGTCGAAGATCCGTTCGAGGTCGCAGTCGGGGACGCCGGGACCCCGGTCGAGGACCTCGACGCGGACGACGTCGGAGTCGTCGCCGGGTTCGCCCGGACCGGCGAGTCCGCCGAGGTCGCCGTGGTCTCCCAGCTCGCCCAGTCCGCCCAGCTCGCCGAGGGACCCCGCCGACCCGCGGGCGACCACGACCTCGATCGCCCCCGTGCCGCCGCGGTCGAACTTGGCCGCGTTCTCCACCAGGTTGGAGACCGCCCGCTGGAGCGCCCCGGCCCGCCCCTCGACGGTCGTGTCCCCGGCCACCCGGACGACGACCTCGCGCCCGGTACGCCGCCGCGCGGTCCCGGCGACGTCCTCCGCGAGGTCGGCCAGCTGCACCCGCTGCACCGGCTCGGTGCTCGACTGCCCGGCCGCGAGGTCGACCAACTCGTTGACCAGGTCGGTCAGTTCGAGGGCCTCCTGGGAGAGGTCGTCGACCAGCTCCGCCCGCATCCGGGGCGGCAGCTCGTCGATGCGCCGGAGCAGGGAGATGTTCGTCCGGAGGGAGGTGAGCGGGGTGCGCAGCTCATGGCCCGCGTCCTGCACCAGCCGCCGCTGGTCCTCCTCCGACTGGGCCAGCCGGACCAGCATGCGGTCGAACGAACGGCCGAGCCGCCCCACCTCGTCCCGGCCCGCGACCGGCACCTGGATACCCAGATGCCCGGTCCGGGCCACGTCCTCCGCCGCCCCCGCCAACTGCACCAGCCGCCGGGTCTGCCGCCGCGCCAGCCACCAGCCGAACAACCCGGACGAGATGACGACACCGGAGACGAACAGCAGGGTCCGCTGCTGCAGTTCCCGCAGCAGGTCCTCCGTGTCGCTGAACTCCTGCGCGACCTGCACGGCACCCCGGCCACCGCCGAGCGCGACGGTCACCACCCGGTAGCGGTCGTCGCCGACCTCGACCTCGCCGTGCTCCACCATCACCCCCGCGAGGACCGCGTCGGCCGTACGGCGGTCGGCGTCGCGCACGGGCAGGCCGGGGGCGCCCTCGTCGAGGATCTCCCCGTTCGGGCCGAGCACCTGGACGTCCGTACGGCCGGAGCGGATCAGGTCGTCGCGCGGGCCGCCGCTGTCGCTCGGTGCGAAGTCCTCCGGCGTCAGCGGATCCTGCTCCACCAACTCCCGCAGATCACGGACGACTTCGGCGAAGACGGTCTGCTCGTCGACCCGCACCAGCCGCGCCGCCGCGCTGTAGCTGAGGATCCCGACGAGGACGGTGACGACACACGCCACCGCCACGAACGACACGGTGAACGTGGCCCGCAGCGAGGGCACCGGCCTCAGTCGCGAGAGCAGCCGGGGCAGGGCCCGGACGCCACGGGGCGGCGGCATCGCGCGCCGCCCTCAGTCTTCCCGCAGCGCGTACCCCACACCACGCACGGTGTGGATCAGCGCCGGCGCCCCGGGCTCGTCGAGCTTGCGGCGCAGATAACCGACGTAGACGGCGAGGTTCTTGGAGCCGGGGCCGAAGTCGTAGCCCCAGATCCGGTCGTAGATGGTCGCGTGGTCGAGGACGATGCCGGCGTTGCGGACGAGCAGTTCGAGCAGGTCGAACTCGGTCCGGGTCAGCTCCAGTTCCCGTGCCCCGCGCCACGCCCGCCGCGCCTGCACGTCCATGCGCAGCCCGGCGGCCGTGAGGAGCCCGCCGGTGTCCGGGGCCGCGGAGCCGGCCGGGGTCGCGGGGCCGGCCGAGGACGCGGCGGCCGGCGACTGGGGCGGCGCCGCGAACCCGTCCGAACCGCCCGTCCGCCGCAGCAGCGCCCGCAGCCGCGCGAACACCTCTTCCACGTCGAACGGTTTGACGACGTAGTCGTCCGCTCCGGCGTCGAGCCCGGCGATCCGGTCGGCGGTCTCCACGAGCGCGGTGAGCATCAGGATCGGCGTCCTGTCTCCCTCCGCGCGCAGCACCCGGCAGACCTGGAGGCCGTCTATGCCGGGCATCATCACGTCGAGCACGAGCACGTCGGGCCGGTTGCGGTGGGCCTGGGCGAGCGCCTCGACGCCGTCGGCGACCGCCGTGACCTCGTACCCCTCCAGGGTCAGCGCGCGTTCCAGGGCATGGCGGATGGCACGGTCGTCCTCGGCGAGCAGCACGTTCTGGGGCACCCCACCAGTCTGCCAAGGTCACGGGCGCCCACCACCTCGCCGGAAGCGCCGGACCGCCCTTCTTACCGGCCTCTCACCCCGACCGCGCGCCGGGCTTACTCCTCCGGAGCAGCGTGTCCGTGTGACACCTGTCCGCACGGGAACCCGGGCAGAGTGAGGGAGATGGAGTACAAAGGGTCCGAACCAGCCAAACCATCACCACCACGCACATCGCCGGACAACAACTCCACCTCCGTACAACTGCGTCACCGCATCGCTCACCCCGTCGGGAAGGTAAGCCTTGAGCCGCCGCATGAAGATCGTGTTCCTGCTGCACAACGCGTACGCCATCGGCGGCACCGTCCGTACGACGCTGAACCTGGCGTCGGCGCTCGCGGACCACCACGACGTCGAGATCGCCTCGATGGCCCGCCACCTGGACGAACCCCGCTTCACGGTCGACCCGAGGGTCCGGCTCGTCCCCCTGGTGGACATCCGCCCGTACAGCCCCGACCTGCGCGATCCGGCCCAGGCGCAGCCCGCGACGGACTTCCCGGCCGAGGACAAGCGGCACCGCCAGTACAGCCGTCTCACCGACCTGCGGGTCCGCTCCTATCTGGCCCGCTGCGGCGCGGACGTCGTCATCGGCACCCGCCCCGGCATCAACGTCTACGTCGCCCGCTTCGCACCCCGCCGCGCCCTGCGCATCGCCCAGGAACACCTGCGCCACGACGCCCACTCCAAGCAACTCCGCAAGGTCCTCGCCCGCCACTACCGCACGCTGGACGCGGTCGTCACGACCACGGCGGCCGACGCGGCGGTGTACCGCGCACGGATGAAACTGCCGGGCGTACGGGTGATGCCGGTGCCCAACATCGTCCCGGAGGCCGGGGTCGCCCCGTCGGACTGCTCGGCCCCCGTGATCGCGGCAGCCGGCCGCCTCGCCCGAGGCAAACGCTTCGACCTGCTCCTGGAGGCGTTCGCGAAGGTCGCCGCGAAGGAACCCGACTGGCAGCTGCGCATCTACGGCGGCGGCAAGCAGCAGGGGCGCCTGGAGACCCTCGTCCAGGACCTCGGCCTCACCGACCGGGCGCATCTGATGGGCCCGCACACCCCCATCGAGGAGGAGTTCGCGCGGGCCTCCATCGTCGTCAGCGCCTCCGACGCCGAGTCCTTCGGCATGACCCTCGTCGAGGCCATGCGCTGCGGGGTCCCCGTCGTCAGCACCGACTGCCCGCTGGGCCCCGCCGAGATCATCACCGACGGCGTCGACGGCCGCCTCGTCCCGGTCGACGACCCGCACGCCCTGGCGGATGCCCTCCTGGACCTCACCGCGGACCCCTCCCTGCGCCGCGCCATGGGTCGAGCCGCCCTCGCGAGCGCCCACCGCTACGACCCGGGCCCAGCCGTCACCAAGTACGAACACCTCTTCGCAGAACTACGCGAAACGAGGCTCCAGCGCACGTGGGAACGGGAATCGACGAGGGCGAGGGGCTGGCTGCGCCGCCGGGTGCGCGCTTGGACAAGGGTCACCGGATCTTTCAGGGGCGCGGGGAACTGCGCGAGCAACCACAAACAACCCGCGGCCTGAATCCCACCGCGCCCCCACGGCGCATCTCAGCCCCGTAGCGCCGCCAACTGCTCCTCGAAGGGCACGACAACGAACCCCTCGGTCTCGGACTCGGACTCGGGCGCGGACTCGAACGGCGGCGCCACCCGCCGGGACAGCCCAGCCATCAACCCGGCCAACTCCGCCGCCGCCCGGTCGATCCGCCCGGCCAGCCCCTCCGCGCCCCAGTCCTCCGACGCGGCGTACACCCCCGTGGGCACCACGACGGCCCGCAGATACGCGAACAGCGGCCGCATCGCGTGCTCCAGCACCAGCGAGTGCCGAGCCGACCCGCCGGTCGCGGCGATCAGCACCGGCTTCCCGGCCAGCGCGTCCCGGTCCAGCACGTCGAAGAAGGACTTGAACAACCCGCTGTACGACGCGGAGAACACCGGCGTCACCACCACGAGCCCGTCGGCCCCCGCCACCGTGTCCGACGCGGCGGCGAGCTGCCGACCCGGGAACCCGTTCGTGAAGTTGTGCGCGATCTCCACCGCGAGGTCCCGCAGTTCGACCACCTGCACCTCGACCGAGGCGTCCTGAGCGACCACGGCGGCGGCGAGCCGGTCGCCCAACAGCCGCGTGGACGAGGGCACACTCAGCCCCGCCGAGACGACGACGAGCTTCACGACACACTCTCCTTCTTCTCCGCGTCCTTCTTCTCCGCGTCCTTCTTCTCCGCGTCCTTCTGCTCGGCGTGCTTCTGCTCCGCCGCCAGCAGCGACCCGTGGGTCGGCGCGTCCGGCACGTCCGCCGGGCGCCCCTTCGCGAACTCCTCGCGCAGCACCGGCACGACCTCCTCGCCGAGCATGTCGAGCTGTTCGAGGACGGTCTTCAGCGGCAGCCCCGCGTGGTCGAGGAGGAACAGCTGCCGCTGGTAGTCCCCGGCGTACTCGCGGAACGCCAGCGTCTTCTCGATCACCTGCTGCGGCGAGCCCACGGTGAGCGGCGTCTGGTCGGCGAAGTCCTCCAGGGAGGGCCCGTTGCCGTAGACCGGCGCGACGTCGAAGTACGGCCGGAACTCCCGTACCGCGTCCTGCGAGTTCTTCCGCATGAAGATGTGGCCGCCGAGGCCGACGATCGCCTGTTCGGGCGTGCCGTGCCCGTAGTGGGCGTAGCGCTGCCGGTACAGCTCGACCATGCGCTTGGTGTGGTCGGCCGGCCAGAAGATGTTGTTGTGGAAGAAGCCGTCACCGTAGTACGCGGCCTGCTCGGCGATCTCGGGCGAGCGGATGGAGCCGTGCCAGACGAACGGCGGTACGCCGTCCAGCGGGCGCGGCGTGGAGGTGAAGCCCTGCAGCGGCGTGCGGAACTTGCCCTCCCAGGTGACGACGTCCTCGCGCCACAGTCGGCGCAGCAGCGCGTAGTTCTCGATGGCGAGGTTGATGCCCTGCCGGATGTCCTGCCCGAACCACGGGTAGACCGGGCCGGTGTTCCCGCGCCCCATCATCAGGTCCACCCGCCCGTCGGCCAGGTGCTGGAGCATCGCGAAGTCCTCGGCGATCTTCACCGGGTCGTTGGTGGTGATGAGGGTCGTGGAGGTGGAGAGGATCAGCTTCTCGGTGCGCGCGGCGACATAGCCGAGCATCGTGGTCGGCGACGACGGCACGAACGGCGGGTTGTGGTGCTCACCGGTGGCGAAGACGTCGAGGCCGACCTCCTCCGCCTTCAGCGCGATCTCGACCATCGCCTTGATGCGCTCGCGCTCGGTCGGCGTCCGGCCCGTGGTGGGGTCCGGCGTCACATCACCGACGCTGAAGATCCCGAACTGCATCATCGCTGCCACCCTCTCCAGGTTGTTTACGATTCAACTATACCCATGAACGAGGGCCCCCTCTCCACTATTCCTCCGCTGCGAGCGACGGTCTGCGGGGCCGGTGTCTGTGGCGGTCTCGGGGGGCCGGTGCCAGTGGCAGTCCCTACGATCGCCCCATGGCCGCCCCACGCCGTGACACCCGAGGCATCGTCGACGCCCCGGAGCTCTTCGCCCGGGTCCGCTTCCGCCGCCGCGAACCCGCCGAACCGCTGCGCCCGTATCTGGAGCACACTGGCTGATCGACTGGGACCTGCCCGAGCCGTACGTCTCCCAGGTCGTCCCGCACCCGTCGGTGAACGTCGTCTTCCAGCGGTACGAGAGACAGGAGCCCTTCGCCGAGATCTCCGGCATCGGCACCGGCCTCTTCACCCAGAAACTGGAGGGCAGGGGCCGGGTCTGCGGCATCCAGTTCCGCCCCGGCGGCTTCCGCCCCTTCGCCCCGGCCCACCCCGCCACCCACTGGACCGGCCGCCGCGTACGACAGCCCGAGGCGTTCCCGGACACCGACACCGCCCCGGACCCGGCCGCGATCCTGGCCCTCGACGACGAGGACGCCCGCGTCGCCGCCCTCGACGCCTTCCTGACGGGGCTCGGCCCCCGCCCCGACCCCCAGGCCGACCTCGCCATGGCACTCGTCGACCGCGTCCGCACCGACCGCACGATCGCCGGGTCACCGATTTCGCCCGCGCCGAGGGCCTGTCCGTACGGCTCCTGCAGCGCCTGTTCTCCGCGTACGTGGGCGTCGGCCCCAAGTGGGTCATCCTCCGCTACCGCATCCACGAGGCCCTGGAACGCGCCGAGACCGACCGGACGACCGACTGGGCCGCCCTCGCCGCCGACCTCGGCTACGCCGACCAGGCCCACCTCGTCCGCGACTTCACGGCGACGGTGGGGGATGCCGCCGACGGCGTACGCGGAAGCGGTGTCCCCGGCCTGAAGGGCCACATGATCTGCTACTTCGCGTGCGTGACCGCGTAGATCATCACGAAGGCCACGATGTGGATGCCGAAGAGGAAGTACGCGAGGTACCACCACACATACCGCTCGTTCCTCTTCTCCTCGGCGAGCCGGCGCTTCTCGGGAGTCGACTCGCCCTCGGAGGCCATCACAGCTCCCGGTGGACCTTGGTGTTGGAGGCCTGGGCACGGGGGCGCAGGACGAGCAGGTCGACGTTGACATGGCTGGGCCGGGTGACCGCCCAGGTGATCGTGTCGGCGACGTCGTCGGCGGTCAGGGGCTCCGCGACGCCCTGGTAGACGCGCGCCGCCTTGTCCGCGTCGCCGCCGAAGCGGGTCAGGGCGAACTCGTCCGTCTTCACCATGCCGGGCGCGACCTCGATGATCCGCACCGGCGTGCCCACGATCTCCAGCCGCAGCGTCTCGGCGAGGACGTGCGCGCCGTGCTTGGCGGCGACATAGCCCGCGCCGCCCTCGTACGTCCCGTGCCCGGCCGTCGACGACACCACGACCACCGTGCCGTCACCGCTCGCGGTCAGCGCGGGCAGCAGGGCCTGGGTGATGTGGAGCGTGCCGATGACGTTCGTCTCGTACATCGTGCGCCAGTCCGCCGGGTCGCCGGTCGCGACCGGATCGGCGCCGAGCGCGCCGCCCGCGTTGTTGACCAGCACGCCGATCGTCTTGAACGCGGTCGCGAACTCGTCGACCGCCGCGCGGTCCGTGACGTCCAGGGGGTACGCCGTGGCCTGCCCGCCGCCGCCGTTGATCTCCTCGGCGAGCGCCTCGATACGGTCCTTGCGGCGCGCGGTCAGCACGACGCGGTACCCCGCCGCGGCGAGCTGCCGGGCCGTGGCGGCGCCGATCCCACTGCTCGCACCCGTGACGACGGCGATGCGGGAGGCGGCGGACGGTACGGCGGTGGCCATGAGCTGCTCCTGAGGCGGTACGAATCGAACGGGACCGGCCGGGACCGGGCAGGGAACCGCCCGGTGATCGAACGATTCCCGCCCGGCCAGGATAGGCGGGCGGTGAGACAATGAGACGGGTGATCCCCTGTGCAGGAGGTGGATCATGGGACAGGCGCGCGAGCTGATGGACCAGCTCACCGAGGCGCTCACCACACATCAGGACCCCAAGACCGTCGCGAACCTCTTCGCGGAGGACGCGGTCGCGCACACCCCCGACGGCGGAGAGATCCACGGCCGGGACGCCATCGCCGAGTACTGGCGCCAGATGACGGACGCCATGCCGGAGGCCAGGTACGAGTCGCTCGCCTCGTTCGAGGTCGGCGACACGGCCATCGACGAGGGCATCTTCACCGGCACGAACACCGGCCCGCTGGCCCTCCCCGACGGGACGTCCCTGCCCGCGACCCAGAAGTCCGTCAGGATGCGCGGCGTGGACTTCGCCACCGTCCGCGACGGCCAGATCACCAGCTACCGGCTCTACTTCGACCAGCTGGACTTCATGAACCAGCTCGGCCTGCTGCCGGAGGAGTTGGCACAGCCGTCGTAACGCGGCAGCCGCTGTCCGCCGCCACAACGGCGACCCCGGTCACCCGCCTCGCGGCGCATACATGATCACCGCCATGCCCGCGAGGCAGATCAGCGCGCCCGTCACGTCCCAGCGGTCGGGCCGGTAGCCGTCCGCGACCATCCCCCAGGCGATCGACCCGGCGACGAAGACCCCGCCGTACGCGGCGAGGATCCGCCCGAAGTGCGCGTCCGGCTGAAACGTGGCGACGAACCCGTACGCCCCCAACGCCACGACCCCGGCCCCGACCCACACCCACCCCCGCTGCTCCCGCACCCCCTGCCACACCAGCCAGGCCCCACCGATCTCGAACAGCGCGGCGAGCAGGAAGAGGGCGGCGGAACGGGCGATGACCATGCCCCGAGCTTGGCACGGTGCCGGGCGCCTTCAATCGGAGATACGAGAGCGCCGAGTGCTGGCGCACTGAGTGGACAATTTGCCCTCCGCCTCCTGGGAGGTCAACCGCGGCTGGATGCTCGCTGCGAACATCGCCGCCGATCTCGACGCATGGCTGCGGCTGCTGGCTCTGCACGACATCGACGACCTGGCCGACGCAGAGCCGGACACCATGCGCTTCCGCCCTTACCACCTGCCCGCACACCTCGCCGACCACGCCCGCCGCCGCTGGCTGCGGATCGCGCGGACCTGGCCCTGGGCAGGGGTGTTCACCACCTGCTGGCAGCGGCTCACCGCCCTCCCAGCCGTCACCTGACGGCCGGTCGCCAGCCCCGACGAAGACCAGGAAGGAGCAGGACCAGCACACTCCGCGAACCGTGGACCCCGGCACAGCCGCAGCGATACGCGAAGGCCCCGCCCCCGATCACGCGGAACAAACAGGGCGAACCGACAGCCCAGTCGGGCAATCACAGCCGCTGCCGAATCGAGGCTAACTCACAAGGGTGAACCCTCTCGACCACCCACATGCCACCCGAACTGTCGACCTAGGCTCGCGCCACAACATCAACACGACGGCCCCCGCCCGGGATGCCAGTCCTGGACGAGGGCCTGACCGACACGGAAGTGGTGCTTCCCTGTGGCTGATTGCGAGCCTAGCGCTCACCGGTTCATGGACCTCACAGCCCCTGAGCTTGGCGTTTATCCTCGGCGGGCTTGGTGTTCCTTGATCGACTCGGCGCGTTTGACCGTCTTGCCGACGTCGTGGCGTGTGGCTCGGTGCTTGTTCTTCGAGTCGGGAGACCGTCCCGGGCCCGGCTTGGACGGTTTCGGTGCGGCCGCCGGACGGGCCGCCGTCGCGCGGACGTTGCGAAACCCCCGGCGGACGCGGGCCGGGGTGAGGCGGCGGGGTGCGGTGGGTCGCTCCCAGGGGCGGCGCAGGTCCTCGGCGAGGGGGCGGGCGAGACGGAGCTGGGTGTGGGCGGCGATGATGAGCCAGGTCCACAGATCGGCGCTGTCGGCGTGACGGACCTTCGGTGCCGTCCAGCCGAGGGTCTGCTTCATCAGCCTGAAGGTGTGTTCCAGGTCGCATCTGCGGAGGAAGGACTGCCACCAGCAGTCCACGTCCACCGGTTTCGGGTCGCGGTCGCCCGGCAGGCGCTCGACCTTGAGACGAATCAACGTGCCGTGCAGGATGGGCAGTTCCTCTTTGGCGTGGTCCAGCCATGGGCCTCGATGGGTGAGCCTGGGGTGCATCCGGTCCCAGGCGATCGTCTCGGCCTTGCCGTAGCGGGTGGTGTCCGTAGCTGTGGTGACGTCGGGCTCGTGCCAGCTGTCGGGCTTGGCAAAAGTGAGGACACCGCCGTGCCGGCGGGGTCGCCCGCCCTTCGGGCCGGAACGGGTCGGGCCCGGGTCGCGGAGCATGACTCGGTCCGAGCGCAGGCGCCCGAGCAGCATCACCGGCAGGTCGGCCAGGGCGTGGGTGAGGTAAGTGACGTCGTAGCCGGCGTCCATCACGATGAGGATCTTCAGGTCGCCCGGCCGCCAGTGCCCGGCCTGCGTCAACCCCTCGACGACATCGCGCAGTTGTGCGGCGGTGACGAGCGTCGCGTCGTCGGCTGGTCCCAGGCGCACGGCGTCCAGCAGTGCGACCCAGGAGGTGCGGCCGGACTCCAGCGCGGCAACGAAGGAGTACGGCCAGCCCGGCACGAACTGGTCCGTCTTGCGATCACCACGTCCGTAGACGTGGCAGAACAGCCGGTCGTCGCTGGTCGGGGCATCGGGGCGGAGCCAGATGCTCACGTCCACGGCCAGCACGATCCGCCCGTCGGCCGCCTTCGGCAGCGGCAGGCCGGCCAGTGTGCGGCGCAACCGCGCCGGCTCCAGCCAACCGCGGTCCAAAGCCGCGTACAGCGCACCGTGCCCGCGCCGGTGCTCGACCGCCAGAGACAGCTCGACCAGTGTCTTCACCGGCCCGTCCGCGCACAGCACCGCGTCCGTGAGCTCGAAGAGCGCATCCGCGCGAGCGTAGAGGCATTCGTAGAACTCGACCCGAAAGCGGGACAACACGTCCAACGCCTCGCCTGCGGGCGCATCGACAGACAGACTCATACACAGCGGCCGTTCTCTTGTACTTCGTGACTCGACATCTCGAAGCGTGGAGAACGGCCGCCTCCGCTGTCCCGGAAAGAACCGCAGATCAGCAGGTCGGGTGACCTGCGACGTTAAACGCCAAGCTGAGTACGCGTACATGTTCGGGTTCTTGCAAGCGGACGGTCACCTCTGTCAAGGCGAAGGCCAGAAAGGGAAGTTGACCGTCGAGCTCAACATCAGGGACGTCGATCTGCTGTACAGGTTCAAGTACTTGACGCCGTACAACAGCAGTGTCACCGAGCGAGTACGGTCAACCAACTTTACGGAGAGCCATCACTCGGCAACCTGGTCTCTCTGTTCCCTCGACGCCAGGACAAAGCTCAACCAGCTCGGTCTTCCGTACGGCCGCAAGTCGACGACGATCGCCCCGCCGCGTGTTCCCTTTTCCCGCCGCGACTACCTTCGAGGCCTCATCGATGCCGACGGATCGGTCGGCTACACAGGTCCAGGGCTGCCGTTCATCTCTCTCGCCACGGCGAGCGCTGCCATTGGCTCCTTTCTGCGCGCCTACGCCCAGGCGATCACAGGAGTTGAGCGCCTCACCCAACGAAACTCACGAGACGAGATCTACAACATCTCCTACGAGAAGGAGGCGGCTCAGCAACTGGCAGCTGACCTGTACTACCCAGGTTGCCTTTCACTGGGACGCAAACAGGTCAAAGCGGACTCCTTCTCTCGCTGGGTTCGCCCTGTCGACATGCGAATCGTGAACTCGCGACGAGCCTGGACTGCCCACGAGGACCGAATGGTGCTGGAGCAGGACGACATCGTGGCAGCCGCCACAGAACTCGGGCGCACTGCAAACAGCTGCCGTCTACGCAGGTGGCGCCTCAGGAACAGCAGGATGCTGATGCCAAACGATCAGTGAAGCCCTGAAGTCGGGGTCCGGACCGCAAAGGGCCGGGCCCCACGTCATCAGCCCTTCACGCACACAATCCGCTTCAGCTCCGCCACCACCTGCACCAGGTCCCGCTGCAGGTCGATGACCTGCTTGATCGGCTTGTTGACGCCCGTCATCTCGACGTACGACATAGCGCCCTCTTTCCCCCGAAGAGCAGATGAAAGCCGCAAAACGCAAAACCGACGCCAAGGTCCATGAAAAGGGATGCCGGACCGGCGTCCACGGCAGTGCGTGCGATACACATGGTGCCCGGGGGTCACCCCCGGGCGGCAAGTGATTAACCACTGGCAGGACTGCGCAGGCGTCCCGAGGGACCCCGTCGAGAGGAGCCCCACCGTGCAGCGGAAGGCGTACGTACCCGGGGTCGCCGTGCTCCTCGCGGCACTGCTGGCCGCGTGCACGGGATCGAGCGACGACGGTTCCACCGACGACCCCCGCCCGGGCGAGGCCACCACCTCGGCCACCGTCGCCCAGCCCGGCCGCTACGACACGCTCCCCGTACCCTGCGCCTCGGTCGACCAGGGCACCCTCGACTCCCTCCTCCCCGGCATCAAGCAGCTCCCCGACCCGACCCAGCGCGAGCAGGCGTACGAGGGCGAGGCGACGCAGACGTACGACACGGATGCCAAGGCCGGCTGCCGCTGGAAGGTGGAGTCCACGGACGCCACCCACTACGTGTTCGTCGACTTCGAGCGTGTCGTGTCGTGGACCAACGCGGTCAGCGACGACAGCAAGGCGCAGGAGGTCTACGGCGGAAAGGTGGAAGCGGCCGATCTGCCGGAGCCGACGCCGACCGTCTCGGAGGAGGTCGACGAGGACACGGGGACGACGGGGAACGCCACCGACGCCCCGTCGACGGGCCCCTCGGCCTCCGCTTCCCGCTCGACGCCCCCTTCTTCCGATTCCTCCAACACCTCCAATACGTCTAATTCATCCGGTTCATCTGGTTCATCTGGTTCATCCGATTCATCCGGTGCCACCGGATCCTCCACCCCCTCCGCCTCCGGGACCCCCGCCTCCCTCCAGCCGCGCACGCTCGACGGTCTCGGGGACGAGGCGTTCCTCGACGACGCGCTCGGAACGAGTGGGCAGCGGACCGTGACTGTGGTGTTCCGCACGTCGAACGTGCTCGTGACGGTGGAGTACGAGGAGCAGCCGGCGACCACGACGGTGGTGCCGGACAGCGAGGAAATGCAGGACAGGGCCCGGAATCTGGCGGAGCGGCTGGCGGAGGCGTTCGACGACTGAGGGGCGCTCGGGGGTGGTTCGGGCACACCTGCGAACCACCTGAACCAGAACCGCACTTCTTCTTCACCGCGTACGGTGGCCTCTCGGAGACCCGATCCGATTGTGAAGGAACCATGCAACGAGCCGCAGAGTCAGATCAGCATCAGTCGTCGCGTATCGCGCCTTCGGTGCGGGTGACGCGTGTCGGACGTCGTGGGCGTCCGGGCCGGGCCCGGGTTCTCGTGGGCGCGGCGGTCGTGCCCGCGATGCTGCTGGCGGTCGGCTGTTCGTCGGACTCCGGATCCGACAGCGCCTCCGGTGACGAGACGCCCGCGGGGCTGAACCAGTCGGCGACGGAGAGCGCCACGCCGGAGGTGGTCGCGGCGAAGTACGCGTCGCTGCCGGACGCGTGCGAGGTGTTCCCCGACAAGACGCTGAAGTCGTTGGTGCCGGAGGGCGTGAAGTCCGGGAAGGCGATCAACAAGGCCGAGGCGGACGTGTCCGGCGACTGCCGCTGGATCAGTCTCGACAACAACGGTGTGGACGG
This sequence comes from Streptomyces gottesmaniae, assembly GCF_031845845.1. Classification (NCBI taxonomy): domain Bacteria; kingdom Bacillati; phylum Actinomycetota; class Actinomycetes; order Kitasatosporales; family Streptomycetaceae; genus Streptomyces; species Streptomyces gottesmaniae. Next base: position 68,872 of record NZ_JAVRFJ010000052.1, read on the forward strand.
TTCCCAGTACCGCTGGCTGAGCGTCTCCCTGCACCTGCTGGCCTCGGACGCGGCGAACGGCCCGGGCGAGGACCGCGCGGCCAAGGCGTTCGATTCGAAGGTGACCGCGGCGAAGGCCGTGGACGGGGCGAAGAACGTCAAGACGGAGCCGGCGACGGGCCTGGGCGACCAGGCGACGGTGGTCAAGTACGACCTGAAGAAGGACGGGGACACCTTCAAGCAGCAGACGATCGTGGTGCGCACGGAGAACGTCGTCGTCACGCTCGACTACAACGGTGCGGGTCTGGCCGGCGAGAAGACACCGGACGCGGCCGCGCTGCTGAAGTCCGCGAAGTCCGCCGCCAAGGACGCCGTGGAGGCGGTCGAGGAGGAGAACGACGGTACGGACGCGTCGGCGTCGCCGTCGAAGAGCGCTTCCAAGACACCGTCGAAGGACGCGACGAAGGCGTCGTCGTCGGGCGGTTCCGGTGCGGACGTGAGTTCCGACTCGGACGGTGGCTCGGATTCCGATTCGGACTCGGGTTCGTCCACCTCGGGCAGCCGGAAGAGCAAGTCGTAGCCTCACCTCACCTGCTGTTTCGTCGGAGCCCGGTCCCCGCTGGGGCCGGGCTCGATGCCATCCGGCAACCCGTTCGCCGTACACATGTGCCACTCTGTTGCGCGCAACAACACGCAAGGGGAGGGGAGTACGGGTGTCCGCGCCAATCCAGCTGACTCGCATGCACCGCGTTCTCATCGGCGTGGTCGTGTTCGGCGCCGTCATCATCGCCGGGATCGGCTTCGCGGGTTCGTACGCGGCCGTACGGGAGCTGGCCCTCCAGAAGGGCTTCGGGAACTTCAGCTACGTCTTCCCGATCGGCATCGACGCCGGTATCTGCGTCCTGCTGGCCCTGGATCTCCTCCTGACGTGGATCCGCATCCCCTTCCCGCTGCTCCGCCAGACGGCGTGGTTGCTGACGGCGGCGACGATCGCGTTCAACGGCGCGGCGGCCTGGCCGGACCCGCTGGGTGTCGGCATGCACTCGGTGATCCCGATCCTGTTCGTCGTCGCGGTCGAGGCGGCCCGGCACGCGGTCGGCCGTATCGCCGACATCACCGCCGACAAGCACATGGAGGGGGTCCGCCTCACCCGCTGGGTCCTCTCCCCCGTCCCCACCTTCCTCCTCTGGCGCCGTATGAAGCTCTGGGAGCTGCGCTCCTACGAGCAGGTCATCAAGCTGGAGCAGGAACGTCTCGTCTACCAGGCCCGCCTCCGCTCCCGCTACGGCCGGGCCTGGCGCCGCAAGGCCCCGGTGGAATCTCTGATGCCCCTCCGCCTGGCCCGCTACGGCGTCCCCCTGGCGGAAACGGCCCCGGCGGGTCTGGCGGCGGCAGGAATAGAACCGGCGGTGCTGCCGGCGGCACCGCAGGTCGACATCGGCGCAGCCGCGGGCAGTCGAGCCACCGGGGCGACACGGGTGGGCATGACGGCGCCTCCCGGCGAGCAGCGCCCCCAGCTGGAGAGCACCCCCGCCCAGCGGCAGCCGGAGCACGCCGAGTACCAGGAGCAGGGCCACGCCGAGCAGGAACCCCCGGTCGACGAAAGCCCCTGGCTCCACGCCCGCCACCCCCAGGAGGTCCCCTACCAGGGCGGCTACGACCCCTCGTACGAACCCGAGGAACAGTACGAGGAGTGGTACGAGGAGCAGGACCCCGAGCAGTACGGGCAGCACGAGCAGTACGGCCAGAACGGGCATAACGGGCAGAACGGCTCGTACGAGCAGTACCAGCGCTTCGAGGGGGACCCCCGGGACCCCCGCTATCGGCAGCAGCAGTTCGAGGCCCCCGGACTCCAGGACCCCGCGCTCCAGGACCCCGCGCTCCGGTCGCCGGAACCCTCCCCGGAGGAGACCGGCAGCTTCCCCATCCCCGCCGGCCCCGGCCGCACCCGCGAGCTGGGCGAGGGCGGCGGCGCCCCGGAGCCGACGGAGGAGGACTACTACCAGGTCTTCCGCGAGATCACCAAGGGCGGGAACGGAGCCCCCACCCCGCGCGCGCTCATCTCCGACATCGAGTCGACATACGGCGTCACGCTCGACGAGGCCGAGGCCAAGCGCATGGTGAATCGCTTCTCCAACCGCCTCAACGCGGAACTGACCGACGAGCACATCGCGTAACCGTCGCACGCGCACATGAGGAGGGGCGCCCGGTGATGACCACCGGGC
>NZ_JAVRFJ010000053.1:0-70786 GCF_031845845.1 Streptomyces gottesmaniae
GCTCTCGATCGAGAGCCGGGCGCCGCCGCCGTCGTCGTTCCCGTGTCCTGTGCCGTCGGCGTCGGCGTCGCCGTCGCCGTCGCGCGGACGGGTCAGCCCGCGCCGTTCGGGTCGAAGGCGATGCCCGAGGGCTTGGCGCGGCTCAGCTCGGTGGTGAAGCGGCCGTCCTTGAGCGGGAAGTTGGCGTCGCCCCAGGTGGCGTTCTGCAGACGGGTCTGGAGGGCCGCCGTCCACGTGTTGCTCGTGCCCGGGTAGCTGTTCCAGCTGACCAGTCCCGGGAAGTCCCAGCCGCCGTTGCCCCAGGCCTCCGCCGTCTCACCGGACTTGGCGAAGCGGAAGGCGTGGGTGAGCGCGCCGTCCTTGTGGTAGACGACCTTCAGCCGGACCCCGTCCCTCGGGACCGAGGCGAACGTGGTGGTGGAGTAGCCGCCGTGCGCGGAGACGGACACGTACTCCGGCGTGCTCGCCCCCTGCCGCACCCAGACCACCGCGGCCTCCCAGTCGTGCCGGTGCGAGGTGGCGGTGCAGTCGGCGCAGCTCATGTCCTTCTCGAAGTACAGGGAGTAGACGATGGCGCACCACCCGTTGTTGCACTTCACCCGCGAGTACGTGTTGGCCTTGCCGAGGTGGCCCGAGCGGCACTCACCGGTGACCGGCCCGCTGTCGTCGAGGCCGCCGTTGAGAGTGCCGCTCGCATTGATCGCCGCCGCCGGGAAGCAGCTGTCGGAGTCGTAGTCGAAGACCGGCTGGAACGTCTTCTGGAACGAGGTCGTGCTCTCGTTCAGCGGGGTCAGCACGCCCGCCTGCGCGCTGCCCGTGAACCCGATGGTCAGGGCGAGTGCGCTGCCCGCGACCGCCGCGGCCCTGCCGAGGCGGCTGAGGCGGCGGAGGCGCGATCGCACGGACGCCGTGGACCTCTTCGTAGCGTGGGACATCAGTGGTTTCACTCCACTCGGCTCAGCGTGGGGGGCGCCGGTGATCCGGCTCTGCGGGACCGAGGCTGACAAGCGGAGAATTGATCGGCACCTACTTCGACGCGGCCAATCAACTTGGCGACGTCGCTTCCGAGTTGTTCGGCCGGACGTACGGCCTCTGTCATCAACACCACACTTCGCGTGCTCAGGGTTACGCGTGTTTGCCTGCGTACGTATGGTGATCGCCGCCTGAACGGAAGTGGGTGATCCTGTGGGGCGTCCCGAACGACCGTTGGACCCGGGGGCCGGGCCCGTGCAGCGCCTCGCCCACGAACTGCGGGAGTTGCGCCGCACCGCGGGCAGCCCCTCCTACCGGGCGATGGCCGAGGACGCGGGCTTCTCCGCGACGACCCTCTCCCAGGCGGCGGCCGGCGAACGGCTGCCCTCCCTCGCCGTCGTCCAGGGCTACGTCCGGGCCTGCGGCGGCGACCCGGCCGAGTGGGAGCCGCGCTGGAAGGAGGCCGAGGACGAGGCCGGCGCCGCCGTCGTCGAGGACGGCGGGGACCACCCGGCGCCGTACCGGGGCCTCGCCCGCTTCGAACCCGACGACCACGAGCTGTTCTTCGGCCGCGACCGGCTGGTGAGGGAGTTGGGCGAGCTGGTCGACGCCCACCGCGTCGCGGCCGTCATCGGCGCCTCCGGCAGCGGCAAGTCGTCCCTGCTGCGTGCCGGGTTCCTGCCCCGGCTGCGCGAACGGATCGCCGGACACGAGTGCGTCTCCGTGCTGCGGGTGTTCACCCCGGGCGCCCGCCCGGCGGAGACGTACGGGCATCTGCTGACCGTGGCCGACGGCGAGCCGGACAGCTGGGTCGTGGTCGACCAGTTCGAGGAGGTGTTCACGCTCTGCCGGGACGAGACGGAGCGCGCCCGCTTCCTCGACCTGCTGCTGACCGCCCGCGACCCGGACTCCCGGCTCCGCGTCCTGATCGCCGTGCGCGCCGACTTCCACGCCCGCTGCGCCGAACACCCCGGCCTCGCGGAGGTGCTGCGTCACGCCGGGCTGGCCGTCGGCCCGATGACCGCCGACGAACTGCGCGAGGTGGTGGTACGGCCCGCACAGGCGGCCGGACTGCTGGTGGAACGTTCCCTCGCCGCGACCGTCGTCGAGGAGGTCCAGGGCCGGCCCGGCGCGCTGCCCATGCTGTCGCACGCCCTGCTGGAGACCTGGCGCCGCCGCCGGGGCCGCATGCTGACGACCGCCGCGTACGAGGCGGCCGGCGGCCTCAACGCCGCGATCGCGGCCAGCGCGGAGGCCGTGTACGGGGAACTGTCCCCGCCCCAGGCCACGGCCGCCCGGCAGTTGCTGCTGCGGCTGGTCGAACCGGGCCGGGGCACCGTCGACACCGGGCGCCCGCTGACCCGGGACGAACTCTCGGAGTGCCCCCACCCCGACATCCCCGTGGTCGCCGAACGCCTCGCCAGCGCCCGGCTGTTGACCGTCGACGAGGAGGGCGTCCGCCTCGCCCACGAGTCGCTGATCGGCTGCTGGCCCCGGCTGCACGGCTGGATCGACCAGGACCGCGAACGGCTGCGCCACCACCGACAGCTCACCGAGGCCGCCCGCGCGTGGCTGGAGCACGACCGCGACCCCGGCACCCTCTACCGGGGGACCCGGCTGGCCCGGGCGGAGGAGGTGTTCCCCGGCCATGTCGTCGACCTCGCGCTCACCGAGGTCGAACGCGCCTTCCTCACGGCCGCGTTCGACGCCCGGGAGGCCGAGCGACGGGCCGCCGCCCGCGCCACGCGCCGCGCCCGCACCCTGGTGGGCGCGCTCTCCGCGGTCCTCGCGGTGGCGCTCGTCGCGGGGCTCGCGGCCTGGCGGCAGCGCGACGACAACCTGCTCCAGCGCACCCAGAACACCGCACGCCGGGTCGCCGCCGTCGCGGACGGCCTGCGCACCACCGACCCGCGCGCCGCCCTCCTCCTCGGCGTCGCCGCCTGGCGCATCGCCCCGCTCCCCGAGACCCGCCGCGCCCTCCTCGGCTCCCTCGCCCAGCAGGAGGTGGACGCCTTCAGCGACCCCGCCTCCGGCTACCGCTCCCAGCGGTTCCTCGCCGACTCCGGCCGCACCCTCCTCAGCGTCGACGACCGCACCTGGCAGACCTGGAACCTCGGCACCCGACGCTCCACCGCCTCCGGCCGCCTCCCGTCCGGCGAGGTCCTGGCCGCGGGCCCGGACGCCCGCGTCCTCGCCATCTCGACGACGACCGGGGCTGGGGACGGGAGTGGGGACGGGAGGGGGGAGGGGACTGCGGATGGGAGCGGGGCTGGGTACGGGCGCGGAGGCGTCCGGCTGTGGGACGTGCGCGCCGACCGGTGGACCGGGGGTGCGCCCCTGCCGTCCGGCGGGGAGGCGATCGCGTTCGGGGCGAGCGGGCGGAGTTATGTGGTGGGGGTGGGTGTCGCTGCGGGGTCTGCCGGATCTGCCGGGTCTGTGGGTTCTGTGGGATCTGTGGGTGGGCGGGTGCAGGTGCGGTCCGTTGGGGACGGGGCCGTGTTGTTCGAGGCGCGGGGGGCCACTCCGCAGAACGTGGCGCCCAGTGGGGACGACCGGCGAGTGGCCGTGTGTCCGGCCGGGAAGGCGCCGCGCGTTCTGGAGGTGGACGGGCGGCGGGTGGTACGCGGCTCGTGGGAACGGGCGCTCGGGGTCTGCGGCGTCGACTCGTCGGTGGTCTTCGGCGCGGACGGCCGCTTCGCGGTCGTGGGCGACGGCGAGGTACGGGTGTGGGACGCCGCCACCGGTGACCGGGTGGCCGAACTCCATGACCCCGGCGTGCGCTACGCCGCGTTCAGCCGGGACGGCGGCTTCCTGGCGACCGCCGGTTCCGCCGACGAGATCCGGGTGTGGCGGCTGTCGTCACCGGTCGCCCCCGTCCTCCGGCACCCCCTCAACAACCAGCATCTGCGCGGCGGCCTCGCCTGGGACCCGGGAGCTCCCGTCCTGCGCTACCTGGAGGGCGGCACCGCCCACACCCTCGACCTGACGACCACCGTCACCACGGCCTGGCGCGACCGCCCCGTGGAGGGGGTGCTGCTCAGCCCGGACGGCCGCCTGTTCGCCACGGCCACACGGACGGCCCCTGGCACGCCGACCGACTCCGGCACGCCGACCGGCACCGGAAGCGGGGAAAGCCGTAGGAGTGGCAGCGCGAGCGCCGAGGGCAGTGGCGTCGGATTCCGTTTCGAACTCCGCGCCACCCGTGACGGCCGCCTGATCCGCACCCTGCCGTCGGCGCCGCCTCCCTCGCCACCGCCCTCCGGCGAGTCTCCGGTGGGCTCCTCCGACGGGCACGCCCTCGCCGACGTGGGCCCCCGGATGGCGTTCAGTCCCGACGGCGGCAGGTTCGTCTACGGGGTGACCGGACCCGCTGTGCGGGCCGCGCCGCAGTGGTTCACCGTCTGGAACGTCACCCGGGACCGCGAACAGAGCGTGCTGGACCTGGGCCGTACCCGGTCCGGCACGGAGGTGACGGCGCTGGCCCTGACCTCCGACGGCCGCACCCTCTTCACCACCCGCGCCTCGGCCGACGGCGAGCCGAGCGACGAGCAGTGGGACACGGGGACCGGCAGCCGCACCGACACCCCCGCCGGGCCGGGCCTGGCCGGCGCCCGCCTCGCGCTCAGCCCCCGCGACGAACTGGTCGTCGGGGACAACCGGGTGGCCCGCGGCGGCACCGGACGCAGTGTCGCGCTGGACCTCGTCCAGGGGGACCACATCAGCGCGCTGGCGTTCAGCCCCGACGGGAGCCGCGTGGCGGCCGGCGACCGCACCGGCCGGGTCGCCCTGTGGGACGGAGACCTGCGCCGTCGGGCCGGTGTGCTGCGCAACGTCTTCCCGGCCCCGCTCGGCGGCACCCCGGAGGCGGTCAGCGCCCTCGCCCTCAGTCCAGACGGCCACACCCTCGCCGTCGGGGGCGACGCCGGCACCGTCCAGCTCTGGGACACCACCACCCAGCAGCCCCTGGGCGGCCCGCTCCCCTCCCCCGGCGAGCGCATCGCCTCACTCGCCTTCAGCCCCGACAGCGCGACCCTCTTCGCGGGCGGCGGTCACGTCCCCCTCCACCGCCACACCGTCGCCCCGGCCCGCACCGTCGTCCAGGTCTGCGCCCGTGCCGGTGGGGAGGACCTGACGAGGGGCGAGTGGGACACGTACGTACCGGACGCGCCGTACCGACGGGTGTGCGGCTGAGGGGCGTACCGAACAGCCCTCCAGCCGCACAGACCGACGCCGGTCCCGTCCCCGTGTCAGCGACTGCTCAGCGGTCGAGGACGATCTTCGTCGTGGTGACCGGCGCGTTGTTCGGCGTCGCTGTCGCGGACTTCTTCTTGTCGGGGTTGATGGCGTACTTGAAGGTGAAGCCGACCGTGGCCTTGCCGGGCTTGCCACCGACCTGGACGTTGAAGACGCAGGTGCCGGAGAGGTTGTAGGTCTTCTTCTTCGTGTGCGGGTGGGCCTTGCTGCCCACCTTGGAGTGCCAGATGTAGCCGACCGGGATGGCGGCGTGGGTGTCGTGGTACTTGCCGTTCAGGCCGGTCGCCTTGCAGTTCATCTTGCTCGTGGCGATGGCCTTCAGCTTCTTGTTGGTGATCTGGAAGGACCAGGGCATCGGGTAGTACTTGGGGTACTTGCCCGTCAGCTTGACCTGCGCGTGCAGGATGCCGGCCTTCTGCTTCGCCTTGGGCGTGCTGTAGCTCTGCTTCTTCGGCGTGAAGACGGTCGTCTCCTGCGCCGCCGCGGCCGTCGGCGCGGCCTCCGCGGCACCGAGCGCGCCGAAGGCGAGGGCCAGGGCGGTACCGGACACGACGGCCACACGGCCGATCCTGTTCATTTCGTTCTGCAAGGTGTCCCCGTTTCAGAAATGCATGGCACCAGGTGTGTTGCCTGGTCAGCACCAGACCATCAGAGGAAGTACGGTCGGCGGTAGGTCCTTTGGGACAATGCGAGTGCGAAATTCCGGAGTTAGCCTGTGAAGCCACCGTGCGGCTTCGGCCCGTCCTTAGGGGGAGCGATCAGCAGTCATCCGGTCCATGGCACCGTCAGGTCGTGGGACGACGAGTCCGGCTGGGGAGTCCTGACCTCACCCGAAGTGCCGGGAGAGGTCTGGGCACACTTCTCGGCCGTGTCCACCCCGGAGCCGGGGGCGTTCGCGTCGCTGGAACCGGGAGAGTCCGTCCTGTTCACCTGGGAGCAGGCCGACCAGGACGACTACGCGTACCGGGCGACGAAGGTACGCCGCCCGGCGGACGCGGCAGCCGACTGGGACGGCGAGAACGACGACGACGATGATGAAGAGGATGAAGAAGAGGACGACGTGTTCGCGTTGACCGACGTGCACATCGAGTTCGACGACGAGTGACCCGGCCGGTCGAGGACGGCGGCCGGGGCGAGGGGGGACGTCCATGCGTGAGGCCGTGGTCACGGACGCCGGGGACCGGATCCGGTGGGTGGAGCTGCCGGGGGAGGAGCCCTGCCGCGCGTATGTGCACGGGCTCGGGGCGACGTCGTCCGCGTACTTCACCGAGGCCGCGGCCCACCCCCTCCTGGCGGGGCGCCGCTCGCTGCTGGTCGACATGCTGGGGCACGGCATCAGTGATCGCCCGACGGACTTCGACTACGGCCTGGAAGCCCACGCGGACGCGCTCGCCCGGGCCCTGACGGCGGCGGACGTCACCGGCGCCGAGCTGATCGCGCACAGCATGGGCGGCTCGGTGGGGATCGTGCTGGCGTCCCGGCACCCGGGGCTGGTGCGGAAGCTGGTGCTGGTCGACTCCAACCTCGATCCGCTGGTCCCCACACACGGCGTGGTCGGGAGCAACGGCATCGCGGCGTACTCCGAGGAGGAGTTCCTCGCGGGCGGACGTGAGGAGTTCGCCGTACTGGCCGGGGCCCAGTGGTGGGCGACCATGCGGCTCACCGGCCCCGAGGCCCTGTACCGCAGCGCCCGGCTGGCCCACGGCACGCGCCCGACCATGCGCGAGCTGCTGCTCGACCTGAAGATCCCCCGCACCTACCTGCACCCCGAAGCCGACGGCCCCGTGCCGGGCGCCGACACCCTCACGGAGGCCGGCGTGACCGTGGTCCCGATCCCGGACTGCGGCCACAACGTCGGGTCCCCGACCTCGCCGTCGCCCCCAAAGGCGCCTTCGATGACGAGCAGGAGTGGCACGATCCCTCCGCTGTCCTTCTCGTGGCCGAGGTCACCTCGACCAGCACCGGGGATCGTGATCGCGAGACGAAGATCCTTGGCTACGCCCGCGCCGGTATCCCTGTCTACCTCTTCATCGACCGCGAGGAAGCCGAGGTCACGGTGTTCTCGGAGCCGTCTGCGGACAGGTACGCGAAGGCGCTGAAGTGCAAGCTGGGCATGGTCGTACCTCTGCCCAGCCCCCTTGGCTTCGACGTGGACACCGCCGAGTTCTGAGCCGACGGAGGACGACCGCCCCTGTCAGTGCGGGAACGCGTTGGCCGCCGTCATCAGGGCGGTGATCGCGAGGAGCGCGGCGGCGACGGAGCGGGCGTGGCGGGTGAGCAGGTCTCGGATCACGGGGACCTCCCAGCGGCGGCGACGGCGATGACGACGACGATGACGATGACGACGGTGATGCGGCGGGGGCTACGGGGGCGACGGAGTGGCTGAGTTGCTGAGGGGCTGACTGGGTGAGTTAAGCGTGCTTAACGTGTCGCTTAACGTAAGGCTTTGGCCTGTCAACGGCAAGAGGATGTAGGGGAGTTGGGTAAAGGGGCCGGTGTAAGCGGGGTTACTGGCATGCTTACGTCATGGCAGGCATGGCCGAGCGTGACGACCCCGAGGTCATCGGGCGCAGAGTGCAGCAACTGCGGACGGAACGGGGCCTCACACAGCGGCAGTTGGCGGAACCGGCGTACACCCCGGCGTACATCTCGACCCTGGAGGCCGGCCGGGTACGGGCCTCGGAACCCGCGCTGCGGCATATCGCCGAGCGGCTCGGCATCGGCTACGACGAACTCGCCACCGGACGCCCCGCAGGCTTCGCCACCGAGCTGCGGCTCCGGCTGACCGGCGCCCAGCGCACGCTCGCCAGCGGTGCCGGGGAGGCCGCCGCCGAGGGGTTCACGGTCGTGCTCGCCGAGGCGGAGGAGTACGGCCTGGTCACCGAGCAGGCCGACGCGCTGCTCGGTCTCGGTGAATGCGCCCTGGAGACCGGTGACCTGGAGACCGCCCAGCTGCGGTTCGAGCAGGCAGAGCAGCGGCTCGGCGACGCCCCGCTGCCGGCCCGTGTCCCGGCCCTGCGCGGCCGCGCGACCGCCCACTACCTCGCCGGTGAACTCCGCTACTCCTGCTACCTGTACGAGTCCACGCTCGACGAGCTCAACCGCAACGGCATGCACGACCCCGACGCCCTGCTCCTCCTCTACACCGGCGTCATCGCCCCCTACATGGACATGGGCGCCCACGCCCGCGCCGCCCAGGCCGCCGAGCTGGCCCTCGCGCTCGCCCCGCAGTCCGGTGACCCGGCTCTCGTCGCCCGTATGCACCGCTCGGTCGCCCGGGCGATGATCACCGAGGGGCGGATCGCCGAGGCCGACGCGTCCCTCGCCAAGGCCTCCGAGCTCTACCGGCAGCTCCAGATCCGCACCGAGCTGGCCAACTGCCACTGGATGCGCGGCTACCTCCACGCCCAGAACGGCGACTACGCCCGCGCCGAGGAGGAACTGCGCGAGGCCCGCCGGATGCTCTCCGCCAAACGGGCCGCCCTCTACACCAGCCAGGTCGCCGTCGAACTCGCCGACGTGCTGCACCGCCGGGGCAAGTCCGAGGAGGCCGCCGAACTGCTCCACGAGGTCCTCAGCGACCTCAGCTCCGAACGCGGCGCCCTGCACTCCGCCGCCGCGCACCGACTGCTCGGCATCATCGCCGAGGACCGTCGGGACGCGGACGCCGCCGAGGAGCACTACGTACGGGCGCTGAGCCTGCTGGAGCGGGCCGGTGCCGCCGGTGACCTGGCCGACCTGTGCCGGTTGCTCGGGGACCTGTACCGCCGCACCGGCCGCGTCGAGGCCGCCCTCGACGCCTACCGCACGGGCCTCGGCCACCGCACGGCCCCCGGCACCACGACGCTCGGCCCGGCGCCCGCACAGCCCCCTCTGTGACGGTTCCGGTCCACCGCACGTGGGTGCGCGTACGAGAAGCGGTGACCCCGTGGGCTCAGCCGAGGTCCTGCGAGGCGACGACGCCGCCGTCCTTGTCGTACACCGTGACCTTGCGGGTGATGCCCCGCATGTGCTCGGGGTTCGAGACCCCCTCGCCGACGGTCGCGAGCAGGTACCAGCCGCCCCACTCCTTGGTGCGGGCCAACCGGACGACCGTGCCGTCGAAGATCCTGCCGTCGTACAGCTCGATCCGTACGCCGGCCGCCACGTTCGGGCCGCCGTGGTACACGCCGGTGAGGAAGACCTTCTCGGCGCCCCGCGGGGTCTCCTGCACCGAGACACCGGGTCGGCTCATGTCGATGTTGCCGTCGACCACGCTGCGGAACTCGGGCACCTCGGAGACGCCGGGCGTGTCCCCGTACTTGCCCTCCTCCGTCAGCCAGATCCGTGTGCCGTCGCCGATGCGCACCTTCTCGCCCGGCTCGACGACCCGGACCAGCCCGGCAACGGGGGTGGAGAGACGCGTGGGCGGCGGCGAGGCGGAGGTGCTCGGCTTCGGGTTCGGCGGGGCCATGGGCCGCACCGTGGCCGAGGGGTCGTCGGGGCGAAGGGCCAGCACCGCGACCAGCGGGAGCAGCAGCAGCCCGCAGCCCGTGCTCAGCGCGGCGGCCCGGCGCCGCCGCCGACGGCTGCGGCCCTCCCGCTCGATGGCCTCCAGCGGTACGGGCGGAGGCGTGAGCTGGTACGCGGCCTCGGCGAACGCCGCACGCAGCCGCCGCCCGGTGTCACCGGTGTCGCCGATTCCTGCTTCTGCCCCTACCCCTATCCCTGCCTCCGTTTCTGTTCCTGTGCCTGTCTTCGCTGCGGTGTCCGGGCCGGTCCCGGAGGTCGGGTGGTTCATGGGCGGGCTCCGGGGACGGGTGAGGGTGGCGCCGGGACGAACGGGAGGGAGGGGACGGAGCCGTGGCCGCGGCGGTCCGCGTGGGCCGCGCCGGCGAACTCGGGGTGGGCGCGCAGCGCTTGCAGCCCCCGGCGCACATGGGTCTTGACCGTGCCGAGCGAGCAGCCCAGCAGCTGGGCGATCTCGCTCTCGCTGAGGTCCTCCCAGTAGCGCAGCACCAGCACGGACCGCTGCCGAGCCGACAGCGCGGACAACGCCTGGGTGACGGCGGCCCGTTGGGCGATCGACTCGGCGTGCCCGGCGTGCCGCTCGTGCACCCGCTCGGGCAGGAACGGGGTCAGCAGATGCGCCACGCGTCTCTTCCGTACGCGACTGATGTTGTTGTTCACCAGCGAGCGCCGTACGTAGAAGTCGACGTCGTCGCGGGGTATGCGCCGCCAGCGGGCGTACACCTTCGCCAGGGTGGTCTGCACGAGGTCCTCGGCCTCGTGGAAGTCGCCGGTCAGCATGTGCGCGGTGCGCACCAGACGGGGCCAGGCGGCGGTGGCGTACGCGGCGAAGTCGCCGGCCTCCGGTGCTCCGGGTTTCTCCTGCGGCACGGGCGACGGTCCTCGGGATCGGGAACAGGAACAGGAACGACAACGGGACAGGAACGGGGAAGCGTGCGGTGCGGGAGCGGGACGGTCACGCCCGCTCCCGCACCGCACGGCGGGTCAGCGCAGGCGCAGCTGGGAGTAGACGCCGCCCTTGGTGTCGAGGACGGTCACACGGCGCAGGAACTCCTGCCCGTCGTCCACCACGGGCAGGTCGGCGACGGCGTACCAGACGCCCCAGCCCGGCTTGCCCGGCAGCTCGATCAGCTTGCCGTGGACCGTACCCGTGCTCGTCCGCACCGCCACGCGGGAGGCGGTGCCCTTGCCCCCGTAGTAGACGCCGGACAGGTAGTAGCGCCCTTCGAAGGCGGACGCCTGGAGCGACACTCCCGGCCGGCTCCGGTCGATGTTGCCGTCGACGACGCTCCGGAACTGCGGGAAGTCGGGCAGGTCGGGCTCCAGCCAGTGCTTGCCCTCCTCCGTCATCCAGAACTCGAATCCCGGCGCGGCGACGACGTGTTCACCGGGCTGGACGATGCGCGGAGTCGGCGCCTTCCTGGCCTCCGCCGCAGCGGCCTCCGCCACCGCCACCGTCGTGCCGGCGCCGTGCGCCGCCTCCCCCCGCGAGGCGGCGTACGACGTCGACGACGCCCCCACCAGCAGCGTGGTCAGCGCTGCGGCGGCGACGAGTGTGTGCATCCGTGCCATGGTCATGAACGGACGACCCCCAAAGGTGTGTTGGTCCACAAGGTGTGTTGGTCAAGGTGCTTGGTCTGACACTCCTGAAACCCGGGAGGCATAGGGGGCGGATGACACCGGCGGGACACTTTTTCCGGCTGCCTCTCAGCGGCCCTCTCTCGGTGGCTTCGCTCAGGCACCTCGGCCCAGTGCGCTGCCCTCCTGCCACCGCTCCCAGCTCAGGTTCCAGTCGCCGTAGCCGTTCCCGACGGCCACGGTCTCCTTCGAGCCGGTCACCCTCACCACGTCCCCCGGGATGACCTGGTCGTAGAACCGTTTCGCCGTGCCGTCGTCCGCGAGGCCCACGCAGCCGTGGGTGACGTTCTGCCGGCCCGCGTACGTCGTGGCCTTCGGGTTCTCGTGGAGGTAGGTGCCGGAGGCGGTGAGGTGGACGGCGTAGGAGTACCAGTCGGCGTACTCCTCGCCGTAGCCGACCGTGCGGGAGTCCATGAAGACCCGGCGCTGCTTGTCGGAGACGACCATCGTGCCGTTCCAGGTCTCCATGCCGGGCGCGCCCGCGGTGATCGGGACGCGCTGGGTGCGGCCGTCCTTCTCGACGGTCATGGTGTGGCGGCGGACGTCGACCGTGGCGATCAGCGAGCGGCCGATGGTGAAGTGCCGGGTGAGGCCGGCCCCGACCTTGACGGTGACCTTCGTGCCGGGCCGCCAGTAGGTGCGCGGGCGGAAGTCGACGCGCTGCCCGTCCGCGAGGGCCCGGTCCTTGACCCAGCCCCACGAGCCTTCGGCGTCGACGTCCATGGTGACCTTCAACTGCCTTTCCACCGCAGCGCGTTCGGCTGGGGGGACCGGTCGGGCGAAGGTGACGGATATCGGCATGCCGACGCCCACGGTCTGTCCCTCGGCGATGTTCACCCGCACGCCGTCGAAGGCCGGCAGCGGCGCGGGACGGGACCGCGCGTTCAGGTTCTTCCCCTTCGCGTCCCCCCTCGCGTCTCCCTGCGCGCCCCCAGCCGTGTCCCCTTGCGCGTCCGCCTGGGCCTGCGATCTCGGTATCTCGCTCGGACCCTCGACCCGCACTCCCTCCCCGCTCCCCGCGCAGCCCGTGAGCGCGAACGCGACCGCGCACGCGGCCGTCGTGGCGATCACGTGCAGGAGACGCCGACGCGGCCTCGCCCCGGCGCCCCGGCTCGCTCCGGCCCCGCTCCCGCCGGGCCGACTCCCCCCGGCCTCGCTCCTCCTGCCGCTGTTCCCCGTGGTCCTGCTCCCCTTGGCCATGGTCTCCCCCCACTTGCTGACGACGATGTGTTTCGATGGGCTGCGGCGTACGTTCGGGACCTGTACGCACGACGGGGGCGACCGGGTTGCATGGCGATGCACGGGACTTCGGACAACGGCGGGGGCATGACCGAGGAAGAGTTCGACGCGTTCTACGCCACCGCGTTCCCTCGTCTGACCGGCCAGCTCTACGCCTTCACCGGAGACCACGGCGAGGCGCAGGACGTGGTGCAGGAGGCCTTCGTACGGGCCTGGGACCGGCGGCGGGACTTCCTCGCGGAAGGGGCGCCCGAGGCGTGGATCAGGACCGTGGCGATGCGGCTCGCGGTGAGCCGGTGGCGCCGGGCGCGCCGCTGGCTGGAGCTGGTGCGCCGCGATCCGCCCCCGGAGCACGCGCCGGGACCCGATCCCGAGCGAGCGGTGCTGGTCGAGGCGTTGCGCAGGATTCCGGAGGCCCAGCGGATGGCAGTGGTTCTGCACCATCTGTGCGACTTGAGTGTCGAGGAGGTAGCCTCCGAGACCGGTGCCCCCGTGGGCACGGTCAAGGCCCGGCTGTCCCGAGGCCGGGCGGCGCTGGCGCGCGAACTCGGCCCCGGCAAGGGTGCGAAGGAGGACGGGCGTGTCCGATGAACTCACCGTCCGGCTGCACGAGTTGGCCGAAACGGCCGAGTCCCCGCCGCCCGGGTCCGGCGCCGAGGTCCGCGCCACCGCCGGACGCCGGCGTCGTCGGCGGCGTACGACCGCCGCGGTCGCGGGCGGCTGCGCGGCGGCGGGCCTGGCCGCGGTCCTCACCCTGAACGCCGTCTCGCACGGCACCGAGCAGGGCCCGGCCACGGCCGCGAGCGTCCAGCCCAGTGCGACGGCCGACGCTCCCGACGCCACGGTGGACCTCTCGCGCCGCGTCCTCGCCGTCGCCGGCCGCGAACTGCCCATCTCGGCGGGCACGTTGGAGACGCCGACCCCGACGGGCCGGATGACCGTCACCGCGAAGGCCGACGCCAAGGTCGTCCGTGACGCGACGGTCGGCTTCGACGACGAGTACGACGTGAAGCTGACGTGGGTCCTGGAACTGGCCCCGGTCACGACGGGCGCCACGGCCACGACGGCCCCCGCGGGTGCGGCGGGTGCCGCGGGCGAGCCGGACCGGACCGAGGCGACCGACGGGACCGACCCGACCGGCACGCCCGACCCGACCGATCCGGCCGGCCCGGCCGACGGGACCGGCGAGGACGGGCGGACGAGCGAAGCTCCGACCCGGATCCCGGGCTCCACCGCGGTCTGGATCGCCGCCCTCTCCTACAACGAGAAGGCCCCCGGCAACTACGACACCACCTCCGGCTGGATCGGCCTGCGCACCACGGACGCCCGCTGGCTGTACGACCGCCTCGCCAAGGGCGCGACCGTGGAGATCCGGGGCACGACCCCCACCCCGCCCTCGATGGCCCCCACTCCCTCCCCCGCCCCCACGCCCCCGGGCTGACCGCGGACACGTACCCGAGAAGCCCTGCCGCCGTCCGGGGGACCACCTCACCCGTACGCCCCTGTCCCGCTGGTGGGCGGGGCCCAGCGGTGTTGGCGTGGGAGCGGCAACGTCGTGCTCTCGGGAGGCTCCGCCATGCGTCGTCCGTACCGTGTTCTCGCCCGGGTCGTGGCCCTAGGGATGCTCGCGGGGGCGGCGGCCTGCGTCGTGGACGACCCCGGACACCCCCGCGGCTTCCCCGAGGCCGCCTCCGTCGACGAGACCACGGCCTCCGCCTCCCCCACCGCCCCGGCGACCCCCGCGCTCACCGACGCCCGGGCCCGGAGCGCCCTGCTCCGCCAGGACGACCTCGGCGACGCCTGGTCCGGCACCCAGGGTGCGGCGACCTGGCGGGACGGCCTCCTCAAGGGCCGCACCGACCGCCCCGAGTGCCAGGCACTCCTCGACGCGGTCTACGCCGAGGACGTCCTCGGCGAGCCCAAGGGCGGCACGGCCGTCACCGGCTTCGACGACTACGAGTACGGCGCCCAGTTGCGCTACCAGGTCGGCGCGTACGACAAGGCCGACGTCGACGCCCGTCTCCGACGCCTCGGCCAACTCATCGGCACCTGTGAGGAGTTCACCATCACCGGGGTCCAGGGGCGGGAGTACGGCGCCGAGGTCACCCCCGTCGAACTGCCCGGCGACCTCGGTGACGCCCGCCAGGGCCTGCGGCTGATCGTCAGCGGTGACGTGGAGGGCGAGGACAGCGCCCTCACCCTCGACCTGGCCACCGTACGCGTCGGCGACACCGCGGCCCTCCTCACCCACGGCGGCCTCTACGGCATCGACGACACGGCCACCACCGAGGCCGCCCAGGCCGGCATCAAACGCCTCCAGGCCCTCCTGAAGGAACAGGCGGAGAAGAAGAAGTCGAATCAGAAGAAGGAGCCGAAGCAGAGGCAGCAGAAGCAGCAGCAGGAGAAGAAGGACACGAAGGGTACGAAGGCACCGTCCGACGGGAGCTCCGCAGAGGAGGGCTCCTCGGACGAGGCCCGGGGGCGCCCCACCACCCGCACCGAAGCCCTCGCCGCCGCCTCCTCTACTCCTCCAGCATCGGCGTGACCACGCTCCGCACGTCCTCCTCCGACACCGTGCTCTGCACGGCCCCGGCGATCCGGCCCGCGCGGTCGACGAAGAGGGTGAAGGGGAGGATCGCCGGGTTCACGAGCCCGTTCGGCAGCTTCAGGAACTGCTTGCCGCCGGGATCGTGCAGGCTCGGGTAGGACAGGTCGAGGTCCCGCTCGAAGGCGAGGGCGTTCGGCCGGGACGCGTCGGTGCTGACGCCCAGGACCCGCACGTCACGCGCTTTCAACTTGCGCTGCGTACGGTCGAGATCGGGCGACTCGACGCGACAGGGACCGCATGTGGAGGCCCAGGCGTTCACGACGACGACCTGACCCCGGTAGTCGGAGAGCCGGACGGATCCCCCGTCGACGGTGCTGCCGGCGAAGTCGGGCGCCGGGGGCCGTTCGCCGACGGGGATGCTCTTGAACAGCCCGCCCCCATCGGCCAGTCGAGCTTCCCCTGACGGCCCTGACCTGCCGGCCCGTTCGGCTTGTTCGGCCTGTTCGACGTCGGTCGGCAGCGGCTTCGGTGTGGCGCAGCCCGTCATCGCGAGCCCGGCCAGCACCACGCACAGGGCCGCACGGGGGTTCGTCTTCATCGCCGTACAGCTTAGGCAACTGCCCCGGGCAGCCTGCCGATCGGCCCCGTGGAGGCGGCTGGGACACTGCTGTGGTCACCGGTTGACCGCCGGTGACGTACGGGGATGCGAGGAGCGCAGATGATCACGCCTTGGCGCAGAGCGGTCGAGTACGCGGCAGTGGTGACCCTTCCCTCATGGCTGTGGGGGGTGGCCGTGCTGAACGTGGGGGCCGGAGGGGAATCGCCGGCGGGACTGCTCTTCCCGCTGGTGGCGGTGGCCGTGCTGACAGTGGTCCGCAAGGCGCTTCCGGCGCTGTCGCGCTGGCGCACCGCGACCATCGACACGTCGGTGTACGCGGTCGTGTATCTGCTGTCCCTGGTGGCGAGCGGGTTGTGGGCGGGCGACGGGCCGGCCGACGCGGTGGACTGGGCCTTCGTGATGATGACCGTCGCCCTGCTCGACCTGCAGTTCCTGATGGCCCTGGGGCTGTGCGCCTGGCGCTACGACCGCCTCGTCCCGACGGCCCCCTCGGGTCGCCTGAGCGGTGGTCCCCGCGTGGTCTGACGCGGGTTCGACACCGTGCCGGCCGCGCCGAAGTCCGTCAGCGCCGAGGCGCCGAAGTCCCGTCAGCGCCGAAGGCCGTCAGCGCGGGGTGGCGTCGGAAGAGGCCACGCACACGTCGCCCGGCGTCCGCTCGATCGGTCTCACCACGTCGCTGAGGTCCACCAGGACGCCGTCGATCGCCGTGATCCGGTCGTCGACGAAGGCCTGCACGGCGGGGTTGCGGCCGTAGGTGATGAGGATGCGGTAACCGGAGCCGGCGGAGCGGTCCTCCCGGAACACCCAGTCGACGCCGTCGACCTCGACGCACGGGTCGGCGGTCTCGGCGGGCGGTTCCAGGCCGCAGCGCAGCACCACGCCACCGTTGCCCCAGGAGGTCACGCCGGTGACGGCGACCGGGTCGCGGGACTCGCCCGCGATCCGGTCCGGGTAGCGGTCGGCGATCCGGGCGCAGGCCGGGTCCTCGGCGCGGGCAGCCGGCGTCAGGTCCAGGGCGGGTGAGGAGACCTCCCGGGCCACCAGCGGTACGGCGACCACCGCCGCGCCCATGGCCGCCCCGATCGCGATCCGGGCCCGCCTCGAAGGGCGTCTCATCCGTCAACTCCTGCGTATGTGGTGGGGGGACGGCGAAGGAGGGGCCCGCGGGCGGGCCCCTCCGCTCAGACCGACATGGTCGCATTCACCCCGTAGGTCGTCCGAGTCGTCCGGGTTGTCCGTGTGATCGAAGTGGCGCGGAAG
This sequence comes from Streptomyces gottesmaniae, assembly GCF_031845845.1. Taxonomy (NCBI): domain Bacteria; kingdom Bacillati; phylum Actinomycetota; class Actinomycetes; order Kitasatosporales; family Streptomycetaceae; genus Streptomyces; species Streptomyces gottesmaniae. The sequence goes on from NZ_JAVRFJ010000053.1 coordinate 17,040, forward strand.
TGGTGCGTGGAAGTGGTGCGCGGGTGATGTCGAGGGATCGGCGGGCGGATGGATGGGCCGCGCTTCAGCGAATGGTCAAAGTTTCCACAAGTGAACGCCAAAACGCGGCCGCGGATCAGACTGCGGACGCCCCGACGAGCCGGGACAGGGGAGTGGCGGAACCGCACGCGCACCGTGGATCGGCGCACAGCAGCTCGTGGGCGAGGACGGAGAGCACCGCGGCCTGCAGCCGTGTCTGCTGCTCCAGTTTCTCCACTATGCGCGCGACATGCGCCTTCACCGTCCGCTCGGCGATGCCCAGTTCCCTGGCCAACTGCCGGTTGCCCAGGCCCGTTCCCAGCAGAAGAAGGACTTCCTTCTCCCGTTGCGTCAGGGTCTTGAGCCTGCTGATGTCCCGAACGGGATCGGCCCCCGTGCGCCGGTAGGCGCAGGCCGTGTCGTCTCCTACGTCAGACCTCTTGGTCATTGGTCGGCCCTTCCCGATGCCGCTTTCCCGACAGAGCCCCGTGCCCCGGGTGCGGCGGCGATCTCCCCCCAACTTAGCGTCTGCTACTGACAAGAAGCACCCCCGAAATGACACGGCCACGTCACAGCAGGCCATCCCCGGAGTTCACTGCACCAAGAGACAATGTCCGCCGAGCAGGCCGCTCCCTAGGCTCGTTGACGCGCACCGCCGGACACCTCGACCGCAGGGAGATCACTGTGCACAGCGTCACCACACGCCGCCTCACCACCGTCGCCGTAGCGGGGGCGACAGCCCTGGCGGTACTGGCCCCGGCCGCGTCCGCGTCGACGTCCGCGGACGCCGCCGCCGCGAAGCTTCCGGCGAAGCTGACGGTCAAGAGCTACACGGCCTACCTCAAGGCGCAGAAGACGCCCGAGGCGAAGCGGACCCTCAAGAGCTTCTCGGCGCTGCCGGCGGCCAAGCAGTCGAGGTTCGTCGGGCATCTGCAGAACGGCAAGATCTACGCGTCCCTGTTCCGCCAGCTCAAGGGCAACCTCAACCATCCGCTGAAGACGGTGACCCCGTACAACGAGGACGTGAAGTTCGTCCACGAGGTCTCACCCAGGAAGAGCAAGGGTGCCGTCTCCGTCGCCTACACGGCGACCGAGACCATCTTCGGCATCCCGGTCACCAGCGAGAAGCTGACCCTGCACTACAAGATCGCGGGCGGCAAGGTGCAGCGCGGCGCCCGTGCCGTCGCCGCGGTGACCAACCTCAACGCCGCCGTCGCCATCAAGGGCGGCGGAGTCAAGGTCGCCGTCAAGGGCATCGCCCGCGCCGACGTCACCTGGAAGGCCACTCCGAGGGTCCGGTCCGTGGGCAAGCCTGTCCTCAAGGACCAGGCGACCGTGGGCCACGTCAACGCCTGGACCGCCTCGATCATCCACGGCTGACCGCCTCGATCATCCACGGCTGACCGGCGGGCTCATCGAGCGCCAGGTGCCCGGCTTGGCGCCCCAGATGTACACCGCGTCGCCCTCGTGCATGACGCGCCACAGGCGTTCGGCATCGGCGTAGCGGAGGTTCACACAGCCGTGGGAGCCGCCGCGGAAGAGGTCGTCGAGGACACCGTGGAAGGCCTGGCCGTCGTTGAAGAACTGGGCGAAGGGCATCGGCGCGTTGTCGTACAGGTCGGAGAAGTGGTCGCGGTTCTTCCAGTAGACCGTGTGCCAGCCGGTACGGGTCTCCTCACCGTCCCTGCCGGTGCGCGCGGGAACCGGCGCGTAGATCACCTGCTTCCCGCGCTGCACCCACACCAGCTGCCGGTCGAGGTCCACGCACGTCACCTGGTACGTCCGCACCGGACACTTCCCGGCCGCGTTCGGGTTGGCGCGGGCCTGCACCACCAGCAGCGTGCGGTAGGTGGCGAGGCCCGCGTAGCCGTCGGCCGGCTTCACCCCCGCACGCTGCTGGAAGGCGCGGATCGCCACGCAGTCGGCGGTGGACTGCCGGCCGTCCGCAGGGAGCTTGAGGTGGCGCTCCAGGTCCCACTGGTAGGGGCCGGTCCGCGCCGTGCACTCCGCGGCGGGCGCCGACGCGGCGGGCGTCGACGTGGCAGGCGCCGATGCGGCGGCGGGTGCCGCCGTCCAGCCCAGCAGGGCGGACGACAGCACCGCGACCACACGTATCCGGCTCTTCTGTGTCCTGCCGGCCTTCCGTGTCCTTCGTCGTGTCAACGCGGCCTCCGGTACTCGCTCACTCGCCGAACCCCCTCCCAGAGATACGGCATCCGGCCCGCCCCGGAGACGTCCTGCTGGGCCGAACGGGCACCGGCGTCAGCACTTCTTGCCCTTGCAGGTCTCGCCCCGCGCGTTGAGGAGCTTCACCAACAGCCCGTTGCCCCGGGAGGCGTTCCTCGGGGTGAGGACGTACGGCCCGGTGACCGGACGCCTCGGCTTGAGGTAGCCCTCGGGGACGTCCGTCTCCACCAGGTGGTAGGTGCCGGGCAGGAGCGAGCCGAAGGAGCAGCGGCCGGTGCGGGAGGTGGCGCAGTCGTTGACGAACCGGTCCTTCCTCAGGCCGTGGCGCTGCAGGCCGCGGACCCCGTTGGTGTCCTGCCACAGCTCGAACACCGCGCCGGCCAGGGGCTTGGCGCTCTTCTTGTCGAGCTTCAGCAGTGTCAGCCGCACCGGCTGGGTGAGACCGGCGTCGACCGTGTGGTTCACATGGCCGGGGTCGCCGACCCGGACCGTGGTCCGGCCGTGGGCGTCGACGTCGGAGTCGATCGCACGGTTGGAACCGGCGCCCTTGACCGTCCACTTGAGTGAGGCGCGGCTCGGACGGCCCGGCAGCGCGTTCGTGTCGACGCCGCTGTGGTCGAAGGAGACCCGGTAGGTGGTGTTCGGCCGCAGCCTGCCCCGGTTCTGGCTGCCGACGTAGTACTCGCCGTTCGCGTCGGTGTACGTCACCAGGTCGGGGCCGGACGACGACGTCGGGTCGAGCGTCACCTTCACGCCCTCGACCGGCGGCTCGGACGGGTCCTGGATGCCGTCGCCGTCGGTGTCGAACCAGACGCGGTTGCCGACCTGGACGGGTGCCCGGTCGCAGATCAGCTCCAGGTCGGCGAGGCCGTTGCCCTCTCCGAACAGCATGGCGCGCTGCGCGGCGTCGGCACTCCAGGTCCGCTGGACCAGGAGGTTGCCCTCGGTCTTGCCCTTGGTGGCGTTCCAGCGGCGGACGCCCTGCTCCCAGGGGTGCTCGTCGAACGGGGCGTGGACCGTGCTCCACAGCTTGTTCCGGTACGGCTGGAGGGCCGTGCCGCCCTGGGTGACCTGGTCCTCGTGGGTGTCCGCGAGCCTGGTCGAGTCGGCGTAGAACTCGCCGTGGCCCGGCCCCTCGTCGTTGTGGGGGAGCGCGCCGTAGAGCCCGTCGCACCGGGCGTTGTTCTCCAGCGTGTACGTCGTACCGGACGCGCACACCCGCAGCACGTCACCGGCGGCGACGGCCCTGACCTTGGGGGTGGTCCGGTGGGCGTTGAAGGGGTAGGTCGCCGTGCCCTGCATGTCGGCGAACCGGTCACGGAAGCCGAGGATCAGGTCGCCGTTGTCGGCGATCTCGATGTTGGACAGGATCGGCTGCGGCGCGGAGACGAAGGAGAGGCGGCCGGGTGTGGGGACGCGCTGGTTCCACGCCTCCCACATGGCGCTCAGCGGGCTGCCGACGGTGGAGGGCTTGCCGCAGCGGGGGGCGGTCGCGGGAGGTCCGGTGAACCGGTACGCGCAGCCGCGCGGGTAGTTCATCGCCGTCTGGAACAGCGGGCGGAACGAACCCCGGGTGAACTCGTAGACGTGCGAGGTGACCTGGGAGGGGTCGCCCCACGGGGCGCTCCTGGTGACGGTGTTCTCCGCACCGCACACCCCGCCGACGAGCACTCGGCCGCCGCGCACGCCGATGCCGTACGGGTGCCAGTGGCCGGCGCACTCCTCCGGCCGGGGGATGACGTGCGAGCGGTAGGTGCCCGGGTAGACCCCGTCGCCGGTGCCGCGGATCGGCACGGCGTAGAGCCGGGAGTCGTTCAGGCTGACCGCGTAGAGGGTGTGGCCGTCACCGGAGACGTCGACGTCGCCGATGCCCTCCCGGCCGACCCTGCTGTAGACCGGGTTGTCGCGCAGCCAGTTCTCGGCCTCGTCGTGCTCGGTCAGCAGGCCCGGCAGGGTGACGAAGGTGCTCACCCCGGAGGCGCTGTTGCGGCGGTAGATGGTGTTGGTCGCGCCCGCCGGGCCGTACGCGGCGTGCCGCTTGACCAGCGTGCCCATGTACGTGTTGCCGGTCCGGTCGTTGCCGATGCCGAACACGGACCCCTGCTGCTGGTTGTTGGTCAGCCGGGTGACCGTGCCGCCGGGGTGGGTGTCGGAGAAGTTCCCCGCGAACCGCACCAGGCCCTTGTGGGTGTCGGGCGCGTCACCCTTCGTCAGGTTGCAGGTCACCAGGTCCGGGTTCTCCTGGCAGTAGACCCCCGGCTCCCAGAAGCCGGTCGTGTACGTCGTGCTGCGGCCCCCGGAGACATCCACGAAGCCGACGCTGCTGCGCATGACGCCCGATCCCGTGCCGAGGCCCGCGACGGCAGGCTGAAGGGTGCGGGGGTCGGGGTTGTACGCCTGGACGCGGTACTTGCCGCCGCGCAGCGCGGAGGCCGCCGGTTGGAACCAGGCGACGCCGTACGCGTTGGTGGTCCGGGTCTCCACGGTGCCGTGGTCGTCGGTGAGCGTGACCCGCACACCGGGCCGGCCCTTCTCCAGACCGTGGTCGTACGCCCCGTCGGCGTCCACCTCGTTGACGACCCGGACGGTCACGTTGCCGTCGCCGGGTGCCCTGCCGTCCGCGGTGCCACTCGTGCCGGGTGCGGCGCCTGCCGCCTCACCGGCCAGTCCGACCACCAGCGTCGCCGTGACGGCCAGGGCCAGACCCACACCCCCCGGTGTTCTTCGCTTCACCACGTCCTCTTCTCCCTGATGTCCTGCCGTGGCGACGGAGCCCGGTGCCCGAAGCCGACCCCTGCATTCATATGAAGTGCCAACCGCCACTAATCAGGCTGAACGGGGCACGGGAGGGGGCGAGCGCGCCAGGCGCGATGTCGGAAATGTGGAGATTCGGGGGAGGGGAGGGGTGAGGGAGGGGTTGGTGGAGTCGTGGGGCGCCCGGAGCCCGCCCGGCGGGTTCACCCGGACGGCTCACCGGAGGGCGCCTCGGTTGGCGTACCCGCCGGATTGCGGCTAGACCGGACCGGCTGGGGCACCGCCGCCCGACCGGGTCGCCGCGACCCGCACAGTGCGCCGCCGCCGCGCCGCCCGGCCCTGCGCCGACCGACGGGTCCGGCCCGCTGGCGGCCGCGCTGGCGGCTCCCTGCGTCGCCGATCCGTCGGCCTATCGCTTCGCCGAAGCTTCTGGCCTTGTCGTTCCGCTGTTCCGCTGCCCCGTCGCGTGTCGCCTGGCTCGTGCTGGCGATCCGTCGATCCGCTGGTCTGCCGCTCGTGCCGCTGGTCTGTCGCTTCGTCGGGCCGCCGATCGGGCACGCTGTCGCCTTGCCGAGCCGCTGCCCCGCCAGTCTGCGGCCTCGCTGGCGCCGCTGGCCTGCCGATCCGCCGATCTATCGCTTCGCCGCGCTTCTTGCCTGTTCTTCCGCCATCCACTGTCCCGTCAGCCTGCTGATCGGCGGACCTGCTGCGCCTGGCTCGCGCTGCCGACCCGCCGGCCCGGCGAGCCGCCCATCTGCCGACCTGCCGCACGCAGCCGACCAGTTGGCCTCCCGATCGGCTGACCGACCGCCCCCTCGTCCCCCTCGCCCCGCCGTCCCACCCCCGCGGCCTCTTCTCCCACCGATCGTTCCGCGGCCGACTCTCCGGGCGCGGACGGATCGACTACGGATGGACGGCCTCCCGAGGGGTGGGCGAGACAGGGACGGGCCGTCGATCGTGCTGCGGCCGCCTGTTATCCGGCTGGTTCCCCAGCTGCCGACCGTTCCGCGGGCGACTCTCCGGGCGCCGACGGACCCGCCGCCGACGGACCGACCGCCGCTGGCGCCCCCGGCGAGGGCTCCCCCGCCCGGCGGATGGGCGGCCGACGGATCAGCCGTCGGTCGTTCGTTGCTCCGTCGTCGTCAGCTGTTGCCCGGTCGGGCCGGCTGTCGTCGGATCCGGGGTCGACTGGTCCGCCAGGGACTGTTCCGCCCAGATGACCTTGCCCTCGGGCAGGAAGCGGGTGCCCCAGCGCTGGGTGAACTGGGAGATCAGGAACAGGCCGCGGCCGCCCTCGTCGGTCGTGCGCGGGTGGCGAAGGTGGGGCGCGGTGGCGCCGCCGTCGAAGACCTCGCAGATCAGGGTGCGTTCGAGGACGAGCCGGAGCCTGATGGGTCCGGCCGCGTGCCGGATCGCGTTGGTGACCAGTTCGCTGACGATCAGTTCGGTGGTGAACGCCAGCTCGTCCAGCCCCCAGGTCCCGAGCTGCCGCGAGGTGGTCTTGCGGGCCTCCGCGACCAGCGCCGGATCGGCCGGCAGCTCCCACGACGCGACCCGGTGCGCGGGCAGCCGCCGGGTGCGGGCCAGCAGGAGGGCGACGTCGTCGGTGGGGCGGGCCGGGGCGAGGGAGTCCAGGACGCGCTGGGCGTGCCGTTCGAGGGAGGGCTCGGGTCGGGCCAGGGCGCGGCACAGCGCCTCCCGGGAGGCCTGGGCGAGCAGCCCGTCGGTGTGCAGGGCGATGACGGTGCCCTCGGGGAGGTCCAGTTCCAGCGCCTCGAAGGGCTGCTGGTCCACGCCCAGCGCAGGCCCCTCGGGAAGCTCGGGGAAGGTGACCGTGCCGTCCGGGGCGACCAGGGCCGGGGCGAACGGCCCGGCGGTGGCCATGGCGCACCTGCCGGACACCGGGTCGTGGACGACGTACAGACAGCGCGCCCCGACCGTCTGGCCGCTGCCCCCGCCCGGCTCGGCGCCCTCCTGCCGCGCCGACTTCGCCACCATGTCGTCGAGGTGGGCGAGCACCTCGTCCGGCGGCAGGTCGAGGTCGGCGAGGGTGCGTACGGCCGTACGGAGGCGGCCCATGGCGGCGGCGCCGTCGATGCCGTGGCCGGCCACCTCGCCGACGACGAGGGCGACACGGGCGCCCGAGAGCGGGATGACGTCGTACCAGTCGCCGCCGAGGCCGGTCAGTTCGTCGGCGGGCCGGTAGCGGACAGCGACCTCGGCCGCGTCCTGCTCGGGCAGCCGGCGCGGCAGCAGGCTGCGCTGGAGCACCAGGGCGGCGTCGCGCTCGCGCGTGTACCGGCGGGCGTTGTCGACGCAGACCGCGGCCCGGCCGACGAGTTCCTCGGCGAGGCCCAGGTCGACCGCGTCGAACGGGTCCAGCCGGTCGCGCCGGAAGAACGTGGTGATGCCGAGCGTGATGCCGCGCGCCCGCACCGGCACGATCATCACACTGTGCAGTCCGAGCGCCTCCGCGGGCACCGCCCGGCCCGGGTCCGTCCTCGCCCACTCCGCCGACAGGGGGTCCAGCCGCGGCTCGGACCACGAACGGCCGTCGACCAGCGCCCGCACCGGGGGCGATCCGGCCGCGTAGGAGGCGACCGCGCCGACCTCCAGGTCGGCCTCCGGCACCCCGTCGTGCACGGACTGCTGGGCGACCCGCCGCAGGGGGACGGAACCGTCGCCGAGCGCGCCCGGCTCGGCGCCGCGCAGCACCGAGTCCAGCAGGTCCACGGTCACGAAGTCGGCGAGCGCCGGCACCACCACGTCCGCCAGCTCCTGCGCGGTCCGCCGTACGTCGAGGGTGCGGCCGATGTGCTCACCGGCGCGGTCCAGCAGGGCGAGCCGGGTACGGGCGCGGTGCCGCTCCGACACGTCGACCACCGTGTAGTACACGCCGATGGGCCGCCCGTGGTCGTCCTCCAGACGGGTGAACGACATCGCGTGCGCGGTCTCGCGGTACGGCGCGGACCGCACCCGGCCCACGTGCTCGTAGTCCAGCACCGGGACGCCCGACTCCAGCACCCGCCGCATCTGCGCCTCGATGCGCTCGGCGTCCAGCCCCGGCTGCACCTCCGCGAGCCGCAGCCCCACCCTCTCGTGCGCCCGGCCGCCGCCGAACCGCTCCAACGCCGCGTTCGACCACACGAACCGCAGTTCCGTGTCCACGATCGCTATTCCGACCGGCGACCACGCTGTCATCCGCTCCAGCACGGACCGGCTCATGTCCCAGCCGGGGGCTCGCGTGGCATCGGACACCAGAGCGACCCAGTGGGCGGGCTTGAGGGGATCGGGGGCGAGGGAGGGGGAGGCCGGGGCGGACGGCGAAGGAGAGGGGCGTACGGGGGCGGACGGGGACGGGGAGGGGGAGAAGGGCAGGCGGGCGGACGGGGAGGCGGTCGGGGGCGGGGAGTCGGGCACGGGGGTGGTCTGCCGGGCCGTGGGGCCACTGGAGTGCCGGGCGGCAGGCCAGGCGCGGCCGGTGGGGGATGCGGGCGGCTGGGGGGCGCCCTGCGTCGCCGGTGGTGCGGTTCGGGGGGATGTGGGCCGGGCGGGTGCGGTCCGGGGCGGGGCGGGCTTGGGCGGGCTCCCCGTGTGTCCGGGGGCCGTCCCCGTCCGGGTACCGGCACTGGCCTCCCGAACGGCGGCGCGCTCGGCCGCGGACGAGGTCGCGGACCGGCTCGGGGGCTCGGACGGCGCGTCGTTCCGGGGCGCGTCGGGATATCCGGGACGCGGTGCGGGCCAGACGCCGGGGACCACCGCCGAGGCCGGGGCACCGACGTCACGACCGATGACCCGCGAACCGGCCGAACCGGAACCGGCCGAACCGGCTGAACCAGAACCGGTTGAACCGGAACCGGCCGAACCGGAACCGCCTGCCGAAGGCGCCGCACTCGCCGAAGACGCCCCTGCCTCCGTAAGCGCCCCACCCTCCGCAGGCGCCCCCTCCCCCGCCTGACCCGGCGCGAGTGTCGACGCCTCGTGCGTGGGGACGACGCGGACCATCACCTTGATGGGGTGGCCGTCGCGGTGGCGGGCGGTGAGGATGCCGGACCAGCCGCCGAGGGCGCGATGGGTTTCGGCCAGCGAACCGATGCGTTCGCCATCCTCGTCGAACAGGAGCGCCCGGACGCTGCGGCCCAGGATCTCGGCCGCGGGATACCCGAAGAGCCGCTCGGCGTCCCGGGTCCAGCTCGTCACGAACCCGTCCGCGTCGATCAGCAACGGCGCGGCGTCGGCCACGTCGAAGCGCTGACGGGAAACGGCACTGTCCCTGTCGGTCCCCACGGCGACCCTCTCTGTCGCTGAGACGCCCTCAGGCCCCATTATTCACCTTGTGTGATCGCAGGCAGGCCATCTTGTGACGGCGCATATCGCATGGCCGCACGCCAGGGCGTACGAACCGGCACGCGCCGGGCCCGGCAAGGTCCCGCCGAGCCCCCATCAGGCACCCGACCGCCCTCACCGAGCCCGCCCGGACCGGTCACGCTCGGGCGGGCTCGGGGAGAGATCGGGCGCAATGGGGAGGAAGTCACGCCCGTGCCCAGCCCGAAGCCGCCCCCGCGGCCGCCCCCGTTCCCGCCCCCGATGCAGCTGTACGCCGCTAATGCGCCCCTGTGCGCCCCCTGAGCTCCCCCATGCGGAATCGACCGCCCCCTCCGCGAGAGGGATGCGGAGGGGGCGGTCGATGGCTGATTCGTGCCTGTCACCCGGCGGCAGGCCGACCGCCCGGCAGTCCGAGCCCGGCCGGCCGTCCCGGAGGTCAGCAGTCGCGGAACTCCGGCGACTGGTTGAGAATCTGCGACCGCAGCGAGGTGAAGCGGGCGTACGTCTCGCCGCCGCGCGCCTCGGTCGGGAAGACCGCCACCCGGTGGCAGTTCTGGAAGGCGAGCGCCACCCCGAAGTGCCGCTCCAGGCTCCCCCGGATCGCGTCGCTGGACAGCGCCCGCAGCAGCTGGCCCCGCTCCTTCTCCGACGGCGGCGGAGTCTGGTTGTCGGCGAACGGCGCGGTACCCGCCCGCAGTTCACCGACGAGCGAGGCGATGAGCTCGTAGGCGTACGGCAGCGACGTACGCACCGTTTCCACGAACTCCTCCTCCCGCACCTCGCCCTTCTCGGCATCGGCGAGCAGCTGCGGAGAGACGTCGAGCGACATGGATGTTCCTGTTCTGATCAGAAGGAGACTGCGGAGGGGGTGGTGGCCCCGGTGGCGGCCAGCGCCTCCGGTCCGTGGCGGAACTCGGGGTCCACCTGGGCGGCCAGGTCGTGCCCGGTGGCGTCGTTGGCCCAGGCGGCGGCGTTGCGGAGGTGGAACTCGACGGCGTGGCGCTGGAACGTGGCCCAGTCCTTCGTGCGGGCGTCGACGGCGTCCTTCAACCGGGTCAGGGCGTGCAGGTTGTGGGCCTCCAACTCGCCCTGCTCCCGGCCCTGTTCCTGCGCGCGGACGTACGACGACTGCACGCAGTGCGCCACCAGGTCGTCGCCCACGTGCTCCTTGAGGAAGAGCAGGTCGTCCTCGCCGGTGACCTTGTTGCCGACGACCGCGATCGGGATGCCGAACTCGGCGGCGTGCTCCCGGTACTGCCGGTACACGGAGACGCTCTTCCGTGTCGGCTCCACGACCAGGAAGGTCATGTCGAACCGGGTGAAGAGCCCGGAGGCGAAGGCGTCGGCGCCGGCGGTCATGTCGACGACGACGTACTCACCGGGCCCGTCGACGAGATGGTTGAGGTACAGCTCCACCGCGCCGAGCTTGGAGTGGTAGCAGGCCACCCCGAGGTCGCTCTCGTCGAAGGCGCCGGTGACCATGAGCGGCACGTCGCCCACGCGCTCGACGTGCCGGGCGTGCAGGTCGTCGTCGCCGAGGAGCCGCAGCAGGCGTGACCCCCGGCCGGGCGGGGTCGTCTTGACCATCGCCTCCCGGGAGACGATGCGCGGGTTGGTGCCGCGCAGCAGGTCCTTGATCTCGCCGGTGCGGGAACTCAGCGGCGGGGCGCCGAAGTTCGCCTCCTCGTCCAGCCCGAGCGCGTGCGCGAGGTGCTGGTTGATGTCACCGTCGATCGCCACGAGCGGCGCGCCCGACCGGGCGAGGTGCCGGGCGAAGAGTGCGGAGAGCGTCGTCTTGCCGCTGCCGCCCTTGCCTACGAAGGCCACACGCACGGACCGTCACCCCGCTCGCTCTCGGCGGCACCCTCGACGCCGATAATGAAAATGGATGTCATGAACGTAGAGTCGGGAGCGGCGGGCGGCTTGTCAAATCCGTCCCCTGTCAACTCCCTTGGGCGAAGACGTGAGTTGGTGAGCCCTTTGCGGAGGGGCGACCTGGCCTTGGGGCGCGCGTGAGGCCCTGATGGTTTCCCGGAGGAACTGATTCCCCTTGTGCCCCATATGTGCACCATATGTGCACCGTGCGTGCCCCACGCGTGGTGCGGAGGTGCCTGACGGGCCGTCGAGGACCCGAGCCCGACCGGCCTTTCCCGAGGTTGACAGCCCTTACCCCTTGGTAAACGATGTCCACACCCTGCGGCTCAAGTGACCACTGAGCCCGGTGTTTTCTACGACCACTCACCCCCGGCGCGGCCTCCGGCAGCCTCGTGCTGCCGTGCTGCCGCCGCGCCCAGGGGCCTCGTACGTACCGACGTTCCGAGTTCGAGAATGGGATCTGCATGTCCATAGCGAGACGTGTCATCGTGAGCCGCCTGGTGGGGACGGGCATCGCCGCTCTTGCGCTGACCGCGGCGGTCTCCGGTCCGGCCTTCGCCACCGGCACCCCCGGCGGCGACGGCTGGGGCAAGAAGAGCTACGCCCCCGGCGAGGGCGCGGGCACGGCCACCGAGACCGACCGCTGCGAGTTCTCGCTGGACGGCGTGACGTTCGCCGACTGGGTCAAGCTCGACGACCAGAACCTCAAGCCCAGCGACGACGGCAAGGTCCACATCAAGGTCCGCGCCGCCTCCGACGCCACGACCTGCACGGTCTCCCTCGCGTCCTACCTCGCCCACGGCCCGACCTTCGCCACCTCCGGCGAGCAGGTCTTCGTCGACTTCGACACGGTCACGGTCAAGCGGGGTGCGACGGACTCCCTCGACATCGCCGTCCCCGACGCGGGCTGCTACGCCCAGATCGACCTGTACCGGGGCGCCGTGAAGTTCGACGGCAAGCTCGACGCGAAGGACGGCTTCGAGCACGGCGACGTCCCCAAGGGCCCCGATCGCCCGGTCATCAAGGACAAGCTGATCGCGGCCTGGAACGGCGGCACGAAGGACTGCACGACGGAGCAGCCCCCGGCCGAGGAGAACCCGCCGGCGGAGGAGAAGCCGCCGACGGAGGAGAAGCCGCCGACGGAGGAGAAGCCGCCCGCCGAGGAGAACCCGCCCGCCGACGAGCAGCCGCCGGCCGACGAGAACCCCCCGGCGGACGAGAACCCGCCCGCCGACGACACCCCGAAGACCGAGTCGTCCCCCTCCCCGTCCCCCTCGGACTCCACCCCGGTCGCCCCCTCCCCCAACGGCGGCGACCCCGGCGACCTCGCCGAGACGGGCGGCGGCAACGCCATCCCGATCGCCATCGGCGCGGCCGGCCTGGTGGCAGCGGGCGGCGCGATCTTCATGGTGACCCGCCGCAGGGGCGCGGGCGGCACGGGCGCGTGACCGCCCCGTAGCCCTTGTCCCACCTGCCCACTGACGCGGCGCCCGGCCTCCTACGAGGCCCGGGCGCCGCTTCGCGCACGTGGACACGGGTCGGCGGACGCCGGCGTAGCGCCGGGTGGACTTGGCGGTGGAGGTGTCCACGCAAGGGTTTCTCTCCTGCTGACGTGGTCAGGAGACGGGGTCGCGCGCGGCACGGTACCCAGCTGCTGTGGTCGCCGTACTGTGGCAGTAGGCGTGCCGGCTTGAGAGGGCCGACGCCTCAGGCCGCCATCAGCGCCGCCAAGGCGCGGCCCATTGCGGCGTTGAACTCTTCCGGCGCCAGCGGCAGACGGGACTTGACGTCCCGGCTCCACTGGTCGGCGAGGACCTCGGCGGAGCCCGCCTCGACACCGTCGAGCGCCGCGTCCGCCAGATCCGACGGAGCGATCTTGTCCACGGGCCAGCCCGCCGCCATGTCGGTGTCGGCCAGGCCGAGGTGTACCGCTGTGACGAGCGTGCCCTGCTCGGCGAGTTCCAGGCGGACGCCGTTGGTCATGGCCCAGGCGGCGGCCTTGGTCAGGTGGTAGGCATTGGCCCCCTTCCCCCCGAACCACGACATGGCGGAGAGGACGTTGACGATCGCGCCCCCGCCGTTCCTGGCGAGCGTCGGCGCGAACTCCCGGATCATTCCCAGGTGGCCGAACATGTTGGTCTCCAGCTCGTGCCGCACCGCGTCCAGCGAACCGGTCACCAGGTCGGTCCCCGTACTGATTCCCGCGTTGTTGACGAGGAGCGAGACGTCCGGGGCGGCCTCGGCGGCGGCCCTCACGGATGCGGGATCGGTGATGTCGAGGGGCAGCACCTCGACCCCGGGCAGGTCCACGGTCTCCGGACGGCGGGCCGTCGCGTAGACCTTGCGGGCGCCCCGTTCGAGGAGGCGCTGGGCGAAGGCGCGGCCCAGGCCGCGGTTGGCTCCGGTGACAAGGGCGACGGAGTTGTTGATGTCCATGACCGGTACGCTAAAACCTGACGCTGGCGTCAGAGGCAACTGCTGGCGCGAGGGCCAGGGGTGAGGGGAATCACCATGACTGTCACAGGGGCCGCGGCCGAGCGGTTGATCCGCATCGGCGAGGTGGCACGAGGTGCCGGCGTCTCAGTGCGAGCCGTGCGCTACTACGAGCAGCAAGGGCTGCTCATCGCGGAGCGCAGCCCGTCCGGCCAGCGCCTGTACCGACAGGACGCCATCCCCCTGGTCCACTTCTTCCAGCAGATGTTCGCCGCCGGCCTCACCAGCCGAAGGATCAGCGAACTCCTGCCGTGCTGGGACTCCGGGCACACCGACGCCGAGCAACGAGCCATGCTGCGAGCCGAGCGCGAGCGCATCCAGGCCAAGATGGACGACCTGCAGGCCACCCTGGACCACCTCGACAAGGTCATCGCGATCACGGACACACACCCGTAGGCGCGCTCGGCCAGACGCCTCATCGGCGATCTGACCTCGCTGGCTTGGGTTCAGAGCCAGCCCTTCGGTGTCCGCAAGACTGTAGGCACCGTATTGCAGGACCTTTATCCGGCGGACCTGTTGGTGGGTGGGGGGAGCGCGAACCACCAAGGCTCCCCGACCAGGGAAGACGCCGCGCTTGTTCGATCCGGGACCATTCTTTCCCAAGGTGTTGGCGGTCATGGAAGAGGTAGGTGCATGGCCGTCAACGCTGCCGCATTCAAGGGTGGTTGACGATGAGGTCACTTCGCCGTGCCCCGCGAATGAGCAGTCGGCTGCGTTTCTGCGTATCCCTTGTCGAGGGCTCTCGGTGCGGAGAAGGCGAACGGAGATCAGGACGTGGTGAGGAAGCTGTCGCGGGGGGTCGCGTTGGCTGTCGGCCTGGGTGTCCTGCCCCTGGTGGCGGCGTGCGGTGGGGGCGGTGGTGACAAGGGCTCGGGCAAGGCGAGCACGGAGTCCAGCCCGGTCGCCGCGGTCGTCGCGCCGGCCAAGGTCGAGGTGATCGCCGAGCTCACGGGGTGCGAGGTGAAGATCCGAACCGAGGCGGAGGAGCTGCGGGAGGGTGTGTGCCAGACCTCTGCGGGCGACTACCTGATCACCACCTTCCCCAAGGACGAGCTGAAGGAGGTCTGGCTGGAGTCGGCCGCCATCTACGGCGGAAAGTACCTCGTCGGGCCGCGCTGGGCCGTCTCCGCCAAGCCCGATGTGCTCAAGCAGCTCAAGGCCAAGGTGGGCGGCACGATCCGGGACCTGAGTCAGCCGAGTTCCTCGTAGTCGCTGAGGGCGTACGCCGCCTCGTCGTCGATCGCGTCCTCGTCCCAGTCCATGGCGAGGGTGAGGGGACGGCCGTCCGCCGCGTACGAGACGTCCACCTTGTCGGCGCCGTCCTCGCGTGCCGCCTCCGCCTCCTTCAGCAGGTCCGCGATGGTGGGTATGTGGCTCGGCGTCCGGTCCACCACGCGTCGCCCGCTGTCGTCGAGCCCGACGGCCTTCACGACCTTTCCGTCCCGGACCGTCACCCTGAACGTCCCGATCAGCGGCCGCTCGCCCTCGGTCGACCTCAGCGTGTAGGTGTAGGCCGCCGGTTCCTTCCAGGCGAGTGCCGATGGCTTCGTCGTCGCCGGCGACTCCTCCGCGCACCCGGAGATCGCTGAGATGGCGGAGATCGCGCACATCAGTGCCCCCGCCGTCGCGACGGTGGACAGAGCGCGGGGACGGAGTCGTACGGCAGTGGTCGTCGGCATGGTGGTGGCCCCCTTCGAGGACGGTCACCACTGGGACGCCGGACGGGGCGGCAACGTTCGGGGGATGGGTCGGGTCTCCTGCGCCGAGCTCGGGCGGACCGACACGTTTCCGGCCGTCCTCCGCGGAAGGCTCTGTCCGGGAGTCGGCCACGGGCAGGATGGCCTTATGACGAAGTCGTCCGTGCTGTCCGTCCGCCGTTTCTCCTCCCAGCCCACCTCCAACTCCACCTCCTCGTCCACCCCGTCCACCTCCGCCTCTTCGTCGTCCTCCGGGTCGCTGCTGTCTCTGTGGTCGCAGGACTCCGTGCTGTCGATCGGGTCGGTCGGGTCGGTGCTCTCCGTGGGGTCCGTCGGGTCGGCCCTGTCGATCGGTTCGATCGGGAGCGCCTTGTCCGTCGGCTCGATCGGGTCCTCGCTGTCACTGATCTCGACAGGGTCGTGGCTGAGTACGGGGTCCCTGTTCTCCGCGCAGTCCCGGTGGTCGGTGCTCTCGTGGCGCTCCAACGGGGGCTTCATGGCTGCCGGAGCGGTGGGGGCAGCGGTGGTGGGGGTCGGGGGAGTCCTCCTGCTGGGCCGGCAGCGGCAGAAGGCGTGATCCCCGGTGCAACGCGATGAGCCCCGCTTCACGTGTCGTGAAGCGGGGCTCATTCTGTGGAGCGCCGGGCAGGCCTTGCACCTGCATTTCCCCGCAGGAAGCGGGGCGTCTTTCCTTGGACCACCAACGCATTGAGTACTACCGGGAGTTCGTTTTCCGGTGAGCGGCTCGAGATCAACTATAGCGGATCTTCGGGGTCGTTGCATCTCCCGCTCGGGCGGGTCACTGCAAGTACGCCTGGGCGGCGTACTCGACGCGCAGGTACTTGGCGTTTCGTTCGCCGTACGCCTTGCGGAGGATGGGCTCGGCGGTGTCGGGGTCGTCCACGCCGATCACGACGTTGCCGGTGCCGTCCAGGCCGGCCTCGCGCAGGGCGAAGGTGCCGTCCCAGCGGCTCATGTCCTCGGTGACACGGTCGAGGAGGGCGGTGAGGTCCTGCTCGTTGATGTCGCGGTCGTGGAGGCGTACGGTCACGCCCTTCTCGGCGGCTTCGCAGACGGCCTCGTCGAAGGGCGGCGAGGGGATGCGGTAGACGTCCAGGGAGGTCGAGTCCTCGTCCAGGACCATGCCCGTGAAGATCGAGGCGTGGCGGCCGGTGGCCAGGTCGTCCACGTGGCCCACGGTGCGGTCGAGCGGGGTGTCCGCGGGGACGCCGTCCTCCGCGCGGCCCACGAGGCTGCCCTTCGGCTGGGTGCCGTGGCAGATCCTCGTCGGATCCGACACGGCCTCCACGGTCTGGACGTCGGCCGCGGACCCCTGGACGCCGCCGAGTACGACGACGGCTCCCAGGACGGCCGCGACGGCTCCGGTACGGGTGCGGGCACCTGAGCCTGCCCTGCTCCCCGCCCGCGATCGGGGCCCGGTCTCCGTCCCCGTCCGGGTCCAGGTCCATCGCCAGGTCCATCGCCAGGTCCACCCGCGTTTGTCCGGCTCGCCCATGAGACCCCTCCGCGTTTGTCCTCGTCCGACCGCACGATCGGTACTGAGACGCGGGGGACGGCTCAATCGTTCGACCTGTCCTGTTGAGCCGCCCCGTTGGGTCCGCCCCGCGCCGCGCCGGTCCGGAGCCGCTGGGGCTCCGGACCGGCGCGAGGCGGGTTCAGGCGGCGGAGTCGGATCCCGGCTCCGCCCCGGGTGTCAGTAGCCCACCCGGAACGTCGCGTCCGCCCGCTCCGTCGCCGTCGAGATGGGGTCGATGCGGAGCAGGTAGCCGCTGTGGCGGATGTAGCGGGTCGGGTTGTTGTACGAGCGGAACGAGGACCACGTGGAGTCGGCGAGGCCGGCGACGCGGGTGAACGTGGCGTCCGCGGCGAACGTCGACGTGCCGTCGTTCTCGTCCAGACGGAGGGCGTAGCTGGAGTGCCGGAGGTAGCGGGTCGGGTAGTTCACCGACTGGAAGGAGACCGCCGAGGAGTCCGCCAGGCCCGGGACCAGCTTCCACTGGGAGTCCGGGAACGGGTCGAAGGGGTACTCGTCGATACGGCCCACGAAGCCGCTGTGGCGGACGTAGCGGGACGGGTAGTTGTACGACTTGAGGCGGTTCCACGTGGGGGCGCCCCACTTGGCCAGCAGGTTGGTGTACTCCGTCGACGTGATCGGGTGGATGCCGCAGTGCTTGGAGTTGAGCGGCTGGGTGTAGAGCTTCTGGTCGAGGGCCGTCCAGGTGCCGGAGGCGAGGTCGTTGGACTGCCAGACGTAGAAGACGCCGTTCGGGGTGTACGTGTCCCCCCAGAGGTACCAGGTGGAGGACGTCAGGGACTTCACCACCGTGGGGGCCTCGGTGCCGCCGTGCGCGACGCCCGTGCTGAACGGGGTGAAGCTGCCGGGGTTGAGGGTGGTGGAGCGGGCGCCCACCAGGGTCTGGTTCCTCTTGTAGTAGAGGTAGTTGACGCCGTTGACGCCGATCGTGAGGTTGCCGTCGATGATGTCGTAGCCGGGGTCGAAGAAGACCTGGGGGTTCGTCGAGGTGACGAAGTCGGTGGTGTAGCTGACCATGATCACGTTGTGGCCGCTGCTGTTCACCGAGGAGTAGAGGATGCCGTACCGGCCGCGTGAGGCGTCCCAGTAGGCCTCCGGCGCCCAGCTGTGGGTGTTGGTCATGTCGTGGAGCTTCAGCCGCCGGTAGCCGGTGAAGGTCCGCAGGTCGGCGGAGTCCCAGACGTGGATGTACGTGCTGTTGTAGTTCCAGTCGGTGCCCTTGAGGTCCGTCGCCAGGACGACGAAGGTGCCGTCCTGCTTGCGCATCAGGAACGGGTCGCGCAGGCCGCCGGCGCCCTGGGTCGGGGTGACCAGGGGGGCGTTCTGGTTCAGCGGGGTCCAGTTCAGGCCGTCCTGGCTGACGGCGAGGTGGAGGCCGTAGTCGGCCTCCAGCATGGTGTTGGACTCGGTGAAGTAGACCATCGCGTAAGCGGAGTCGGCGGCGTGGGCGGTGCCGGCGCCGAGGGTGAGCACGCCGGTCGCGGCCAGCGGCACGGTCGCCGCCGTGCCGAGGAACATGCGGCGGGAGAGGCCAGGTCCGCTGCTCATGTCGCTCGTCTCGCTCATGTCAGGCTCCACTTCTGGTTGTTCTGGCCGTTGCAGGACCACAGGACGAGCTTCGTGCCGTTGGCGGTCGCGGCGTTGTAGGCGTCCAGGCAGAGACCGGAGTTGACGTTGACGATCGTGCCGTCGGCGTTCACGTTCCACTGCTGGTTGGTGCCGCCGTGGCAGTCCCAGAGGACGACGCGGGTGCCGTTGGAGGTGCCGCGGTCCCACGCGTCCAGGCACTTGTTGCCGTACACGACGAGTTCCTTGCGGGAGGTGTACTGCCAGACCTGGTTCTGGCCGCCGGAGCAGTCCCACAGCTGGGCGTCGGTGCCGTTGGTGATCGTGTTGTCGTTGATGTCGGCGCAGCGGCCGGAGCCCGTGCCGGTGATCAGCGTGCCGTTGGTGCCCGGCAGCGGCCGTACGACGATGCCTTCGAGGGTCGGGGCGCCGGAGAAGGTGATCGTGTTGGTGCTGCCCTTGGTGAGCGACATGGCCACGGAGATGTTGCCGGGGGAGGAGCCGGTCGGCGGGAAGGACACCTTCGTCGAGGTCTGGCCGTTGACGGTCAGGGTGCCGACGCGGGCCGTGGAGGTGTTGTTGGTGTAGGAGACGTCGACCGTCTTCAGGCCGGTGTTCCCGGCGACCACGCCGGAGAAGCTCGACGTGCCGTTGTAGGTGCTCGCCGACTGCTCGGTGCCGCCCTTGACGGTGAGCATGACCGAGGTGCCCGCCGGGACGCTGGTGGTGTAACTCGTGCCGGGCGTACCGACGTTCGTACGCGTCCACAGGTTACGGACCGTCGCCGCCGCGTTCGTCAGGCCGAGGTCGGACCAGCGGACGGTCATGTTCTGGGTGGTGGAGGTGCGGTTGAGCAGGACGACCGCGCGGTTGCCGGTGCCGGAGAGGACCTTGCCGTACACCTGGAGGCCGGTGGTGTCCTCGGCGACCTTGACGCCCTGGAGGCCGCGGGGGTCCTGGTCGACGGCGATGACCTCGGAGTTCTTGAGGATGTTCGCGGTCTCGGTGGTCATGGTGGAGAGGTCGTTGCCGGCGAGCAGCGGGGCGCCGGAGATCGCCCACAGGTTCATGTGGGTGCGGTCCTGGGCGGCGGTGAGACCCATGCCGACCATCAGCATGTCGGGGTCGTTGTAGTAACCCGTGTGCTGGGCCGTGGGGTGCACGTTCCGGTCGTAGTTCGTCAGCATGTTGCCGTACGTGAAGGTCTGGCCGTGGTAGAAGATGTCCGTGTTCGTCCGCCACATCGGGCCCATGCCCGGGGCCCAGTTCCAGGTGTTGGAGTAGCCCCAGTTGCACAGGGAGAGGGCGAGGGGGCGGCCGGTGGTGGCGGTCGCGGTGGCGACGGCGTCGCTGATCGCCTGGTAGGTCGTCTTCGGGTCGAGGCCCTCGGCGTCGCCGCCGCACCAGTCGACCTTCACGAAGTCGAAGCCCCACCGGGAGAACTGCGTCATGTCCTGGACGTAGTGGCCCTCGCTGCCGCTGCCGGGCGCGGCCGGGCGGCCGGTGGGGAAGTAGTAGCCGCAGCCGTCCTTGCCGGCGTCGGTGTAGATGCCCGCCTTCAGGCCCTTGCTGTGGATGTAGTCGGCGATGGCCTTCATGCCGCCGGGCCACTCGGCCTCGTCGATGGTGATGTTGCCCGCGCTGTCACGGGTGCCCTGCCACCAGCCCTCGTCGATGTTGATGTACTCGTAGCCGGCCTCGGGCAGCCCGGCCGCGACGAACGCGTCGACCTGCTGCTTGATCACGTTGTAGTCGACCTTCGCGGCGAAGGCGTTCCAGGAGGCCCAGCCCATCGGGGCTTCGGGGACAGGTATTTGACGGTCCGTCACCGCGACGGGGGCGGCGTCGAGTCGGGTGACGGGTGCGGCGGCCGAGGTGTCGGCCGACGGCTGGGCGAGGAGCAGCGCGGCCGTCGCGGCCGTCGCCAGGGTGAGGGCGCGTACGGCGGCGTTTCTGCAACGGCGTCTGAAACCGGGGGAGTCGGTGCGGGGAGGGGGGTACATGCGGCTCCTTCGATGGATATCCGGGGGTCGATATCTCGAACAAGGATCGGCTCGCCGAACATTTTCGGCTGGCCGAAAGTAGAGCCGGAGGGGGCGGAAGTCAACGGGTGTGACACGGGTGGTTTTTGAACCGGTCACAAAGCGGTGGTAGGAGCCGGGAACACGTCGACGCCCGGCCCGGGAACACGTCGACGCCGAGCCCGGGAAGGGCTCGGCGTCACGCTTCGGCGGTCGGGTTTCCTGACGGGTTCATCGGCCTCAGCGTCTCGGACAGGTCGCCGTCGAGCCGTGCGCTCGCGCTGCCCTCGTGGCGGAGGCTGTAGAGCGTGAAGTGGCGGGCCTGGTGGCGCCCTTGCCGAAGAGGTTGTTCTCGCCCGGCGACAGGTCGAACGCGTCGAAGGCCAGGGTGTCCGAGGCGGTGGCACCGGAGGACCCCGAGGACCCCGATGAACCTGAGGACCCCGAGGAACCTGAGGGTCCCGAGGACTTCGCGGAGCCGCCGTCCGACGCCTGCGCGCTGATGGGGAAACCGCCGGCGTCCGCCACGCCCGCCGCCGCGCCGACCCCCGCGATCACGCTCCTGCGCCCGACCGCCCTGTGCCGCACGACGTCACTCCTTCGCTCGCGTCCTCACCGCGTCGACCGCTCCCGGCCCCAGGCGGCCAGCGGTTCGAGCGCGTCGTTGAGGCGCGTCCCGTCCTCGGTCAGTGAGTACTCGACGCGGGGCGGCACCTCGTCGTAGGAGACACGGCGTACGACCCCGTCCGCCTCCATCTCGCGCAGATGGGAGGCCAACACCTTCTCGCTGACGCCCGGCAGCAGCCGGCGCAGCTCACCGAAGCGGCGACAAGGCTGCTCGTGGAGCGCCCACAGGATCAGGACCTTCCATCTGCCGCCGATCACCTCCATCGCGGTGTCGATCCCGCAGATGTGTCCCTCCGGTGCCGCCGGCCGGTTCAGCGTCGTCATGCCCCACCCCTTTGACGTGCTCGCTCACTTCAGAGTAACCACCCACTCCGAAGTACGTACTTGATCACCTTCTCGCCCGGGACCAGCCTGTTCGGCATGACTCAGAACCCTTCCGAGAAGACCTCCGTCACCCTGCTGGGGCTCGGCGCGATGGGCACCGCACTGGCCCGTACCTGGCTGGCCGCCGGCCATCCGCTCACCGTCTGGAACCGCACCCCGGCCCGAGCCGCGGTGCTCGCCGCCGAGGGCGCGAAGGTCGCGGACAGCGCCGCCGAGGCGGTCGCGGCGAACACCCTGGTCGTCGTCTGCCTGCTGGACGACGCCTCCGTGGACGAGGCACTGGCCGACGCCGACCTCACCGGCCGCGACCTGGTGAACCTGACCACCGGCACCCCCGCCCAGGCACGCGACCGCGCCGAGTGGGCCCATGGCCGGGGCGCCCGCTACCTCGACGGCGGCATCATGGCCGTCCCTCCGATGGTCGGCGTCCCCGAGGCCGGTGGTTACGTCTTCTACAGCGGCTCGCGGCAGCTGTTCGAGCAGCACCGGGAGACCCTGGGCGCCCCGCTCGGCACCACCTATGTCGGCGAGGACGCGGGGTTCGCGGCCCTGCACGACGTGGCCCTGCTCAGCGCCATGTACGGCATGTTCGCCGGGGCCGCGCACGCCTTCGCCCTGATCCGCGAGGAGGACATCGACCCCACGTCGTTCGCGCCGCTGCTCGCGGACTGGCTCGTCGCGATGGCCCCGGCAGTGCACCAGACCGCCGAGCGACTGCGCGGCGGTGACCACAGTCAGGCCGTCGACTCCAGCCTGGCCATGCAGGTGGCCGGCATCCCGACCTTCCTGACCACCGCCGAACAGCAGGGCGTCAGCCCCGAGTTGCTCAGCCCCTACTTCGCGCTGATGCGCCGCGGCCTGGCCGAGGGCGACGGCGAGGAGGACCCGACGGGGATGATCGACCTGCTGGTGCGCTGACCGGTGCCCGGTGACAGGCACCGAACGACAGGCCGCCCTGCCGGGTGGGCCCGGTCGAGCGTCCTGTCGTCGGTGTCGGCTCCGGCGGGGGACTATTCGGTCGCCGTCGGCCTCCTCGACAGCCTGGTGGCGAGGTCCACGTCCGTCAGGGGTCGCAGCCGGTACGTGTACGCGTAGTCGCGGTCGGCGAAGAGTTTGTACTCGTCGTGGGTGTGGGCGCCCCAGCTGTTGTCGCCGCCGACGCCCATCTGCCGGTGGTTGACGCGCAGGACGACGGTGTCGCGGGGGGTGAGGTGGTAGTCGTGCCGGAGGCCGGTCGAGAGGTCCTCCGGGGTGAAGAAGGAGGCGTTGACCTCGATCAGGGAGTCGCCCGAGACCAGGAGGCCCTCGCCGTCGCGGTCGGTCAGGGCGGCCCAGCGGATGTCGGTCTTGTTGCCGTTCTCCTGGGGGCGGATGTACCCGGACCACTGCTCGGCGACGCTGCCCGAGTAGAGGCCCACGTCGGTGCCGTTGTTGCGGTCCCAGTGGTTCTCCTCGGGGCCGCGGCCGTAGTAGTGCAGGCGGTCGAGGCGGCGGGGGAGGTGCAGGAGGGTGCCCACCTCCGGGATGTACGGGAGGGAGGCCGCGCCCGGGCGCAGGGTGTTGTCGACCTTGATCTCGCCGTTGCCGAAGACCGTGTAGGTGGTGGTGTACGACGACTCGGTGGTCGTCGGCAGGGTGCCGGTGACCTTGATCTCCACCGCCCGGCCGTCGCCCAGGGCCCGCACGGTCACGTCCGTCACCTTGCGGTTCGCGCCCGCGTCCCGCCAGGTCTGGTTGCGGGTGTGCTGCCCGTTGCCGTGGTCGTTGTCGGTGGGGGCCCGCCAGAAGTTGGGCGCCGGGCCCGAGGTGATCAGGCGCGTGCCGGCCGCCTTGTAGGAGGTGAGGACGCCGCTCTTCCTGTCGACGGTGACGGAGAAGCCGCGTCCCTTCACGCCCTTGCCGGTGACCGTGATCTCGTTCGACCCGTCCGTGTACGTCAGCTTCGGGACGGTCGCCAGCGGCGCGGGTGTCACCGCCGGGCTGCCCGCTTCCACCGGCAGCTGCTGCCGGGCCACCTCGAAGCCGGCCTTGGCCCAAGGGGTGCGCTCCTTGGTGGTGAAGGAGAGTTCGAGGAAGTACTCGGTGCCGGGCGCGGGGGAGGAGGGGAGGCGGAAGGGGACGGTGATGTCCTTGGTGGAGAGGGGGGCGACGTCCAGCTGGGCGCGGGTGAGGCGGCCGTGCTGGATCTTCCTGCCGTCGGCCACGAGGGTCCAACTGCCGTCGAACTCACGGAGGTCGGTGAAGAGGTACTCGTTGGTGAGGGTGATCTTCTTCGAGGTCAGGGCGTCGGTCGCGGCGCCGGTGGCCGGGGTGGCGTGGATCGCCTGGTAGATGCGTTTGACCTCGGCCGCCTTGCCGGTGTGGCCCCGGTCGGCCTTGACGATGCCGTCCGCGACGAAGGCCCCGTCGTTGGGGTTGTCGCCCCAGTCACCGCCGTACGCGAAAAACGAACGTTCCTTCGCGAAGCCCTCGCGCTTCCGCTCCCCCACCTCAACCGTCGCCGCGTCGAACCAGAACCGCACCCCGTCGTCCCCGGGCCCACGCCCCCCGGACGCCAGCTCGGCCCCGCTCAGGGCGCGCGCGTACACGCCGGCCCGTCGGATCGTGCCGCTGAACTCGCGCGTCGGGTTGTCCGTGTCGGTGCCGAGGGCGAGCGGCGCGGTGTTGACGCTCGGCCGGCGGGTGGTGGTGCGGGTGGCCTTCACCTCGCCGTCGACGTAGAGGGTGAGGGAGCCGGCCTCGGCGTCGAACACCCCGGCGACATGGTGTTCGCGGCCGGTCCAGCCGTCGGCCGGGACGCCCCAGCTGACGCTGACCCACTGGCCGCCGCCGTGGATGAAGAACTCGACGCTCCGGTTGGTCTGCTTCAGCGCGTACTGGGTGTCGCCCTTGGCGACGATCGGCTGGTGGCCGCCGGTGACGTGCGGGGTGATCCACGCCTCCAGGGTCAGCGAGCCGGTGAGGTCGAGGGCCGGGTCGCGGGTGAAGCCGGTGGCGCCGGAGAGCCCCTTGTCGCGGCTGAACGTTCCCGCCGCGGTGAGGAGTTGGCCCTTCAGCCCGCTCGGTCCCGCGTCGGTGAACACCTTCAGCCCCGGGACCGGCCAGGTCAGCGACTGGTCGGCGAAGTCCCAGATCCAGCCGCCCTGGAGGACCGGGTAGCGCCGGATGAGGTCCCAGTACTTCTTGAAGTTGCCGGTCGAGTTCCCCATGGAGTGCGAGTACTCGATCATCACGTACGGCCGGGTGTCCGAGGTGTCCTTGGCCCGCTGCTCGACCCGCTGCGGGCTGTCGTACATCTCCGAGCGGATCTGGCTGATCGTCGGCCGGTCGTCGCCCTCGTACTGGATGACGCGGGTCTTGTCGTACGACTCGATCCAGTCGCGCATGGCGACGAAGGTGGAGCCGCCGCCCGCCTCGTTGCCGAGGGACCAGATGACGACGGAGGCGTGGTTCTTGTCGCGGTGGACCATGGCGCGGGCGCGGGCCACGCAGGCCGTCGTCCACTCGGCGTCGTTCCCGGGGTAGCGGTCCCGGATGCCGTGGGTCTCCAGGTTCGTCTCGTCGACGAGGTAGAGGCCGTACTCGTCCGCCAGCTCGTACCAGAGCGGGTTGTTGGGGTAGTGCGAGGTGCGGACGGTGTTCATGTTGAGCCGCTTGATGACACGCATGTCCTCGACCAGGTCGGCGCGGGTCAGCGCCATGCCCCGGTCGGGGTGGATCTCGTGGCGGTTGGTGCCCCGGAAGGAGACCGGCTGCCCGTTGATCCGCATCAGCCCGTCCTTGAGCGCGAACTCGCGCAGGCCGACGCGGTGGGAGAGGGTCTCGACGACCCTGCCGCGCGGGTCGCGGAGCCGGAGCACGGCCGTGTAGAGGGTGGGGTGTTCGGCGGACCACAGCTCGGGTGAGGGGACGGACTTCTTCGCCTGGACGGTCACGTCCTCCCCGACGGCCGAGGCGCCCCCGCCCACGGCGACGGACTGCACGAGGGGCCGCGACCAGACGGCGTGCCCGCGGGCGTCGTAGAGCTGCGTCTCGACGGAGTACGACCCCTCGTGCCCGGCGGCGTACGCGCGCACGCTCGCGGTGACCGACAGGTCGGCGGCCGTGTAGCCGTCGCTGAGCGGGGTGTCCAGCTTGAAGTCGCGCAGGTGCACGGCGGGCGTGGAGTACAGGTAGACCGAGCGGAAGATACCGCTCAGCCGGATCATGTCCTGGTCCTCCAGCCAGTCGCCGTCCGAGTAGCGGTAGACCTCGACGGCTATCCGGTTGGTGCCCGGCTTGAGGTGCTCGGTGATGTCGTACTCGGCCGGGTCGTACGAGTCCTCGTGGTAGCCGACGAGTTCGCCGTTGATCCACACGTAGTGGGCCGACTTCACGCCCTCGAAGTGCAGGAAGGTGCGGCGGTCGCCGGCCGTCCAGTCCTTGGGGAGGTGGAAGGTGCGCCGGTACTGGCCGACGGGGTTGTAGCGGGTCGGCGCGGTCGGCGGCTGGGCCTCCTCACCGAGGCCGTTGGGCCCCCACCACGGGTACGTGATGTTGATGTAGATGGGGAAGTCGTAGCCGTGCAGCTGCCAGTTGGAGGGGACCGGGATGGTGTCCCAGTCGCTGTCGTCGAGGTCGGTCCGGTAGAAGTCCTCGTCCCGGTCGCCCGGCCGGTCCACGTACGCGAACTTCCACTTCCCGTCGAGGCTCAGCCGGTACGGGGAGCGGGTGCGGTCGCCGGCGAGGGCCTGTCTGACGTCCGCGTACGGCATGAGGGTGGTGTGCGGCGGTTCCGCGCCGACCTGGAAGAGCGCCATGTTGCCGGACCACTCGGGGGTGCCGGCGGCCGCCGTCCCGGCGCGGGGCGCGGCGTACGCGTCGCCGCGGGGGAGGGCGAGGGCGCCGAGGAGGGCGGCACCGCCCTCCAGCAGTCGACGGCGGCTCACGACGGGACGGACGGCGGGGGATCCGGGGTGCGGCTGCGGAGGCGGTTGCGGGTGCGGGTGCTGCATTGCCGGGGCCTTCCTCGCGATGACAGGGGGGTGCACGTACGGAGAGACGTGTGGGACGAGGAGCGTCGGTTGCTGTCCGATGTTGTTGAAAAACCGCGCCCACCCTAGGACTTCGCACAGAAGGGGATCAATGACTCTGTCGGACTTTGTGCGGTCGTGGGGGTGAGTGGGGGCGGTTGCGGCCGCCTGGTGACCGCCACGCGGGTGTGTGGCGCGGGTGCCCTCCCTGGTGTCGCCCGGACCCCGCCCGTGCCGCCGCCTACGGTGCCCCCATGGTGGCGGGTGTGGTGTGGGCGTTGTGCGCGGCGGTGTGCATGGGAACGGCGACCGTGTTCCAGGCGCTGGGCGCGCGGCGGGTGGCGGTGGCGCGGGGCGACGGGGGTGCGCGGGGCTCCACGGGGGCGCGCGACCGGGGGCGGACCGTGGTGGAGGTGCTGCGCGGCTGGCCCTTCCTCGCCGGTGCGGGACTGGACACGCTCGGCTTCGCGGCGCAGGTGGTGGCGTTGCGGCTGGCGCCGGTGTTCCTGGTGGAGGCGGCGGTGGCCGCGTCGTTGGCGGTCACGGCGGTGGCCGGCACGCTCGTCCTGGGGCTGCGGCCGCGGCGGGCCGAGTGGGCTGCCGTGGCCGTCGTCTGTCTGGGGCTGGCGACGCTGGCGATGTCCGCCGGGCGCGCGGGCGAGGGGGACGGTGACACCTCGCTGCGGGTGGCGGTGCTGGTCGCGTCGGTGCTGGTGGTGGCGGGCGGTTGGGTCGTGGGCGGCCGGCTGCGGCGGGGCCGGACCGTCGTCCTCGGCGCGGCGGCGGGCCTGAGCTTCGGCCTCACCGCGATCGCCGTACGCCTGCTGCCGGACACCACCGTCCTCGGGGTACCGGCCCAGCCGTCCGCGTACGCCGTCGTCGTCTCCGGCCTCGGCGGCTACCTCCTGCTCGTGCAGGCCCTGCAGTCCGGCTCGGTGACGGCGGCCACGGCGGCGATGGTCATCTGCGAGACGGTCTGGCCGGGTGTCTTCGGGGTGGTGTGGCTCGGCGACTCCACCCGCGACGGGTACGCGTGGTCGGCCGTGATCGGCTTCGTGTGCTGTGTGGCGGGCGGGGTGGCGCTGGCGCGGTTCGGGGAGGCGGGGGAGAGCGAGGAGACCGGGGGTGCCCGGGGTGCCGGGGAGGCAACCTCGCGGGCGGTCGGTGGCGACCCAGAGGTGAAGTGAAGGCACGTGAAATCCCGCCCCCACCAAGGGAGTTTCACCATGCGCACCAAACGCACCCGCATCGCAAGACTGCTCACCGTGCTCGCCGCCGTCCTGGCCGTGCTGCTCGCACCCGGTCTGACCACTCCGTCCGTCGCCCAGGCGGCGAACGACCGAGCGGCTCGGGCTCAGACCCAGGAACGGGCACAGGACCGGGCGGTGGCAGCCGCGGTCGCCGCCGCCGGCCCCGCCGCCCCCGCCGCCTGGAACCCGCCCTCGAATCTGGTCCAGCCCCTCAACGAGGTGTGGAGTCACGTCGAGTCCACGTACGGCGACCTCTACGGCTTCCGCAACTACGGCTGGGACCAGATCATGGCCAACCGGGGAAGCGTCAACTACTGCGTCCGCTGGGAGTCGGACCAGCCGGTCAGCGTCGCCCTGCGCGACCAGATCCACGCCGCGCTGAAGAAGCAGTTCGGCAAGTGGATGGCGGCCATGGTCGACAACGGCGCCGGGCACAACGCCTGGCCGTACACCAACGTGCCCGTCAACATCGTGGGCTGGGCGGTGAAGAACCGCTCCACCCTCCAGTGGAGCGACAACTCCGTCGACGTCTACACCAACATGCTGGACGGCGGCGGCGCCCCGCAGTGCAACCCCGACTGCGGCCGCTTCTTCCACCAGGACGGCAACTACTCCCGCTGCCCCGGCGGCGCGGCCCGCCACTACGACCAGTCCCTCTGGCTCACCGAGGGCTTCGGCGGCGGCGCGGGCGGTGACTGGGGGCAGCGCATGGGCCGCTCCTACTTCACCGGAGCCCTGGGCCAGGAGAACATCCACATCTACCTGCACGAGGTCGGCCACACCTTCGGCCTCGACGACTTCTACGACTGGACCCCGACCGGCCAGTGCTGCTTCCTCATGAAGGCGGGCAGCGCCACCCAGATCACCGAGTTCGACAAGTGGATGTTCCGGGACTTCTGGCGCCACCTGAAGTACCGCTACGGTCTCTGACACCTTCGTCCGCCGAACTCCGCGGGGCCATGACAGATGTCATGGCCCCGCTGTGAGAGTGATCGTCCACGGGAAGGATGTAGCGCACACCGGTTGTTCGTGACAATCGCCTGACAGGGCCCGGGAGTTGACCGTCCGGGGCATCGGAACGTCAGGATCGAGGGGGACACGCCGTGCGCATTCAACGTCTCGTCGGGACCGCGCTGGGGACCACACTTCTGTTCGTCGCGGCGGTGCCCGGAGCAGCCGCCGCCCCGGCCCCGCCGGCCGCGCTGGAGAAGGCCGGGCTCGACAGCGCCGGTCTGGACAGCGCCGGTCTGGACAGGGCCGGGCTGCGCGAGACGCTCGACGCGGTCCACGAGGCGGGGATGTACGGCACGTACGCCTCGGTGCGGGACGGCCGGGAGCGCTGGACCGGCGCGTCCGGGCTGGCCGACGTGGACACGGGCCGCGAGGTCACCCCGAACATGCGGCACCGGGTCGGCAGCATCAGCAAGACGTTCACGGCCGTGGCGATCATGCAGCAGGTGGAGCGGGGCCGGATCAGCCTCGACGCCCCCGTCACGGACTACGTCCCCGAACTGTTCGAGGGCAGCGGCACGGACGGGGACGCCCGGGAGCGCGGGGACGCCGTCACCGTGCGCATGCTCCTCAACCACACCAGCCACATAGGTGACTACATCCTCGGCGCCTTCCCCTCCCTCGCCCAGAACTCCACCGCCAGCCTCGACGAGCACCGCTTCCGCTCGATCAGCCCGCGGGAACTCATACGGCTGGGCCTCATGGCCCCCGCCACCGGCCGCCCCGGATCGCAGCCGGGCAGGTACTCCAACACCAACTACGTCGTGGCCGGCCTGATCCTGGAGAAGGTCACCGGCCAGAAGGCGTCGACGTACATCACCCGCAACGTCATCGACCGCGCCGGGCTGCGCCACACCTCCTATCCGCGCACCGCGTACATCAAGGGACCGCACTCCAGGATGTACGAGTCGTTCTACGGGCTCATCGACCCGCCCCGCGACTACAGCGTCTACGACATGTCCTGGGCCTACACGGCCGGCGCGATCGTCTCCACCACGGACGACCTCAACCGCTTCTACCGTCAGTTGCTCACCGGAGACCTGGTCCGCCGGTCGTCCCTCGCCGAGATGCGCAGCACGGTTCCGGTGGAGATCGCCCCGGGCGCCGCGATCGACTACGGCCTCGGCGTCTACACCCTCGACCTGCCCGGCTGCGGGCGGTTCTGGGGCCACGACGGTGGGGTCTTCGGCGCGGGCACCCTCAGCCTCACCAGCGCGGACGGCGAGCGCCAGCTGTCCATGGGCTGGAACCTGATGAAGTACCAGCGTCTCAACGCGGACGGTACGGCGCTGGAGCCGAGCCCGATCGACGACGCGCTCAACAGCCATGTCGTCGAGGCGCTGTGCCCGGCCCTGGAGGAGCCGGGGACGGGTTCGGGGGCGGAAGCCGGTGACAGGTCGGGTTCGGGTTCGGGTTCGGGAGCCGGGACGAAGTCGCGATTCGCGGCGGGGGACGCGTGGCGGATCCTTCCGGACGGTCTGCTGGGTAGGACGCTTCCGTAACCGTCCTCGCACCGCAGGGAGCACCCGTCTTGCCCACCTTCGTCATCTTCGACCTGGAGTTCACGACCTGGCCCGGGGCCATGGAGCAGGACTGGTCGGCCCCCGGCCAGCTGCGGGAGATCGTGCAGATCGGCGCGGTGCGGGTGGATGAGGGGTACTCCGTCGTCGAGGAGTACGAGACGCTGGTCCGCCCGGTGGTGAACCCTCGGCTCTCGCCGTTCTTCACCACCCTCACCGGCATCGACCAGCGGAGCGTGGACCGGGACGGCCTTGCGCCGGCCCGGGCCGTCACCGACTTCCTCGCCTTCTGCCGGGGCGGGTCGGTCCTCTCCTACGGCAACGACATGCTCGTCCTGGGCGAGAACATCGGCTGGGCCCGGGCCCGGGGCGAGGAGATCAAGCACAGCGCCTTCACCCCGGGCTTCCTCAACATCCGCCCGTGGCTGAACGCCGTCGCCCCGGCGACGACGGCCACCAACTCCGGCCGCCTCTGGCAGGCCCTCTCGCTCCCCCGCCCCGCCCCCGGCCACGAACACTCCGCCCTCTTCGACTGCCACTCCATCGCGGCTGCGCTGCGCCATCTGGCGGGGACGGGGGTCACCCTGCCGGCGGGCCTTCTCCAGATCAGTGGGGTCCGCGGGACGAGTTGAGGAGTTCGGCGCCGAGCGGGGTGAGCGAGTGCCGCACGGTGTTGCCCTGTCTGCGGGTGGAGATCAGTCCGGCCTGGCGCAGCACGGTGGCGTGCTGGCTCGCCGACGCCGCGGAGATGTCCGCGCGACAGGCCAGCTCACCGGTGGTGCCGGCGTGCACGAGCAACTGCATGACCGTCGCCCTGGTGCGGCCGAGCAGTGCCGTCAGCGAGCGGGGGCCCGGCCCGGGCCGGGCGGTGTCGCCCGCCGCCCAGCCCGGGCTGCGTACGACCGGATAGACCAGTACGGGTGGCGTGTCGGGGTTCTTGAGCGTGATCGGGATGCCGAAGCAGAAGAAGGACGGCAGGAGCACCAGTCCCCTGCCGTTGAGGAAGAGGTCCTGGTCCACGGGGTAGGGGAGTTCGAGCACGGGCGGCTGCCAGCGGGCCTGCGGGTGCAGGTGGGTCAGCAGCCGTGCGACGCCGCCCGTGGCGAGGGCGTGCAGGCGAAGGGCCCGGTCGGCCTCCACCTGGGCGCGGATGGGGCGCCAGTAGGGGGCCAGGGCGGTCCGGTGGTAGCGCCGGACGGCTTCTCCCAGTGTGCTGAGGACCGTCGTGTCACCGGAGGCCAGCGCGCCCAGCCAGGTGGCCGGGGAACGCCGGGGGGCGAGGTCGCCGAGGTCCGCGCGCAGCCGGGTCCGCGGGGTGGCGAGCAGGATGTCGAGGGCTTCGTCCAGGCAGGAGAGGCCCGCTGTCGGGGTGAGGAAGTCCGCCGAGTAGCCGACGGGCGGCGCCAGTTCGCACAGCATGCGCGACAGGTCCGCCGTACCGCCGAGGAGCCGGCCGCGGGCCCGGTCGCGCCACAGGCCGAACTCCTTGGTGCCGGGCCGCTTCTGCAACGCGTGCAGGCTCAGCAGCACCTCCCACAGCACGTCCGGCTCGGCGGCCAGGCGCGTGTGGGCCATGTCCTCGGTGGTGAAGTGGATGCGCAGCACGGTGTCCCCCTGTGTCTGGTCGACGCCTGCCCCGGGGCGAGTGTCCGGCCGGGGCTCATGACGTCCGGTATGAGCGCTTTGTGCGTCCGAAGTGCCGGCGTCCGGTCGTGACGTGCCTCTTTCGAACAGCACTGAAAGTCTTGGCCCGTTGGCTCATCGATGAATCACGCTGACGGCATGAGCCCGGTCGCCTCGGAGCCGGCCCGCCCGCTCGACCGCTTCCCCCGCTCACGCCCACCTCCTGCACGCCCACACGAGAGGACGTCATGCGCAAGTCCATGATCGGTTTGCTCCTCGTGTCCGCCGTCATCAGCGGCTGTGACGGTGCCCCACGCTCCCCGGCGACCACGGAGCGCCAGGAGACCGGTGCGGCCCGGCAGTTGACCGACGCCGAGCAACTGCGGATCTCGGATGCGCAGCAACGCCTGATCGGCGGTTGCATGCGACGGCAGGGCTTCGAGTTCTGGGAGGCCGAGCGGCTCAGCCTGGCGGAGAGCCGCACCCTCGGCTATGTGCTGGACGACGTCGACTGGGCCCGCGCGTACGGCTACGGCAGTCGCCTCCAGGTCGAGGAGGCCGAGGCCCGTGCCGCCAACCCCAACCTCGCCTACCGCGAGCGCCTCCCCGAGCAGCGCCGCACGGCCTACGACGAGGCGCTCGACGGCGGGATCGACGGGCCGGTGATCAGCACCGAGATCCCCGGGGGCGGCACGGTGCGCAAGCGCCTGGGCGGCTGTGTGGCCGAGTCCGAGAAGAAGCTGTACGGGGACCCCCGGGAGTGGTTCCGCGCGGAGAAGGTCTCCGGCCACCTCCGGTCGCTCTACGTACCCGACGTGCTGGCCGACCGGCGTTTCTCGGCGGCGCTGGAGGTCTGGTCGCGCTGTATGAAGCGGGCGGGCTACGACTACGAGGATCCGGGCGCCTCCCGTCAGGCGGCCG
This sequence comes from Streptomyces gottesmaniae, assembly GCF_031845845.1. NCBI lineage: Bacteria > Bacillati > Actinomycetota > Actinomycetes > Kitasatosporales > Streptomycetaceae > Streptomyces > Streptomyces gottesmaniae. The sequence goes on from NZ_JAVRFJ010000053.1 coordinate 49,880, forward strand.
TCGCGCGGTCCGACAGGGTGGCCGAGCCCGGGGTCTTCGAGGCGGAGAAGAAGCTCGCCGTGGCCGACGCGACCTGCGCCAGGGACGCCGACCTCCGCTCCATCGGCGAGGAGCGCGAGAGCCACTACCTCGACCGGTTGCGCGACCGCTACGGCGAAGCGCTCGACACGTACACCCGGCTCCAGCACCGGGCGCTGGACCTCGCCCGGAAGATCGTCGGCCCACGGGTCTGACCCCACCAAGGAGTACACATGCGCAGATCAGCCATAGCCGCCGTCGTCATCGCCCTGGCCTCCCTCGGACTCGGGGCACCGACCGCGTCCGCCACGACGGCGGACGACAGCGTCTGCGGGGAGGAGTGGCCGAACAGCCGGGACGGCAATCTGAGGGTCTGGCAGGACTGGGGCTGCCAGGGCATCCTCCTCGGCACGACGCCGGGGAACGACCGCTTCTGGGGCGACAGCGGGAACGAGGGAGTGTTCAACTCACCGGACCATCTCGCGCCGTCCTCGGTGATGAACAGCGGGTTCATCGGAGGCAAGGACGTCGTCGCCTTCTACGCCGAGAAGGACTACCAGTACCAGTACGGCTACGTCTGTCTCGCTCCGGGAGAGCTGTGGGCCGACAACCTCACGGACAACTACTACCAGTCCGGGGCGGTCGTGAACGACCACATCAGGTCCCACCAGTGGGTCACCGCCTCCGCCTGTGGGGCGGGCACCTGGCTGACCTGACCGAGATCCGACACCGCCCGGCCGGTTGCGAGAGACAGGCGCTGTCGTCCTGATGTCGTAGGGAGGTCCGTCGGTCTGCCGACGGACCTCCGTCTCCGTCCGATCCGATCCGCACAGGAGCTGTCATGTCCGACGAAGCCACCCCGGTCCGTGAACTCCGTCTGGTCGTCACCGCCGCCGACTACGACGCCGCGCTGCACTTCTACCGCGATGTGCTGGGGCTGCCCGAGCGGGCGGCGTTCTCGTCCGAGGGCGGGCGGGTGTCGATCCTCGAGGCGGGGCGGGCCACGCTGGAGATCACCGACCCGAAGCACGCGGAGTTCATCGACGAGGTGGAGGTCGGCCGCCGCGTGGCCGGCCACATCCGGGTCGCCTTCGAGGTGGACGACTCGACCGCGACCACGGCGAAGCTGGCGGCGGCCGGCGCGGAGGTGATCGCCGAACCGACCCGCACTCCCTGGAACTCCCTGAACTCCCGCCTCGAAGCACCCGGAGCCCTGCAGTTGACCCTCTTCACCGAACTGGGGACGTGAGGCCGCAGACGTCGGGACCGCCAGACGTGAAGGTTTTCGGGACGTGAGGCCCGTCACCGGGAGTAGCTTTGCATGATCATGCATTGGCATGCATAATAATTTCCATGTCCAAGGTCCTCACCTCTCTTCCGGCCGGCGAGCGCGTCGGCATCGCCTTCTCGGGCGGGCTCGACACCTCGGTCGCCGTCGCGTGGATGCGTGACAAGGGTGCTGTCCCCTGCACCTACACGGCTGACATCGGCCAGTACGACGAGCCCGACATCGCCTCGGTGCCCGGCCGCGCGAAGACCTACGGTGCCGAGATCGCGCGCCTGGTCGACTGCCGTGGCGCGCTGGTCGAGGAGGGCCTGGCCGCGCTGACCTGCGGCGCGTTCCACATCCGTTCCGGCGGGCGGGCGTACTTCAACACGACCCCCCTCGGCCGGGCCGTCACCGGCACGCTGCTGGTGCGGGCGATGCTGGAGGACGACGTCCAGATCTGGGGCGACGGCTCGACCTTCAAGGGCAACGACATCGAGCGGTTCTACCGCTACGGCCTGCTCGCCAACCCGCACCTCAGGATCTACAAGCCCTGGCTGGACGCCGACTTCGTCACCGAGCTCGGTGGCCGCAAGGAGATGTCCGAGTGGCTGGTCGCGCACCAGCTGCCGTACCGGGACTCGACGGAGAAGGCGTACTCCACCGACGCCAACATCTGGGGCGCCACCCACGAGGCCAAGACGCTGGAGCACCTGGACACCGGCGTCGAGACCGTCCAGCCGATCATGGGCGTCCGGTTCTGGGACCCCGAGGTCGAGATCGCCACCGAGGACGTGACGATCGGCTTCGACCAGGGCCGCCCGGTCACCATCAACGGCAAGGAGTTCGCCTCCGCCGTCGACCTGGTGATGGAGGCCAACGCCATCGGCGGCCGCCACGGTCTCGGCATGTCCGACCAGATCGAGAACCGCATCATCGAGGCCAAGAGCCGCGGCATCTACGAGGCCCCGGGCATGGCCCTCCTGCACGCCGCGTACGAGCGCCTGGTCAACGCCATCCACAACGAGGACACCCTCGCCCAGTACCACTCCGAGGGCCGCCGCCTCGGCCGCCTCATGTACGAGGGCCGCTGGCTGGACCCGCAGGCGCTGATGATCCGGGAGTCGCTGCAGCGCTGGGTCGGCGCGGCGGTCACGGGCGAGGTCACCCTCCGCCTGCGGCGCGGCGAGGACTACTCGATCCTCGACACCACCGGCCCCGCCTTCAGCTACCACCCGGACAAGCTGTCCATGGAGCGCACCGAGGACTCGGCCTTCGGCCCGGTGGACCGGATCGGCCAGCTCACCATGCGCAACCTCGACATCGCCGACTCGCGCGCCAAGCTGGAGCAGTACGTCGGTCTCGGCCTGATCGGCACCGGCAGCCCCACCGTCGGCGCCTCCCAGGCCGCCGCGACCGGGCTGATCGGCACCATGCCGGAGCTGCCGCAGGGCGGCGCCGAGGCCATCGCCTCGCGCGGCGAGGTCTCCGAGGAGGACGCGCTGCTGGACCGTGCCGCGATGGAGTCCGGCACGGACTGACCGCCGACGGGCGGCGACGACGACGTAGGAAGAGGCCGGCTCGACGAGGGACGTCGAGCCGGCCTCACGTCTGCGCCGTCGAGCCGGCCTCAGCTCAGCGCCGTCGAGCCGGCCTCAGGTCAGCGCTTCGAGGACGCGGTTCGCGGCATGGCGGAGGCGACGGGGGGAGGGCGGCTGCGCGAGCGCGTTGATCACACTGAGCGGATCGGGCCGGTGGGGTGCCTGAGGCACCTCACGCGCTTCGGGGAGTTTCCCGTACGCGTCGACGTAACGGTTGATCCCCCACAGGGCCTGGTAGCGGACGGACTCGGACGGGTCGTGGAGGTGGGCGAGGAAGAGGGCGACATCGGCGTCGTCGTCCTCGTCCAGGAACGTCAGGACGGTCGCCCTGACCTCGCCGGACGGGTGGTCGATCAGGCGCCGTACGGCGGGGAGGGTCTCGGGGTACTCGGCGAGCGCGTTGCGGGTGTGCCAGAGGTTCGGCTCGTCGGTGGTGAGGAGGCCGAGCAGGGCTTCGCCCGCCGTGTGCCGCTCCCGGCTCGGCAGTCCGCGTCGGCCCAGCTGCCCCAGTCCGTCCACTGCCCCGGCCCGTACCCCCTGGTCCGGGTCACGCAGCAGCGGCAGCAGCGACTCGGTGGCGTCCGGGGGTGCCAGTGTGCCGTACGCGGTGGCGGCGGCCGCCCGGACGGTCGGATGCCCGAGCCCCGGACCCAGGTCGGGGCCGGGGGCGGAGACGAACGCGGCCCTGATCCACCGGACGGCCGCCGGGGTCCCCAGGCCGGCGAGCGCACGGACGGCACTGGGGCCGGCCTCCGGGTGGTCGAGCCACCGTACGGCCGCGGGCACGGCACGGACGTCCCCCCACCCCCCGAGCGCGGTGAGGAGCCGGGCGGCGACGGTCGCGTCGGTCTCGGCCTCCAGTGCCGCGAGGAGCGCGTCGGCCGTCGCGGACGGTCGTAGGGCCGGAAGGAGCGACTCGGCCACCCCGGAGCGCCGCACGGCGGAGAAGAACGCGTCGACCGCGCCGGACAGCCCCAGCGGCGACAGCAGCGCCTCGGCAGGGCCGGCCAGATGCTTGGCCAGGAGCCCGGCCACCACCCTCCGCACCTCGGGGCACTCGTCGCGCAGGCCGTCGAGGAGCGAGTCGCGCAGGTCGCGGGTGTGCCGCTCGGGCAGCATCTCCAACGCCCGTGCGCGGGCGAGCCCATGACCGTGCCGGGCGGTGTGCTTCACCTCGTCCAGTACGGGCTTCCGGCCCAGGGAAGAGAAGAGAGCGAGCCGCGCGGGACCCCAGACGTACGACTGGGTGTCCCCCAACAGCCGTACGAGCACGGCTGGTTCGACGCTGCCGCCCCTGCCGCTCACCCCGAGCAGCCCGTTCAGCCGCAGATGCCAGTCGGCGTCGTCCAGCAGACGCCGGAACGCCTCCGTGACGTCCGGCCCGGTCAGTGCCAGCCGTTCGGCCGCGAGTGACGCCCGCCGCCGCACGCGTGTGTCCGCGTCCGCCATCAGCTCCACGACCACGGTGCCGGCGTCGTCACCGCCCAGCGGCCCCAGCCACCCGAGCGCGTCCGCCACCGCGGCCCGCACCAGGGCATCGGAATCCCCGGCCATGCGGACGACGGCCGAACCCACCCCGGCGACGACGTCCCCGTGCTCGGCGGAAGCCCACCGGCCGACCCGCCCGAGCCCCTTGACGGCGGCGGCCCGCCGCCCGGGCTCCCCCGCCGACAACTCCGTCATGAAGTGGGCAATTTGATGCGCCGCACCACTCGCCCCGCCACCCCGGACACCCCGGGCACCCCGGGCACCCCGATGATCACCCACGCGCTCCCCCTCCGCATCCCTGGACGCGTACTACGAGCGGACCGCGGTACCTCAGTCGTTGTCCGTGTCGTTCTGGGATTTGGAAGACTTGTTCGCGTGGAGCAGTACGTCGCTCGCGACGTCGGTCGTCCTCGCCACACCGCGCGCCCAGCGGGGGGCGTCGCCTCGCGCCGTCCAGTAGATGCAGACGATGCCGCCGAGGGCGAGGAGGAGGACGACGGACAGGATGAGTATGAGCACGGTCTTTGCTCGCTCTCTTGGGTGGGAGCCGAGGACGGCGATTTCTGCGCGACGCGCCGTGACGAGCCGCGACGAGCCGCGACGGAGGGGACGCCTGTGCGCGGGGATTGGTTGCGTCGAGCAGCGCGTCCGGGGGCCATCCCGCAGGCCGGGGCCGAGGGGACGCGACGACGATGTGCTCGCCCGCCGGAGACGTCCCCACCCACCGCCGGTCAGGCGCGCTGTCGCTGTCCCCGGCCGCGCAGCAGGCTGACACCCGCGCCGAGCGAGACGACACCCATGCCGATCGCCGTGGCCACGCCCTGGGAGCCGTCGACGACGAAGGGGGCGACCGCGGCGACGGCGAGGTTGAACAGGAACAGGAACCACAGGACGGGCTTGGAGGCGAGCAGGGCCTTCATGGGGGCTTCCTTCCGGGAGGGGAGGTGAGGTGTCGGAACGAGGTGGTGAGGCCGATGTGACCTCGTGTCTCAACGATCTCGTTCGTCGGGCTTCGCCACGAGGGAGTGCTCTCCCGTATCGGAGGTGTAGCCCGCTACACCTCTGCCGTGTCAGTGGTGCGCGCTACGTTCCGGCCATGGGCATCTATCTGGTGAGCGTCGGCGCGGAGGAATGGTTCGGTGAGGGGGAGGGCGACGGTGAGGACGACGAGGAGGGCCGGGGGCGTGTCGCCTCGGCGCTGAACGAGGAACTGAGGCGGCGAGGGCTGCCGGCCTACGAGTCGGTGCCCGCGGCGACGCCCGCGCACGCTCCCCTCGTCCGTGGCGCGGGGCTGGCCTTCGAGGAGAAACTCGTCCCGCCGATGGACGGGTTCGTCAGGCTGTGCGAGACCCACCTCACGCGCGAGGAGCTGGAGACCCTGTGCGGCTGGACGGTGCTGGTGCCGCTGTCGCTGGAGGAGGACATCCGGCTGGAGGGCGTCGGGTCGGCCTATACGGAGGAGACCATGGTCGCCGGCGCTCCCCAGGTGCTGGCGCTCGCGGAGCGGCTCGCGGCGGCTGTCGCGCTGCCGACGGCCGAGGTCCCGGCGACGTGCGACAACCTCGACCTGACCCTGTGGTTCCTGGAGGGAGCGGCGAAGACACTGGCCGCGACCCGGCCGGGGCCGTGGGCCGAGGACCTCGACATGGCCTTCTACGTGGCCCTGTACCTGCGCGCCGCCCAGCATTCGATACGCCGCGGCTGCCCGATCGTCTACGTCTGAGACTCCTGCCCGGGGCCGGCTGGGCCCGGGTCGGGGCCGGGGCCGGGGAGGCCCGGGGCGGCGGCGTCTCAGCCTCCGGGGCTCCGTCCGCCACGTCGGCTCCGGTCGCCTCGGCCACCGGCGGGAGCCGGGTGGCTCCCGCCGGGCCCTCTCGGGGGACTGAACCGAGGCCGGGCTTCACCCCAAGGCCGTCCTCACGTCCCAAGGGATCGCCACCCGACGGCCTCGCCACCGCGCCAACTCGCCCTACGGACAAGGGATGAGCGTCCACGGCGAGCCGGTCCGGAGGTCACCGGGCCCCGGTGCTCCCCGCCACCCTCCGCAGGAACTCCGCCAGCGTGCGCGTGGCCGTGTTGTGGGCCGTGGCGGCGAAGAGCGGGTCGAGGTGGTTCATGCCGTCGTCGGACTCGTAGGCGGCGTACGGGACGCGGGACTCGGCGACGACGCGGCGGGCGCTCTCCACGACGGTGCCCTTGGAGTAGCTGGTCTGGAAGGCGTAGAGGGGTATGTCGAGGCCGGCGGCGTGGCGCAGGCGCAGTCCGAGGGTGCGGGCGAGATCGGTGTCGGCGTAGGCGTCGCTCACGTCCAGGTCGACGGAGAGACGGGCCGGCCAGTACCACTCCCACACCCCGGGCACGGGCCCCGCGTACGCCTGCGCGACCCGCCCGATCGGCGTGATCCCGTCGTCGACCCACCCCCGTACGCCCTCGCCGTCCCCTGCGGGGGCGAGGCGCCCGGAGTGGACGCTGATGTCGTTCGGCCAGCCGAAGCCGGCGTCGACGAAGCTGCCGAGCAGCGCGGCGTTGGTCACCGGGAACGGCACCCGCAGCGCGGCCGGCACCCGGTCCTGGAGGACGGACCGGCCATCGGGGTCGTGATGGGCGTACCACCCGGCGAGCTGGTACCAGATCTGTGTGCTCTCGGCCCGGTCGCCCAGCCCGACGCCGCTGAGGGTCATGTCGAGGACCCGCCCGCCGGCGATCGCCGCGAGCCGCTCCCGCACCTCCTCCGGCGAGTCCTGCACGGGCGTTCCGGTCCCCTCGAACGCGCCGCGCACGCCCCCGTCGAGGACCGCGAGCCCCGCGAGATCCCGGTACCCGGGCCGCCCGTCGAAGTCCCAGGCCGCGTACGCCAGCGCACTGGTCGCCCCCCAGGAATGCCCGCCGAGCACGACCCGCCGCCGCCCACCCGCACGAGCGGCGAGCACGACACACCGCAGGTCGTCGAGGGCCCGCTCCAGCCCCCATCGCCCGACGTACCCGGCGGAGGCGGGCTCCAGGGACCGGTACCGCCCGTCGAGGTAGTAGCCCACGGGGTCGGCCGCGCCGCTCCCGAACCCGGTCCGGTCGGCGAGGTTCTCCTCCCGCCGGTCGAGGGCCCACACCTGCACCCCGGGCACCGAGGCCACCAGATCCCGGGCCATCAGCCGAAAGCCGTTGGCCGCCCCGAACATGCCGGGCACCAGCACCACGACGGTCTCCGCGTCCCGCGGCCCCACCTTCAGCACATGCACCCGATCACTACCGACGGGCCCGCCCCCGGCCCCGGCCACGACCGGCACATACACCTCGCCACCCACCCCGCCGGCCCGCCGCGACTCCCCGCCCCCGGCGGCCCGGGCACTCCCGCCCCCGAGCCCGGCAAGGGCCAGCCCGCCCGCCATCCCGCCACCCAGGACCGCTCGCCGCGCCAGTCTCTTCGTCATGTCCGGTCGTCTCCTTGGGAGTTGGGGGGGCAACGACTTCGGAGAAAGCTTCTCCCGGTGTGTGCGGGGCAAGACCACCGGGGCCTCGCAAGGGACGGTTTCCGACGGATCGGCGTATGTCGGCGCGTGGCGCACTAGAGTTTCGCCTGCGCTGAATGTGTGGCATGTCACATGGGGAGTGGGTGACGGGCGCAGGGGGCCCGGCACGCCCGTGTGCGGGGATTGGGGGGTTTGATGCACGAGATGGTCAAGGGCGCCAACGTGGGGTTGGCGGCGTTGAGCGACAACGTCGACTCGGTGAGCGTGACGCTGGGATGGGCCAGTTCGACCGGTGAGGGCGACGCGGACGTCTCGGTGATGCTGTTGGGTGAGCACGGAAAGGTGCGCGGAGACAGCGACTTCTACTTCTACAACAACCCGGTGGCCGCCGACGGCAGCGTGCAGCTCCTCGGCAAGAAGCCCGCCGGGGAGGGCAGCGAGGACCAGATCGTCTTCGACCTGACGGCGATCCCGGACGACGTCGAGCGCATCGTCGTCGCCGCGAGCCGGTACGAGGACGCACACTTCGGCGAACTCGAGGACCTGCGGATGACCTTGGCCGACGGCTCCGGCGAGGGACTGCTCCGGTTCGCGATCGACGACGCCGGATCGGTGAGCGCGTTCATCTTCGGTGAGTTGTACCGACGGGCGGGCGAGTGGAAGTTCAGGGCCGTCGGCCAGGGCTACGACAGCGGTCTGGCCGGTCTGGCGACGGACTTCGGGGTCGACATCGACGACGACGCGGGTGACGACGACACGAGCGACCACGCCACTGTCGGCGACGACGCAGGCGACGCGGCCGGGGCGAAAGCGGTGGGCACGACGCCTCCGGTCATGCCGGTGGAGAGGGAACCGCTGGCGGCAGTGGGCCTCCCCGCCGTCCCCGCGCCGAGGCAGCCGGGCGAGGACACCGAGTCGGCGGCGCCGACGGCGTCCTCGGAACCCAAGAAGGCGTCCGCACGGCCCCGTACGGCCAAGAAGAAGGTCACGCTGCCCAAGGCCGTGCGGAAGTCACTCGCGGAGAACGAGTCCTGGAAGGCGGCCCGGCTCTTCCCGGTCTCCGCGTTGAAGAGTGACCGCGACCGGGAGATGCGGGCCACCTCGGTGCTGCTGTCGGTGATGGCGCAGGTGCCGGAGTTCGGCAGGAGGCTGACCGCCGCGTTCGGGGCTCCGGCGGGCCGGATGGAGACGTTCACGGAGGTCTCTCTGCCGCACGGGGAGACGCCGAGGCGCCCGGACGGGGTGATCCGGGTCGAGCGGGCCGGCAAGCTGTGGACGGCGCTGGTGGAGACCAAGACCAACGGCAACGCCCTCAGGTCCGAGCAGGTGCAGGCGTACATGGACATCGCCGCACGCCGTGGCTACGAGGCCGTGATCACCCTGTCCAACGATGTTGCCCTGGAGGGCCGTCCGCTCGTCGACGTCAAGGTCGACGGCCGACGCAAGCACAAGGTGGCCTTCTGGCATCTGTCCTGGGCCGAGGTCACCCACCAGGCGCAGATGCTCATCCGGCACGAGGGCGTCGGAAACAGTGCGCACGCCTGGCTCCTTCAGGAACTTCTCCACTACCTCCAGCACGAGAACTCCGGCTGCCACGGCTTCCAGAACATGGGCGCGGCCTGGGTCCCCGTACGCAACGGCATCGACGACGAGACGCTCTGCCAGGGCGACCCGCGCACGCTGGAGGTCGTCGAGAGCTGGGAACGGCTGATTCGGCAGGTCTGCCTGGGGCTCGGCGGAGAACTCGGGCAGAAAGTGCTCCCGGTCCGCCGTGCCAGGCGCGGCACGGATCCTGGGGCTAGGCGCGCGCAGATGGCCGACGAGCTATGCCTTCAGGGGACGTTGCGATCGGAACTGCGGATTGAGGGCACACCTGGGGTCCTCGCGCTCAGTGCCGATCTACGGACGGGCAAGCTGCGTACGTCCATCGAGATCCCGGCGCCCGAGCAGGGCTACCCGCTGAACTGGGCGAAGCGACTGGTCAAGCGGCTGGCCGAGGCGCCGGCGGACCTCCATGTCGAGACTCTCGTCGAGGGCGAGACCGGCGGCCCCCGGGGCACGCTGGAGCGGCTCCGTCCGGAACCGGCGGACCTGCTCCCTGCGAACGGCGCGCAGATCACCGGCTTTCGGCTTTCCCTCTTCAAGAGCATGGGCAGTACCCGTGGCAACGCCGAATCCGGTTTCATCCGCAGCGTCGACGACGCCGTGCACCGCTTCTACGCCTCCGTCGTGGTGCACCTGGACCGCCCGGCTCCCCGCCGGGCCCCCACCGCAGCCGTATAGGTGCGTGGGGCCGGTGTCGGGGATTCCGCGCCGGGGTGTGGTGGCCGGGCAGTGGGGAGGAGTGGGATGGCGGCCGGGGCGGGGTGGGGAACGCGACGCTGCGCTGGCACTTCCCGAGCTGTGCCCCCACGTCGACGCCGTCTTCCTGAGCAGCTACTGCTTCTCGTCTTCCCCCTCGTCGAGGGTGATCGCCGCCGTCGGGCAGACCGCCGCCGCCTCGTGGGCGGACGCGTGGTGAGATGCGGGGGGCGACGGATCGAGCAGGGTGACGATGCCGTCCTCGTCGCGTTGGTCGAACACCTCGGGGGCGATGAGGACGCACTGGCCCGCCCCACAGCATTTCGTCTCGTCGACGTGGATCTTCATCGGGACACCTCCTGGGAGACCTCCGTCACCAGTGGACCGGCACCTCGCGCAGGCCGCCGACCAGGAGGCCTTCGACCTTGCGCAACTCCTCCACCGGAACGGCGAGTTCGAGGGTCGGGAGTTTGCGGAGGAGGACTTCGAGGACGACCTGCAGTTCGGTGCGCGCGAGGGCCTGGCCGAGGCAGGAGTGGGGGCCGGCGCCGAACGTGAGGTGGGGGTTGGGGCTGCGGGTCAGGTCCATCTCGTCGGGTGAGGCGAAGACCCGGTCGTCCCGGTTGGCGGAGGACATCCCGCAGAACACCGTGGTGCCGCCCGGCAGCACCTCCCCGGGCGGGGGAGCGCATCGAGCGGGAGCTGCTGATCCTGACGCGGAACCGCGAGACGTCGACGCCCCGTGGCGTCCGCGACGGCGGCGCCCTGGACCGCAGCGCCTACGTTCTGCTCACCCGGCTTGAGGCCCAAGGGCCCATGTCCATCCCGGACTTCGTGGAGGCGTTCGGGTTCAACGCGTCCACGTTCACCCGGCAGACCTCGGCGCTCCTGCGGGAGGGGCTGGTGGAGCGGACCCTCGACCCCGACGGGGGAGTGGCCCGCAAGTTCCGGATCACCGACGAGGGGTCGGCGCGCCTCGCCGCGCAGCGCGAGGAGTTCGTCACCGGTCTCACCGGCGTCATCGCCGACTGGCCCGCCGAACGCCTCCGGCGCTTCGTCGCCGACCTGGAGCAGTTCAACACCGACATCGAACGTGTCAGCGGACGTTCCTGGCCACGCCCGATGGCCGAGGGCTGACCGCCTGACAGCGGTCAGCCCTCCGGGCGCGTGTGTGGGGCGTGCGTGTGGGGCGTGCGTGCGTCAGTTCACGCACACGATCCCGAGCAGGCAGAGGCCCGAAGGGGATGTCGTCGCCGTGTCGGAGCTCGAACCGTCCGACGCGCCCGTGTCCGAACCGGAACCTGAGCCCGAGCCCGAGCCCGAGCCCGATCCTGTGTCCGAGCCGCTTCCCGCTTCCGACCCGTTGCCCGACCCGTTGTCCGTGCCGGAGCCCGTTCCCGCTCCCGACCCGGTGCCCGCGTCCGACGAGGAGCCCGAGTCGTCCGCGGCCGGCGGCGTGGTCGTGCCGTCCGACGGGGCGGCGGCGGTGTCGTCGGCGGCCGACCTGCCGGCGTCGGAGGAGCCGGTCCGCGCCCCTTGAACCGACGGCGTGGCCGAGTCCGTACGGGGGGAATTGAGCTGCTCGGCGCGGGAGCTCGACCGGTTCGCGGTGGCGCGGTCGCGTGCGGGATCGCCGGACGGCGTCCACGGGGTGGAGGCGTCCGGGGTGCGCCGGACGTCGTCGGTCTCCGTGGTCGGCGTACGGCCGCCCTGCGAGCCCTGTTCCTCGACGGCGCCGAGGCTCTCGGCGTCGGGGGCCGTGGCCGCCTGGGTGCGGTCGGTGGACTGCCGGTCCATGCTCATGACGGTCAGACCGCCGCCGACCAGCGCCACGGCGGTCGCGACGACGGCCCGGCGCTGGTTCTTCTTCCACCGCGCCAACTGACGCCGCCGCGCGGCCCGCCCCCGCGGCGCCACGGGAACACCCTCGACGTCCACCCCGTCGGCGTCGTCGACGTCGTCCACGTCGCGTACGCCGTCCGGGTCAGCGGGCCGGTCGCCGTCCACACCGTCCACGCCGTCGATGCCGGAAGCCCGCGCGAACGGGGCCGCGCTCCCCAGCGCCTCGTCCTCCGCGAACCCGTCCTCCGTGAACCCGTCCGTCCCGTATTCGCCCGTCTCGTACCCGTCCGTCCCGTACCCGTCCGTCGGCGCCCCGCCGTGCCACCCCTCGTCCGTCGCCCCGTACTCCCACGTCGGCGCCGGCAGCATCGGTGCCGACGGTGTCGTCGGCGGCATCGGGATCATCAGCGGCGCGGTCGTCGTCCCGATGGGCCGGGACGGGTCGACGCGGCTGTCGACCGTGGCCGGGGCTATGTCGGGCGCGTAGGCGCCGCAACCCGGGCACACGAGGGCGCCGTTGAGATGTCGGCGACATGAGGAGCAGTAGTCCATCGAGGTCTTCCTGTGTTGGCATGCCGTCGACCCGCCGGGCCGCGGCCCGGTCACATCACGTTCGCACGTGGGATCGAGCGGATCGAGCGGTCAGCAACGCTAACGAGCCATTCTCAGGGCTGTGTGCAGGCTGTGTGATGCTCCTGAGCGGATTCGCCGGGGACTTGGAACCGGTTCCGCAGGGATGTGCGGGCGTGTGTTTGAGCCGTGCTCGCCACACCTTTCGTTGAATTCCCGCTCAACAGGCAACCCGGGCACGTCATTTACCAATCTCTCAGGTTGCTCACAGGATGAGCGGGTCGAGACGGGTCGGCCGGGGGTGCGTGGGGGTGCATCCGCGAGGCCGGCCGTGGATCGGCCGTCGTCCGTGGGCTGTCCAGTCCGATGCCCCTGACCAGGGCACTCGCAGACGAGGAACCGATGACCAGCCAGATGACCAGCCCCTCCAGCCCGACCGGCCCGACCGATGCGGCGAGTTCGGCCACGCCGACCGGGGGCAAGGACCGCCGCCGTCGCCTGAAGCGCCCGGGCCTCGCCGCCCTCGCGTCGCTCACCGTGGTCGCCGCCGTGGCCGGAGCCGCCCCCGGCGCCGGTGCCGCGCCCGCCGCGACGCCCGGGAAGCCGCAGCTCAAGCTGATCGCCGCGTCGAACTCCGTGACGCTCACCCGCTACGAGTGGGACAACGGCGTCAGCCTCCAGCTCGGGACCTACCTCTCGGTCGACAACGCGCCCCTGGAGTTCCAGGTGACGCGGAAGTCGTACAAGGACCCGATCATCGCCAAGCAGATCCTGCGCGACGGCAAGAAGACCAAGACGAAGACACTGCCGACGGGGACCGTCGACGACTTCTCCGGGCTGAAGGGCTTCCTGGAGGTCTCGGTCAAGAACGCGGCCGGGGAGGAGGTCGTGAAGAGCGAGGGGAACTTCTGCCCCAACAACGCCTCGGGCCGGATCCGCCCGGACGCCCCCGCCACGAACCACTATCCGCAGAGCTGCTCCACCAATCCGTGGACGCTCGGCTCGGTGTGGGGTGTCGAGAAGGGCTGGGCCACCAACACCACCAACTGGGACTACGACCGGATGGTGGACCTGCCGGCCGGTGAGTACACCGCCCAGGTCGGCGTCGCGAAGAAGTACCGCGACCTGTTCGGCATCCCCGACGACCGGCCGACCATCAAGGTGACGGTGCGGGAGGAGCGCTCCGAGGAGGGCGGTGAGGGCGGCGCCGAGGGCCTGGCGCCCTCGAAGTCCTCGTCGTCCTCCGCGCACCACGGCGGCCATGGCGGCGGTCACGGCGGCGGTCACGCCGCGCAGTCCGCCCCGGCCGGACAGTCGGCCCCGGACAACCACCACTACGGCCCGCGCGGCGCCGACGCCCCGACGCCGCCCGAGATCTCCTACGCCCTTCAGGACCGGGGCCTGGCGAACCACCTGGGCGACGGCAAGGGCCACACCGACGGCTCCCGCATCGCGCCCGCGCTGCAGGCCGCTCCCAAGCGCCCCACCGGCAAGGCGGGCGCCCCGGCGAACGTTCCCAAGCCGGACCTGCGGTCGCTGCCCGCCTGGGACATCGCCATCACCGACGGCGAGGACGGCGACGTGGCCGGCAAGGACTACCTCGCCTTCAGCGCCAACGTCTGGAACGCGGGCCCCGCGCCCCTCGTCGTCGACGGCTTCCGCAAGCCGGGGGCCGACCTGATGGACGCGTACCAGTACTTCTACGACGCGAACGGCAAGCAGGTCGGCTACACCCCCACCGGCACCATGGAGTGGGACCCGCGCGAGGGCCACGAGCACTGGCACTTCACGGACTTCGCCAGCTACCGCCTGCTCAGCGAGGACCAGACCAAGGAGGTGCGCTCCGGCAAGGAGGCGTTCTGCCTGGCCAACACCGACGCCATCGACTACACGGTCAAGAACGCCAACTGGCACCCGGAGAACACCGACCTGTCCACCGCGTGCGGTTCGCAGGACGCCATCTCCGTCCGTGAGGTCCTCGACGTCGGCTCCGGCGACACGTACACCCAGTACCGTCCCGGCCAGTCCTTCGACATCACCGACCTGCCGAACGGCACGTACTACATCCAGGTCATCGCCAACCCGGAGAACCGTCTCCAGGAGACCAACCACAAGAACAACATCGCTCTCCGCAAGGTGATCCTCGGCGGCACGGAAGGGGCCCGCACGGTCCAGGTCCCGCCGCACGACCTGATCAACGCCAAGTAACAGCGGCCGGCCCGCTCACGACGGCACGAACCCCCAGGCCCACCCGGACCTGGGGGTTTCGTCGTCCTACGAGGAGCCGTGCGCGGTGCTCACGCCTTGACCGCCGCTCCGGCGTCCCCCGCCCGCTCCACCGGTCCTCCGGCGCCGGCACGCGCGCCCTCCGCACGCGCGCCCTCCGCACGGCGCTTCGGGATGAAGGAGGCGAGGAGGAAGGCGAGGAGCGCGGCGCCCGCTCCGATGGCCATGACGACCTTGAAGCCGTTCTCGGAGGGGAGGGCGTAGCCGCCGAAGTCGGTGGTCATCTGGGCGAGGATGACACCGGCGAGGGCACTGGCGAACGACGTGCCGAGCGAACGCATCAGCGTGTTCAGGCTGTTGGCGGCGGCCGTCTCGGACTCCGGCACCGCACCCATGATCAGCGCGGGCATCGCGCCGTAGGTGAAGCCGATGCCGCCGCCGATGACGCAGGAGACGAGCACGAGGTGCCAGACCTCGCTCATCAGGACGATGTTGAGGCCGTACCCGGCGGCGACGATCAGCGCGCCGGCCATCAGCGTCACCTTCGGACCCTTGGCCTTGGTGAGTCCCGCGGACACGGCGGACATCACCATCATGACCAGACCCTGCGGCGCCAGCACCAGACCGACGGTCATCATGGACTTGCCGAGGCCGTACCCGGTCTGCTCGGGCAGCTGGAGCAGCTGCGGCAGGACCAGCGACATGGCGAACATCGAGAAGCCGAGCGCCACCGAGGCCAGGTTGGTGAACAGCACCTGGGGGCGCGCCGTGGTCCGCAGATCGACCAGCGGCTGCCTCGCCCGCAGCTCGTAGAAGCCCCACGACGCGAGGATCACGACGGCCGCGGCGAACAGGCCCAGCGTCGTCCCGCTCGTCCAGCCCCAGTCGCCGCCCTTGGACACCGCCAGCAGCAGGGAGACCAGCCCGGCGGACAGTCCGAGTGACCCGACGAGGTCGAAACGGCCGCCGGTGCGCACCTTCGACTCCGGTACGACGGTCAGGACCAGCAGGAACGACAGGACGCCCAGGGCGGCGGAGGTCCAGAAGAGCAGGTGCCAGTTCCAGTTGTCCGCGATGAACGCGGCGGCGGGCAGCCCGAGGGCGCCCCCGACACCCAGCGAGGCGCTCATCAGCGCGGTCGACCCGGCGAGCCGCTCGGCGGGCAGCACGTCCCGCATGATGCTGATGCCGAGCGGGATGACGGCGGCGGCCAGCCCCTGCAGACCCCGGCCGATGATCATCGGGACGAGCGAGTCGGCCAGGGCGCAGACCACCGAGCCGGAGACCAGCAGGACGATGCTGAGCAGCAGCATCCGCCGCTTGCCGAACATGTCGCCGAGCCGTCCCACGACCGGCGTGGCCACGGCCGCGGCGAGCAGGGTGGCGGTCACCGCCCAGGCGGTGTCGGACGCCGGCGCGTCCAGCAGTCTCGGCAGCTCCGGCACGATCGGGATGACCAGCGTCTGCATCAGCGCGACGACGATCCCGGCCAGCGCCAGCACCGCCACCACGGCGTTCGGCCGCGAGGGGGTACCGGCCCCCGCGTCGGCGGGTCGGGGATGGGCATGGGACATGGCAGGGCCTCCGTCGGGAGAACTGGGTGGGGCGAGCAGGGCGGGAAGGGCGTCAGGCGGGCATTTTGCTGGGTCGACCCCCCGGTTCGAGGGATCCCGATTGCTTGACTTAGGCAATCAGATGAACTTACTTAAGTCAAGCAATCCAGCATCTGGGTGGGGGCCAGGTGGCCGCGGCCGCGCTGTCGGCGTCGGCCGGAGCACCGGTCAGTGCCCTGTGCTCACCCGGTGGCTTGGCCCGCCTCGGGCGCCCCACCCGGTCGGCCCGCGTGCTCACGTCCTGAGGGTGGCGGTGGCAGAGCCACCAGGGCCTCCGGTGGGACGGTGTGGTCGAGGAGGTGGAGGGGCGCCGGGCGGACTCCGGCGGCTTCGGCGGCGTGCCAGTGGGCGAGGGCGCGGGGGAGGTCGACGAGGCCGTGGATCAGGGGGATTTCCGCGCGGGGGTCCGAGGTGCCGTCGGGGGCGGAGCGGGCGAGATGGGCGTGGAGGAGGGACTCCAGGCGGCAGGAGGCGAGGGTGTCGGGGAGGTGGAGCGCGAGGTGGTGCTGGCTGCGGGCGGTGGCGTGGCCGGTGAGGGCGGCGGCCGGGAGATCCGGGGACAGGTGGGTCTCGGTGGAGTCGAGGGCCAGCAGGCCGCCTCCCACGATCAGTACGTCCCGCTCGCGCCTCATCCGCTCCAAGGCCCGCGCGGTGTCGAAGCAGTGCGGGAAGGAGTCGTCCACGACGATCGTGCCCGGGCGCAGCCGGTCCACGTCCAGCAGGGCCGTCGGGCCGCCGCTGACCGCGGTGACGATGAGGTCGGACGTCTCGTAGACCTCGGCGGGGAGGGTTCGGGGGTCGGTGGACCCGACGACCCGTACGGCCGTCGTGGGGTGCTCGGCCGACAGCTCCGCCGCCAGGTGGTGGAGGCGGGGGGCGCTGCCGGGGACGTCGCAGAGCAGGAGGCGGGCCGGCGGGTGGGGGCTGAGGGAGAGCAGCAGACGCAGGGACGACGTGCCGATGGACCCGAGGCCGACGACGGCGAGGGTCAGCTCGCTCAGGTCCCGGTCGGTTGCCCCGAGGGCGGCCCGGACGGTTTTCACCACGGCGACGGTGGTGGCCGCGTGGCCGGTGGTGAGGGTGGTCGAGGTGGTCCGGGGCGCGGGTGTCGCCGAGAGTTCCCGGAGGACGTCGTAGCCGTAGCCGGTGAGGGACGGGATCATGCCGGCCAGGGAGACGCAGCGGGCGCCGAGGGACGCGGCGTGGTCCACGGCGCGGGCGGTCAGGGCGGGCAGGGTGCTCGGGTCCAGGTCGGTGGGGAGTGGGCCGGTCAGTTCGTCCGCGAAGAGGGGGAGTGAGACGAAACCGGATCTGCCGAGGGGGGTGGTGACGCTCTCCAGGACTCTGGGGCGGCCGTCCGGGAAGAGGAGGGCGCGCAGTTGTGCGCGGCTCGGGACCGCGTGCGCGGGCAGACCGGCGAAGGCGGCCAGGTGGTGCGGGGCCGGGAGGTAGCCGATGAGGGCCGCGTCGAGGTCGGCGTCGAGGCCGGCGTGGTCGCGGCGGGGTTCTTCCAGTTCTCCGCGCAACTCCCTTGTGAAGCCGATGAGTTGGTCGGCGGTCACGGCCTTCGACGACGCGCGCGCCGTGATGCTCAGGCCCTCGCCGTCCGGGGCGGGGCGTACGGCCAGGAAGACGTCGGTGCCCACCGGTGGCGGGGCGAGTTCGGTGTCGCTGTCGTCGGCCCGGAGCGACAGCGTGGTGTCGGGGGGTGCGCCGAGGGAGCCGAAGTCGAGGAACGTGAAGAAGAACTGGGCGGTACGGGGCAGCCCTTGGGGCATACGGAGGTCCAGGGGGCCGGCGGCGCGGGCCGCGATCGTCTCGGCGGCGATACGGCGGAGGTCGTCGTCGAAAGCCGGGGCGGGGAGGGCGCTGTCGGCCGGTGGCACCGGGCGCAGCGCCACCGCCTCGGCGAACGGACCGAAGACACGGTGGGCGTCGTCGGTGGTCTCCTCCCTGCCGGTCACGGCCAGGCCGAGGACCAGGTCGCGGCGGCCGGTGAGGGTGGCGAGGGCGCGGTGGTACGCGGTGAGGACGGGGGCGTGGAGCGTGGTGCCCGCCGCCCGGGCGAGGTGGCGCAGGGCCCGGGTGCGGTCGGCGTCGAGGGTGACGGTGGCGGTGTGGAAGGCGGGGGCGTCCCCGTCCGGGTGGGCCCGGAGGACGGGCGGGGTGTACGGGGCGTGGTGGCGGGCGCGGTAGTCGTCGGACGTCGGGTCCCACATCGGTGCCGGGGCCGGAGGGTGGTCGTGTGCGGTTCGGCGGAGGACGTGGTCGCGGAACGTGGAGGTGAGGGGGGCCAGGCCGTGAGGGAGGCCGCGTTCGAAACGGCCGTACACGGTGAGCAGTTCGCGCGTCAGGAGGGCCGCGCTGTAGCCGTCGCCGATGAGGTGGTGGGCGTGGACGAGGAGGACGTGTTCGTCCGGCGCGACCGTGAAGAGGCGCAGGCGCACCAGGGGCCAGGCCCAGGGTTCGAAGCGGCGGCTCGCCTCCTCAGCCGTCCGTTCCTCCACCAGGCCGGGGTCGGCCAGGGTCTCCGTCTCGACGGGAAGCCGTAGCGAGGAGGGGAGTTCCTGCTGCACGGGTGGGCGCGCACCGGACGGGAAGACCGTGCGGAGCATGGGATGCCGGGCCATGAGGACGTCGACGGCCCGTTGGAACAGGTCCGGGTCCAGGGCGCCGTGGATACGGAAGCGGGCCAGCCAGGCGGGGTTGGGGCCGGTGCCCGACGCGAGCGTGTCGGCGAGGAGGAAGCCCTGTTGGGAGGGGGTGAGGGGGTAGGGCGTGAGGGGGGAGGTGGGGATGTGTGCGGATGCGGATGCGGATGCGGATGCGGATGAGGGTGCGGGTGGGGGTGTGGGTGTGGTCTGGTGAGCGGTCTGGTGGCCCTCGGCCGGGGTGGTGTCGATGGCCGTGGCCAGGGCCGTCAGGGTGCGGTGGGTGTAGAGGGCGGTCGGGCGAGGCAGTGCGGGGCGTTCGTGGCGCAGTCGCGCGAACAGTTCCAGCACGGTGATGGAGTCGCCGCCGAGGGTGAAGAAGTCGTCCTCGCGGCTGATCTCTGACGCCGGCAGGTCCAGCAGCGCGGACCAGGTGCGCGCCAGCAACTGCTCGGTGGGCGTCGCCGGCGGGGTGCGCCGGGGGTCGGGGAGCGTGGTCTCGCCACGGGGAGCGAGGCGGTTGCGGTCGATCTTGCCCGTGCCGGTCAGGGGGAGGGCCGGGAGGGAGTGGACGCGGGCGGGCAGCATGTACGGGGGGAGGGTGCGGGAGAGGAAGCCGCGTACCTCGCGGGGGTCGAGGCCGCGAGGGGCGGCGGTCCCGCCTGGGTGGTGCGTGCCGGTCCTGGGCTCCACGTACGCCTCCAGGCGTCCGTCGCGCAGCAGTACGGCCGCGCGGGAGACGCCCGGGTGGGTGAGCAGGGCGGCCTCGATCTCGCCGAGTTCCACGCGGTGACCACGGACCTTGACCTGGTCGTCGAGCCTGCCCAGGAACTCCAGGACCCCGTCTGCCCTACGGCGGACGCGGTCGCCGCTGCGGTACCAGCGGCGGCCGTCCCGCTCGGTGAAGGCGGCGGCGGTGAGGTGGGGATCGCCCAGGTAGCCGGGGGTGAGTCCGGTTCCGGCGATGAGGAGTTCGCCGGGTTCGCCGGTGGCGCACTCGTGGCCGTCCTCGCCGATGACGGTCAGTTCCGTACCGGTGATGGGGCGGCCGATGGGGAGGTGGCGGACGTCGTCCGCCGGGCGGGTGTCGATGATGTGGCAGGTGGCGTTGATGGTGGTCTCGGTGGGGCCGTAGAGGTTGGCGATCCGGCCGGCGGTGCCCGGGAGGTCGAACCAGCGGCGTACGTGGGCGGCCGACAGGGCCTCGCCGCCCACGTGGACCCAGCGCAGGGCGGAGAGGCCGGGGGCGGTGCCGCCGTTCCGGCGGGCGTGCTCCTCGGCGGCCGTGAGCAGGCGTTCCCACAGGGTGGGGACCGAGCTCCAGACCGTGATGCGGTCCGCCACGACGTGGTCGAGCAGGGCCTCGGGGTCGCGCAGCAGGCCGCGGGAGAGGGTGTGCACGGTCGCGCCGACCAGCAGGGGTGCCAGCAACTGCCGTACGGAGGCGTCGAAACAGGCCGACGCGGTCTGGGCGAGCCGGTCGCCGGGGCCGTAGCCGAAGGTCGCCAGTGACCAGTCGAGGTAGTTCGTCATCGACCGGTGGGTGATGGGGACGGCCTTGGGGTGGCCCGTCGAGCCGGAGGTGAAGATGACGTAGGCGATGGCGTCGGGGGAGGGGGGCGGTGCCGCGAGTTCGGGGGCGGCAGGGGGTTCGTGGCCCGGAGGGGAGTCGGGGCCGGGCAGGGGGACGGGGACGAGGGTGACGCCGTCCAGGGTGGTGGCCGTCGGACGGGTCGCCGGGTCGCAGACCAGGACGCGAACTCCCGTACGGGACAGCTGATCCCGGTGCCGGGCGGTGGGGTGGGTGGCGTCCAGCGGTCCCCAGCCGGCACCCGCCCGCAGGATGCCGACGACTCCGGTGAC